>CALOAZ010000164.1:0-6632 GCA_942491355.1 uncultured Phycisphaeraceae bacterium
CCGCATCGGGCACATGCGGCGCAATCTCTGCAACGCGACGCTCATCCGTGAGAATGGATTCCGCCTTCAGGCCCGCAGCAAACAAGCGTTCGACCAACACACGCGATTCGCAGATGAACCGCCCCTGCCGCTTGAACAAGCCGTCTTTGAGTTGACGATAAGGATCCAGACGCGCGTCATGCCAGTCTGTGATGGCGATCGGCGCCACGATCAGGCGTTGCCTTTCCAGGGGCGCACCGTGTCGTCCTTACCAAGAGCATGCCGCTCGGCAAGACGACGATAGTGCGGCGCCAGCCAGGCGAGGTATTCTTTTTCCTGAGCATTGGTTTCACGCATGATGCGCCCAGGCACACCCATCACCACTGAGTCATTCGGCACTTCCATGTTCGGCGGCACCAGGGCTCCGGCGGCGATCAGACATCGCGCACCGATCTTGGTTCCACCCATCACCTTCGCGCCCATGCCGATCAGCGTGCCATCTCCGACGGCCATGCCATGCACGATCGCGCCATGACCGATGGTCACACTCGTGCCGATGGTATTGGGCACGCCGCTATCGCAATGGATGACGGCATTATCCTGAATATTGGTACCGCGACCGATCACGATCGGAGCGACATCGCCACGAATGGATACGCCATACCACACACTGACCTTGTCGCCGAGCCTGACCTCGCCAAGCACGCGAGCCGTATCGGCCAGATAAACGCCTTTGAGTTCGCGCATCGACATGGCACATATCATACTGGAACCACCGGTTCGTCAGAATGATCGTCTGAAAAGAAAAATGAGTGAAACCTCAGCGCGGATGCGGCGAGAGCAGGTAGCGCTTGCTGATTTCGATATGCTCGGCGACCAGTGCTGCGGCGCGATCGCCATCACCGGCAATCAGTGCATCGACGATCGCCACATGCTCCGGGTAAATCTGCTCCAGACGCTCGGCGCTGCGCTGATGCACGTTCGAAACCACGCGATGAATCTTGTCACGCAACTGCCACATCACCCGCTCGATCTCCCGATTGCCGAGCATGGAACACATCAACAGATGAAATGCGCGATCGAGTTCCACATTGCGGGCGATATCGCGCTGCTCCACCGTGACCCACTGCTGCTGAAGATGTTCGCGTAATTGAAGCGCCTGCGCTTCGGTCAAACGACCCGCGAGCGTGCGCACGATCCAGGTTTCGAGCGCCATGCGCAATTCGAAGTGATCGACCGATTCAGCGACCGAAAGGTCCCGCACACGCACCCCCTGCTGCGGGGCCACACTGACCAGGCCATCCATCTCCAGCCGATGGAAGGCCGCCTGAATCGGGGTCTTACTCATGTCGAGCCACTGGGCGACCTGACGCTCAGACAGCAATGAGCCGGGTTCGATCTCACCGGAAAGGATCCGATGCTTGATGACTTCGTATGCCTTGTCTTTCAAGGAGATACGGCCACCCTGCGTCGGCGGCGGCGTATCCGGACCCGTCATGGCCAGTGGCGTATTCACAGTTCAACGGTCCTGATGCGTGATCGCTGCGTTTTAGAATAACCGGAAGCCACTGTGATTCCACTGGCATTCCAGATGCCGGCCTGGCATATCGATCTAAAAATCAGTCCCCCACATGAGTCCTTCGATGATTCGGCAAAAATTAGAAAACGCTAATGCCGTTCTCAGCAGCATTTAAGCCTATCCTGCTTTGATATGCGGGAAAGGATCGCATGAGTCGCCGACGGGCGTCGGGCTTCATGCCTCCAAAACCCAAAGGAGCCACCCATGCGCTACCCTCTGATTCTCAAACTGATCCCCCTGTGCCTCGCGATGATGGTGATCACCCCCGGCCTTCAGGCCGAAGATGAGCACGAGGAGAAAGTCGCGCTGCGTGACTTGCCGAAGCAGGTGCTTCAGACCGCCCGCAATGCGGTCTCGGGGTTTGTGGCAAAAGAAGCCGAGAAGGAAACCAAAAACGGCCAGGTCATTTATGAAATCGAAGGCGAAGCCAACGGCGTGAAGTATGAAATCTCAGTCAGCGCCGACGGCAAACTCATCAAAGTCGAACAAGAAGACGCCGATGATGATGACGACGATGACGATAAATAATTTCTGATTCCTCAGAGATCGCCGACGAAAGCCGGCGATCTCTTTTTTTGCGCCGAGCCCTCGCCCCATGAAAGTGCTTGTGATCGAAGATTCGCCGCGCATGGCACAAACCCTTCGCAAAGGTCTTGCCGAGGAATGCTATGCCGTCGATGTCGAACATGACGGCCCCGGCGGCTTGCACATGGCGGTATCGGGCGAATACGACGCCGTCCTGCTCGATCTCAATCTACCCGGCCTCGACGGCCTGGCGCTGATCCGACGCCTGCGCGAAAAACGGTCCGACGTGCCGGTCATCATGATCACCGCCCGCGACACACTCGAAGACCGCATCGCAGGTCTCGACGGCGGTGCCGACGATTATCTGGTCAAGCCTTTTCGCTTCGAGGAACTGCTCGCCCGCCTGCGTGCGGTGATGCGGCGTCCCGGCGCCCGCGCCCAAGCCATTCTGCGCCACGACGACATCGAACTGAATCCCATCGAGGGGCGCGTCACACGCAATGGAAAAACCATCAATCTTTCCGCACGCGAATTCGGCCTGCTGCGCGTGCTGCTCTCGCACCAGGAACAGGTCATGACGCGATCACGCCTTTATGAGAGCGTCTGGGCATCCGACTTTGACGGCACGTCGAACGTTTTGGATGTGTACATCAATTACCTGCGCAACAAACTGGAAGACGATGGCGGCTCGCGCGTGATCCATACCGTGCGCGGTCGCGGCTACATCCTTGGAACCCCCGTGTAAGGAACCGATTCCTGTCGCTCCCACTACGCCTGTCCCTGTTGATGCTTGCCGCACTGCTGACGCTGGGCTCCAGCGCGTCGTGGTTGTTTTACAACGCCATCCGGTCAGAACACGAGGCCGCCATCAATCGCCAATTGCATGCCCGACTCTCGTGGATCGAAGCGTCCATTGAAATGGATGAAACCGACCTGGAATTCGAACCCCAGCGTGAGGCTTCCGCTGCGGCGGAATTCTGGGCGATTCACGACAAAACAGACAAGCCCCTCTGGCAATCCGCCGTGCAAGGCGCGTCAGATCCGGATATTCGCTGGATCTCCATTCCCCTGAACATCAAGGCCACGTCAAAATCTTCCGGCGCGAAACTCACGCTGCGAGCCGGTACTTCGACCCGTGCCATGTCGGCCGATCTCGACCGCACGCGCCGTCGCCTGTTTCTGTTCGGCCCCGCCGCATTTTTATGTTTCAGTCTGGCAGTGGTTCTGTTGATTCGATGGCAACTCAAACCGCTCAGCCGGATCGCCGATGCCGCGCATGCCATCAACGCAGAAACCAGCCATGCAAACGTCCACAGCGGCGGCACGGCTCCGGAATATCGCGCCCTTGAAGAATCGCTCAACGGCATGATTCATCGACTGGCTGAGGGCATCGCGCGCGAACGCCTTTTTGCCGCCAGCGCCGCTCACGAACTGCGCACGCCGCTGGCACAGATGCGCATGGGGATCGAAGTTGCCTTGCGCAAACAGCGTGATACGACCGAATACCGCGAGGTGCTGAATCAGTCGCTCGAAGATGTGGATCGCCTGCAGTCGCTCATCGAATCGCTCCTGCTGCTATCCCGCCCGATGACGGCCGGCACGCCCACCACCACACCGGCGGCGATCATTCAGAGCGTGCGATCACAACACCCGGACCTGGCACTGCCTGCCGATACCACCCATCACTCTCTCGAAATACACGGCGAAGCCTCGCTTCTGCTGATCGCCCTGAACAACCTGATCGACAATGCCCGCCGATACGGCGGCAACGCGACGCCGCCTGAAATGACGCTGGAAGTCGAGCCCCGACAAATCACGTTTTGCATTTCGGATCATGGCCCGGGCGTGGCCGAAGCGGATCGCCAGCGTATCTTCGAACCATTGGTGCGCCTGGATGCCGCACGCACCATCACCGACGACCAACAGGGATTCGGTCTCGGACTTGCCATCGCCCGACAGATCGCCGAACGATTCGATGGTCGCCTCGCCTGCCGCAGCCGTGCCGACGGCCAACCCGGCGCCACCTTCACGCTGACACTACCACGCGCATGAAACTTAGAGTGAGATGCGCTGCTTGATACGCTCCATCGCCTGCTCGACATTTGTGCGGCTGTTGAAAGCACTGATGCGGAAGTAACCTTCGCCCGCAGCCCCGAAACCTGCGCCGGGCGTGCCCACCACATGCGCTTCGTTCAACAGCTTGTCGAAGAAGGCCCAACTGCCAAGCCCTGCCGGCGTCTTGATCCACACATACGGCGCATTCACACCGCCGAAGCACTCGATCCCCAATGCACCGAGCGATTCACGCACGACCTCGGCGTTGCCCATGTAAAAATCGATCAGCGATCGGATCTGCGCCTGACCTTCAGGCGTATAAGCCGCCGCAGCGCCGCGCTGCACCACATAAGAAGCACCATTGAATTTGGTGGATTGGCGCCGATTCCACAATCCATGCAACGCCACCTTGTCACCGGTGGCCGCCACACCCTGCAATGACTTGGGCACCACCGTCAGACCGCAGCGCACGCCGGTAAATCCCGCATTCTTACTGAACGAACGGAACTCCATGGCGCAGTCCCGCGCGCCTTCGATTTCATAGATGCTGTGCGGAAGGGTCGGATCGGTGATGAAGGCTTCGTAAGCCGCATCGAACAGGATCAGCGCGCCGTTTGATTTTGCGTAATCGACCCAGGACTTGAGTGTCTCTTTTGTGGCCACCGCACCCGTCGGATTATTCGGGTAACACAGATAGATCACATCAACCTTCTGCTTCGGGATCACCGGCGTGAAGTCATTCTCCGCCGTGCATGGCAGGTACACCAGATTGCCGTAGCGCCCTTTGTCATCGGCCACACCTGTATTACCCGCCATCACATTCGTGTCGACATACACCGGATAAACCGGATCCTGCACGGCAATGACATTGCCATCGCCGAGAATGTCCAGAACATTACCGGTGTCGCACTTGCTGCCGTCGGAGATGAAGATTTCATCGGCCTCGACGTTGCAGCCGCGCGATTGATAATCCTGCTTTGCAATGGCTTCACGCAGAAAAGGATAACCCTGCTCAGGGCCGTAGCCTTTGACAGAGTGGCTCGATCGCCCAACTCGTCGACTGCGGCGTGCATAGCTACGCGACCACGGTCGGGGGCAGCGGCACGGCACGGTCACATCGCCGATCCCCAGTCGAAATGACCTTGGCGTCGAGGTTCGATCACCGGCTGGAAACGCGTCCACGCGGCGAGCAGATTTCGGGGAACAGGTAGCCGGCGGTGAGTTTGAAGGTAAGTTGTCGTTGATGCGAGCCATGCCAGATCCTTCGTGAACGAAACGCGAAACGGAGACAAAGAATACAGAATTTGCATGAACGATCCAAAACCCGCCATTTCAGACCGCCTCCGCTTTTGGCCTCAATCCCCACGCGCGGTGCATCAAAACACGCGGTGAAAACGTATGATTGGAGTCCTCGCCCGGGTCCTGCCTGACAGCTCCTAGGAGCTTCAACCCATGACACTCATGAAAACACTTCGATTTAGTCTCTTTCTGATCGGCCTGACCGGCGGCATTGCGTCGGCGGGTGATTGGCCGCAAGCCGCAGGTCCCTCCGGCGACATGCTCGCCACCGAAAGCGCGCCCACGCATTGGAGCGTCGCCCTTCATCGCGGTGTCGCATGGCAACGCGAACTGCCCGAAACCGGCCAGAGTACGCCCGTGGTGACCGCGGGTCGCGTGTTTTTCACCACGATGAAACCGGTCGAGGCCGACGCGAGTCTGGGACAGGATGTGATCGCATGGTGCTGCGATATGGCCACGGGAAAAATCCTTTGGCAGCGCGACATCCCAGGAAAATATCCACTGCGCCTCTCCGGGTGTTTCAGCGACAGCAGCTCGCCGGCGGCCACCTGCGACGGGCAGCGCGTGGCCTTCATCAATGCCTCGGGCACGATCGCTTGTTTCGATCTCGAAGGCCGTTCCCTCTGGACCCGAGACTTTCTGGTCGCAGGGCGCACATTGCCGTTTCTTGTCGATGGAAAAATCGTCTTCACGCGGCAAATTTATCCGCCCGATCCCGATGGCAACTTTCCGCACAAATATGCCGACGCGCCGATCGAAATGTGGACGCAGCTTCAGGCCCTCGACATGGCCACTGGCAACATGATCTGGACCAGCCGATGCGGCGTGAACATGGGCTGCGCCATCTTGCCACAACAACTCGGTGACGGCCGGCGCGTCGCCATTGTCGGGCGCGGCGGCGGCCATGGCCCACCCGAAAAACCCGACGGCATTTCACTAATCGATCTGCGCGATGGCGCCACCTTGTGGACACTCCCGCTCGACGGCTTCATGGCCACGATGAGTTTCAGCGTGCGTCAGGACGAAGTGCATCTGTTTCACAAGGACGAACATCTTTCCGTGAATGCGCTCACAGGCCAAATCGTGCGCCGCACTTCCATTCTGGAAAACATATCCACGCGACGACGCAACGATGATCAATACAACACGCCCCATCGAATCCATTCCCGCCACGGCCCACGCATGATCACGCAGA
>CALOAZ010000165.1:0-28990 GCA_942491355.1 uncultured Phycisphaeraceae bacterium
GACTGGGCGCTGGAACGGGTGGAGCAGGACGTCAAGGCGGGCCTGGAAAAGGGCGGAAGGCGGCGCGAGGACGTGCACGTGAACCTCGCGTTCTTCGTCGCCATCAACCCCGACCGGCGCGAGGCGATCGAGGACGCGCGCACCACCGTCGCCTTCTACGCGAGTGCGCGGGAGTACGAGCCCTTCTTCGAAGCGCACGGCTTCGGGGAGGAGGTGCGCCGCCTGTACGAGCGGGTGGAGCGAGGGGAGAGCGTCAATACGGCCGAGTTCGTTCCGGACGAGATGGTTCGCACCTTCGCGCTGTGCGGAGACGCCGACGAGGTTCGCGAGAAGGTCGAGCGCGCCTGGAGCGTCGCCGACTCCCTCTGGCTCACGCCGCCCGGCTGGGGTCTGCCGCTGGAGAAGCTCGCCTTCTACGACCAGATGATCGCCCGCACCTTCTACGAGTGAGGAGCAGGCCGGGTCTCGCCAGACCGCTGGTTGACACCGGGCCGCACATCGAAGGAGAACCCATGGCGACTCGTATCGAAACCGACTCGATGGGTCAGCTCGGGGTACATGACAAGTACTACGGCGCCCGGACGGCGCGCTCCTTGCTGAACTTCCGGATCGGAACCGAGCGCATGCCGTCCGAGGTCATCCAGGAGTTCGAAGTCCTCAAGAGCCGCGGCCCTCGCGAATTTCAGCTGGGGCTGCTGGCCGAAAGGCACAAGTGCGACCTGATCTGCCAGGCCGCCGACGAAGTCGCACCGATGGCAAGCTGGATGACCACTTCCCGCTGGTGGTCTGGCAGACCGGCTCCGGCACCCAGTCCAACATGAACACCAACGAGGTCATCGCCAACCGCGCCATTGAAATTGCCGGCGGCAAGATGGGAAGCAAGGACCCAGTGCACCCGAACGACGACGTCAACCGGGGCCAGTCTTCCAATGACACCTTCCCCACTGCCATGCACATCGCGGCAGTGGAACGGATCCACGAACGCCTCATTCCCGCCATCAAGGGCCTGCGCGAGGCGCTGGATCAAAAAGGGGAAGCTTTCAAGGACATCATCAAGATCGGCCGGACCCACCTGATGGACGCCACGCCGCTGACGCTGGGGCAGGAATTTTCCGGCTACGTCGCGCAGATCGACAACGCCATGCAAGGCATCAAGGCGCGCTGCCGCGGCTGTGCGAGCTGGCGCCGGGCGGCACGGCGGTCGGCACGGGCCTCAACACGCATCCGGATTTGCCGAAATGGTCGCGGCGAAGATCGGCGAAATCACCAGTCAGCCGTTCGTCACCGCGCCCAACAAGTTCGAGGCCCTGGCCGCCCACGACGCGATTGTGGAAGCCTCCGGCGTCCTCAAGACCATCGCCTGCTCGCTGATGAAGATCGCCAACGACGTTCGCTGGCTCGCGAGTGGTCCCCGCTGCGGCTTCGGTGAGCTCATCCTTCCCGAAAACGAACCGGGCAGCTCCATCATGCCGGGCAAGGTCAACCCGACCCAGTGCGAGGCCCTGACCATGGTGTGCCGCCAGGTGATGGGCAACGACGTGGCGATCAACGTTCGGCGGCAGCGTCGGGCAATTTCGAGCTGAACGTCTTCAAGCCGGTCATGATCTACAATCTTCTGCAGTCGGTCTCGTCTGCTGGCGGACGCCTCGATGTTCATCACCACATCGTACCCAGGGAATACGTCGAAGCGCTGGCTGAGATCGGGATCCACACACCGGGAAGGTTCCCCTTTCCAGACTGGTCTCCGGAGACCAGCCTGGAGGTGATGGACCAGAACGGCATCGCCACGGCGATCACCTCGCTTTCCGCGCCCGGTGTCTACTTCGGCGATGATGCCTTCGCCCGCGATCTGGCGCGACGCTGCAATGAGTTCTCCGCCCGACTGGTGAATGACTACCCTGGACGTTTCGGAGCTCTGGCGGTCCTGCCTCTGCCGGACGTGGACGAGGCGTTACGGGAGCTGGAGTACGCGCTCGACACGCTGAAGCTGGACGGAGTGGTCCTGCTGACCAGCATCGGAAACAAGTACCTGGGTGATGCGGCTTTCGAGCCGCTCTTCGAGGAACTCGATCGCAGGAAAGCGGTGGTCTGGACCCATCCGAACATTCCCCCCGGAAGCGACGTGCCCGAGCTGGTCTTTCCGGCTCCCCTGATCGAGTTCGTCTTCGACACCACGCGGGCGGCGACCAACCTGGTCTTGAGCGGCTGTCTGGAGCGTCATCGCGACATTCGGCTGATCCTCTCCCACGCCGGTGGAGCCGTTCCGTATGTCGCGGGCCGAATCGCACTTGCGGACGACAACCCGCTGGTATCGGGAAACATCCCGAGGGGGGACGATCGCCTATCTGAAGGGTCTCTACTACGACACCGCCCTCTCGGCAACGGAATATGCCCTTCCCTGTCTGAGACAGCTGGTGGATCCGGCGCAGATTCTCTTCGGGAGTGACTTCCCCGTTCGCTCAGCGAGGCATTTCTGACCGCGGAGACGATTCAGCGGATTGGAGAACCACGGCGGCTTCGACGCCGCTGCTGCAGAGAAGGGCGATCCGAACGGAACAACGCGGCCGGACTGTTTCCGCGCTTCTCGAAGGACTGAGGCCGGGACGATGGAGGCTCTCTCCGAGCTTCGCCGCATCTTCCACCCGCGAGCCGTCGCCTTGATCGGTGCATCGAGTGGCGAGGGCAAGGTCGGGCGGATGTTCATGGAGCGGTTCCTGGAAGCGGGCTTCGAGAGGCTCTACCCGGTCAATCCCCGCGAGAGAGAGATCTTTGGAGTGGAGACCTACCCCTCGGTGGCCGAGATCCCGGAGCCGATCGACCTCGCCCTGGTGCTCGTCCCGCCCAGGGCGGTGAGGAAGGCGGTCGAGGAATGCTCGGCGTGCAGAGTCAAGGGGATCGCCGTCATCACCGGCAGCATGGGTGACGGGGGGAGAGGAGTTCAGCGACGAGGTCCGGGACGCGGTTCGAGCGATCAGCAAGCCAGTGGCCATCTCGCTGGCCAAGCTCGCCGATTACGCCAGGTTTCGCGATCGGAGTCCTTGACGGACCCTCCGCCGAGCGGATAGAAGGGTAGAGGACTCGCGCTGGGGTACCGCTCATGCGTCGCTGGCTCTTCCTCATCGCCACCCTGCTTCCAGCTCTGATCCTGGTGGCCTGCGCCCAGGCGCAGCGCGCAGAGAAGGCAGCTTTCCTACGCCTCAGGAGCTCGACCAGCTACGCCGGGCGCCTCCCTCCGAGAGCCCGTTCCCGGTCGAGGTCCTGGACGTGCCTTCCTGGGAGCTGGAGGAGCCGTTGGCGGACCGGCTCGGTGCCACGCCGAAAGCCCCTGCCACTGTCTGGGATCGCTTCCTCGTCGAGGCGGTGGCGCGACGCGAGGGCCTCGCACACGCAACCGAAGAGATGCATTGTGTGGCCCGCGAGGTTGGTCGCTTCCACCTCACGCATCGGCGTCGACCCACCTCTGGACTGCTCAGGTTCATTGCCGCTCGCTGCGGTGTCCCGACGGCGGCAGTCAGCTTCGGCCAGGTAGTGGGATCGGCCCCCGGGAGTCTCTCGGAAGACCGCCTCTTCGAACAGTGGAGATCGACGCTTGCAGGGGTGACCGAGGCCCAGCTGGTAGGAGGGCCGCACTTCGTCGGGATCTGGTTCGGGAGGCAGGAGGATTACGCCGGTCGCGATCGTCGCCGCCGGCAAGCGAGAGGTGCGGGTGGATCCCATCGCGACGATGCTCGGGGAGGATCGGCGTTTCGTCCTTCGCGGAAGACCTGGTCCCCGCGGCGCAGATGCGAGTCCTGATCAACCGAGGCCGGCATCCGGGTGGTGGAATGCGCTGCGAACCCGGAGGTTGCCCTTCCCCGTTTCGAGTTCGAGTGTGAAGCGGCGCCGCGAGACTCCAAGGCCTGGGTAGCGGTCTCGCTGCTTCCACCTGGAAGGTTCTGATGCAGTCGGTGCTCGAGATCCTTTTCCGCGCACCCGGAGAGCGTGCCGACGTGTACCAGCACCCGGCACAGATTGCCTCGCTACCGATTGACGACCTGGAGCGGCTGCCAGAGGAGATGACGGCGCTGGTAAACCGCCTGCGCCGCGAAACGGAATTCGTTCCGCTCCAGCTGGCTCCGGAGCAGAGCCGGGTGGCTTCCGAGCTGGCGCCTCACTTCTTCTCGGCGTTGTTCGGCCAGACCAAACAGGAGTTCCTGGATCTGGTGCTGCTGGGGATGATGGCCGGCTGGCAGGTGGACGGGATCATTCAGCGAAGCCAGGTGAGCTTCACCTGGGTATCCGCGTCCAACGATGTGGGCCGTCTTCTCGCCGAGGCGCTCGACCACCCGATGAGCCGCGAGACGCTGATGGATCCCCGCTGTGAGAAGATCGCCATCGGTGCGCTCGCTGGGGAGTCCGACAGCAGCCTGCCAGCTCTGACTGCGCTGATGGCCACCTACGCGATGTTCTCGGAGGCCTCTCATGCGAGGATGCAGGCCGAGATCTTCGAACGCTTCACGCGGGCTCGCGCCGGGCGCGGCCTTGGTCCACCGGACCGGCTACCCGAGCTGGATACGGTCGTCGTCGACGCAGCGAACCGTGTCGAGAGCGGCCAGGACCGCAAGCGGGCCTTGAGCTGGCTGATCGAGGAGAGCGTCGACGTGCTCCAGCGGGCCGTCAACGGCTGGGTATTCGAGGTCACGGATCTCGATCAGCTCGAATTTCCCGAGGACTTCCTGACCCGCCCGCGTCTGGTCTGGCCATCGGCGTCTCGCACTACCAGCCCGAGGGAGAACCCTGGGGTCGCTACGTCGTGATGCTGGTGGCCGCGGAGCCGGAGCACCGGACTGCCGCGGGGCGACCGAAAGACGGCCTCGCTCCTCTTTGACTCGCTTCGTACACTCGAATGAGACTTCGTGTCGATCCCCGAGACCTCCCAGCGAAGCGGCCTCCTCTTCGCGGGCCTCTGTGCTCTGGCCGGTGCCTTCGTTCCGGCGGTGGCGCGTCTCACCACGGATCGCGCCGATCCCATCTTCGTCGCGGCGGTCACCACCTCGTTCGCCGGGCTGGCCGCAGCGGCTGATGCTGGGTGGTTCGAGGCGAGCTTCTGGCGTCTTGTGGGGCGCCGAGACGGCGCCCCTGCTGATGCTGCTCGGTGCCCTCGGCACCGCCATCCCCTTCATCCTGTTCTTCGTGGGGACGTAGCGCACCTCCACCATCGAGGCGGTGCTGTGCCTCCAGACCGAGCCTGTCTACTCGCTGATCGTGGCGTGGCTGTTCCTGGGCCATCCGTCTCACCGTGCGCCGCGTCGCCGCGGCCTGCGTGCTCCCGGCGGGGATCGTCCTCGCCGTGGGAGTGGGAGGGCTGAGCGACGCACTCGGCGTCACACTCCTGCTCCTCACACCCCTCTCCTGGCAGATCTGCCATCTGCTGACGCTCGGGGACTGCCGGACGTGGAGCCCTTTCTCCTCACGGGGGCTCGCTACGTGTACGGCGGCGCCCTGGTGGCCCTGTCAGCCTGGGCGCTGGGTGGCCCCGGACCTGGTGCCGAGCGCAGAGGTGTTCGCGGCGCAGCTTCCGGTCCTCGCTCTGCAGGGAGTCGGGCTCAGCTACCTGGGAACCATGCTCTGGTACCTGACCATCGCGCGGCTGGATCTCGCCCGCGCCACGGCCATCGTCGTCCCGTCGATTCCTCTGCTCTCCCTGGGGGCCAGCTTTCTGGTGGTTGGCGAGGTGCCGACGCTGGGTCAGGCGGCGGGGATGCTCCTCGCCCTGGAGGCGTCGCGGCTTCGTGGCGCTGCGGTGGGTGCGCAGGCGCGGTATTGCCCAGACGGCGCCGCTAGCGGCGCCCGCGGATCCGGAAACCGGTGGAGACGCAGCGTAGCCCGGCGAGCGCCGGGTCTACTCGTCGCCGAAGCGAATTCCCTGGGCCAGCGGCAGCTCGGTCGACTGTAATTGATGGTGTTGGTTGCTCGTCGCATGTAGCTCTTCCAAGTGCATCGGAGCCGGCCTCCCTGCCGCCTCCGGTATCCTTCTCGCCGCCGAAGGCACCGCCGATTTCGGCCCCGCTGGGTCCGATGTTGACATTGGCGATGCCGCAATCGCTGCCGCACTGACGACAGAACGGTCTCCGCTTCCAACAGATCGGTGTGAACATGATGCAGGACGAGAGCCCCTGCTGGACATCGTTGTGGATGCTCAGGGCGATCGCTTCCAACTCCAGGCTACGGTAGCCCATGGCATACAGAATCGGGGCAAAAGTCTCTTCTCTCAGCATCCGGGTCTGTCGGGGCGAGCGTGGACGATGCACGGGCGTAACGTAATACGCTGCCGGATGCCACTGCTCATCGCTCACCCGCTCTCCGCCGGAAAGGATCCCGACCACCCTCGGTTCGAACGCTGATCCAGGGCCGATCATCATCGCATCATCAGCCTCCGGGTCGATCAGCGGTCCCACCAGCGTTTCCCTCCAGCGGGTTGCCGATCGCGAATCTGCCCGTAGGCGCCCCTCCAGTCGAGTTCCTGGTCAGTTCATCGCGTACCGATTGATGGACAATCATGCGGCGCGAGGTGGTGCATCGCTGCCCGGCAGTCCCCAGGGCACTGAACAGGATGGCCCGCGGCGCCAGCTCAAGATCCGCCTCCGGCGTCACGATAATGGCGTTGTTTCCGCCAAGCTCCAGCAGCCAACGCCCGAGACGGCCGCTCCACCACGCTCGGCGAGACCTCGCGACCCATCGGACAGCCATGCCGGTTGCCCTGATCAGCCTGATGCGACCGTGAATCAGCGATCAGTGCCCCTCGCCGCTATCGCCACCACCCATGGCGAGCGAGAAGACCGCAGGATCGACGCCTCACCATAGTTGCAGACCTCCTGCGGGAACAGCTGGTGACAGGCCAGCGCGGTCAGCGGCGTCTTGCTGCGAGGGCTTCCATACCATCGTGTCGCCGCAGACCACGGCAATGGCACTGTTCCAGGTCCAGACTGCGACTCGAAATTGGAAGGCCGAGCTAATCACGCCCACGGCCGAGCGGATGCCAGTCTCCAACATCCTGTGCCCGGGCCGCTCCGACATCGATCGTCAGCCCGTGGAGCTGCCGCGACAACCCGACGGCGAAGTCGCAAATGTCGATCATCTCCTGAACTTCGCCCAGCCCTCCTCTCGGATCTTTCCGGACTCCATCGCGTGGCGGTGGCCGCTGAAGACAATGTGATCCGTGTGTGGGATTTCAATGCGGACGACAAGCAGACACCTGCAGAGCTCAAGGGTTCCGGCGGCAAAGTGCTGTGGATGACACCGCTGGATGACAATCAACTGCTTTCTTCCGGCGATGATGGTCGGGCGCGCCTGTGGGATGTCAATGGCACAAAGATGACGCGCGAATTCAATCACGGGGCGCAGGTCAGTCGGGCCGTGGCGAGTCCGTCGCGTGAATATTTTGTCACAGTGGGTCAGGATAAAAAGGCCAAGCTGTGGAAATCAGACGGCAAGCATATTGCTGATTTGAAAACCGATGCTCCCGCCCTGGATGCCAAGAACGAAGCCTGGGCATTGACCCGATTCCTGCAGAGCGAATCGCAGTATCAGGAAAAACGCGTTCAGGATTCGGAGAAGTCGCAGCAGGCCGAAGCTGAAGCGATCAAGCAATCGAAAAACGCGATCACCACGGCTGAAAAAGAATTGGGCGAGAAGCAAAAAGCCCACGAAGCGGCGCTAAAAGAGCGACAGGATGCCGAAGCCGCCGTGGCGCAGGCCAATCAGCAACTCGAGAAAGCAACGGCTGATTTGACGCCGATGATGCAGGCGCTCGAAAAAGCCAAGGGTGAGCTGGCCCAGCGCGACAAACTGCAAAATGAATCCAAGGCGAAGCTTGATCAGGCGAATAATGTCGTGAATCAGATGAAGGGCAAGCTGGATCAAGCCACCGCCGCCCTTCAGCAGGCTACGGCGAAATTTCAGGAATCCGAAAAAGCGTTGGCCGATACGCGTCAGAAGCATGATGCCGCTCAGAAAGCGCAGCAGGATCGTCAGGCCGGCGTGAAAACGACCGTGGCCATGCTGGATCAAGTCACCAAGCAACTGGCAGAGAAAAATGCGGCCGATGCTGAAGTGAAAAAAGCTCAGGGCGCCCACGAAGCTGCGACGAAAACGCAGGCCGACGCCAAGTCGCGCGTGGATGCCGCCGTGAATGAAATCCAGAAAGCCGGCGACAATGCAGAAGCCAAAAAAGCCGCTGAAGCTCAGAAGGCCGAGGCTGACAAGGCTCATGCCGAGGCGGTGACCGCCGAGCAGGCTGCGAAAAAGGTATTGGATGCTGCTCGCGATGTCTGGCAAAAACTGCCTGGAAGTCCCGAAGAGGTCAAGGCGGCCGAAGCCCGCAAGGCCGAATCGGATAAGCAGCTGGTTGAAGCAGACAAAGCATTCCAGGTGATGGTCGCTGCCCTGGCTGAAGCGGATAAACAAAAACAAGCCATGGATGCCGGTCGCCAGCAGGCGGATAAACAGCGCGGCGAAGCCGAGCAGGTTTTTCAAGGCGCTGAAAAACAGCGCAACGAATCAGATCAGAACTACAAGACGGCGGTGAATGATAAAAATACCGCTCAGCAGCAGCTTCAGGAAGCCGAGAAGCAGAAAAACGAAGCTGATCGACGCATGGCTGAAGCGAAAAAACAGCAAGAGCAGATGCAGAAAAAAATGCAGGAGGCTTCCAAGAAAGACACTGAAGCCAACACCGCTTTTGAGCTGGCCCAACGCAATAAAGACAGTGCCGACCGCCGACTTGAAAAAACAATTGAGGCTGAAGCCCGAGCCAAAGCCGCCATCGAAGTTGCGAAGACGGATCTTGAAGCCGCGAAAAAACGCCATGCCGACGCCGAGGCGCAAGCCAAGGAAAAAGATCAACAGGTCGGAGCTTCTTCGGTCGCGATTCTGGACGCGGTGTTTTCTGCCGATGGGTCAGCGGTGTTGTTGAGTGCCGAAGATGGTTGTGTGCATGCTTTCGGCGTGACCGATGGCCGGCCGGGTCTGGTCAGCAAAAAGCGTGAAGGCGCTGTGCGCCGGTTGCATGTCATGTCGGATGGTCGCCTCGCGGCCTTAGGTGACGATGCCCGTGTGCAGCTTGAAGCGGTGACCCCCCACTGGAAATTGGCGCGAACCATACGTGCTGAAGGGCCGGAGGGTGTGCCGGTCTTTCGTGTGCGGGCGTTGGCTTTCAGTCCCGACAGTCAGCTGCTTTGCAGCGGTGGCGGTATGCCGTCGCGCGAAGGTGAGCTGCTGTTGTGGCGCGTGTCAGATGGTCAGTTGGTGCGCCGATTTGAAGATGCCCACAGTGACACCGTCTTCTCTGTGGCCTTCAGTCCGGATGGTAATCGCCTGGCCACGGCCTCAGCAGATCGCTTCGCCAAGGTGTTCGACCCGAAAACCGGGGCGCACCTCAAGTCTTTCGAGGGGCATACGCACCATGTGCTTTCAGTGGCATGGAATGCGAATGGACGCACGCTGGTGACCAGTGGTGCTGACAACGTGATCAAAGTCTGGGACTGGGAAACCGGCGAGCAGAAAAAGACGATCAACGGCTACAACAAGGAAATCACCGCCCTGCGGTATCTCGGCTACGAGGGCAAATTCGTGATGGCCTGGGGTGGCGGTCAGGTACGCAAGTTGCGCGAAGATGGCGGTCACGAACGTGATTACAACGGCGCGCATGGCTACACGCATGCTCTGGATGTGAGTGCCGACGGCGAAGTGGTCTTCGCCGGTGGACAAGACAGTGTGCTGCGTGTCTGGCGATCGGATAACGGTCAGGCACTGGCAAGCTTCGAACGTCCGAAATGATCCCTGTTTCAGGGAGAGCGATCAGATGCTTCGCATTGAGAGTCAGAAAACATTCGGTGGATTCTGCGACAGCGTGTCGCGGCGATCCTTTATTCAAATCGGCAGCGCCGCATTCGGGAGCTGATCTGAAATGGAGTCGCCCATGTCTCGCTATCGATCAAGCGCTGCGCAGGTTCGCGTGATGCCTGTGCCCGTCTCGGGAACAGGAAGTCTTTTGTTCTGGGCGATGGTGTGGATATTGGTCATCGCCGTACTTGCAATCACTGCCCCATTGATGGCTGCCGGGCCATCGTTTCCGGGTTTGGGTCATCCGGGCAAGCCGACCAAACTCTGGATTCATGTGGGTCATACCGACGCTGAAGCGGCCAATCAGTCGGCAAAAATCGTCGGACCTGATGATCGGTTGCAATTGGTGGTATCCACTTCGTACGACAGCGGCCAGATCCGTGATCACAGCCGGTCGGTGAGATATATGGTCACCCCTGAACAGATTGTTCGCATTGAGCCCGGTGGTCGTGTGGTGCCTCTGGCAGACGGCAAGGTGACTGTCACCGTGGAGAGCCCAGAAAATCTGAAAGCCAGTGTTTCAATTGAGGTCGAACATTTTGCAAATCCACCGGCCGTGAATTTTTCGAATGAAGTGGTGCCGATCTTCACCAAGACCGGTTGCAACAGCGGCGGGTGTCACGGCAAGAGCGGCGGGCAGAATGGTTTTCGACTTTCGCTGCTCGGCTTTGAGCCCAAAGAAGATTACGAATACCTGGTGCGCGAAGGCCGTGGGCGGCGATTGTTTCCCGCAGCGCCGGATCACAGTCTGTTGCTGCTCAAGGCGGTGAACACGATGCCGCACGGTGGCGGGGGCGAGCCGCATCGCGATGGATTCGCCTGATTATCGCGTGTTGCGCCGTTGGATCGCACAGGGCATGCCCTTCGGTACTGACGCCGACCCCAAAGTCACCGGCCTGAGCGTGTATCCCGAACATCGCATCATGCCTGCCGATGACAAACAACAGTTGCTGGTACTCGCGCATTATTCGGATGGCTCGCGGCGCGAAGTCACTCAGACGGCCAAGTACGAAGCGAATGACAAGGATCTGGCCGAGAGCAGTGAATCAGGGCTGGTGTCCACACTGGGTCGCCCCGGTGATGTCGCAGTGATGGTGCGCTACCAGGGGCATGTGGCCGTGTTTGGCGCCACAATCCCTTTGGGTGTGTCGGTCACGCAGTTGCCTTCTTCTCGCGGTTTCATTGATGATAGCGTGTTCGAAAAACTCAAAGATTTGGGCATGCCGCCGTCACCGGGGGCAAGCGATTCGGTGTTTCTGCGTCGCATCACACTCGATCTGACCGGCCGGTTGCCCACGGCCGAAGAAGCCCGCGCCTTTCTTGCAAGCAAAGATGAAAACAAGCGGGATCATGCGATTGATCGGTTGCTCGAATCCGAGGATTACGCCGAATTCTTTGCCAACAAGTGGGCGTCGATTCTGCGCAATCAGCGTCCCAAGCCCGATTACCAACGGGCAAACTATGGGTTTCATGCTTGGATTCGACAGAGTCTGAGTGAAAACAAACCCTACGATCGTTTTGTATCTGAAATACTCACGGCTTCGGGCGAGGTGTCTTACAACCCGCCGGTGGCGTGGTTTCGTCAAGTGAAAACGACCAATGAACAGGTCGAGGATATCGCGCAGTTGTTCCTGGGTGTGCGGATTCAGTGTGCGCGCTGTCACCATCACCCTTTTGAAAAATGGAGTCAGGACGATTACTACGGTCTGGCGGCCTTTTTCTCGCAAATGGGAACCAAGCCGGGCGACGCTCCGTCAGACGTGCGCGTGTTTCATCGCAGCGGCAATGCAGTGGCCAAGCAGCCGCGCAGTGGTGAAAACATCAAGCCGACCGGTTTGGGCACCGGGACCATCGAGATTGCGCCCGAGCAGGATCCGCGTGTGGCTCTCGCTGCGTGGATGTCGAAACCGGAGAATCCGTTCTTCGCTCGAGCGCTGGTCAACCGTTACTGGAAACATTTCTTCGGACGCGGCATCGTGGATCCCGAAGACGACATGCGTCTGACGAACCCTCCGTCGAACCCCGCCCTGCTTGCTGATTTGGCCAAACATTTCGTCGCCAGCGGCTATAACCTGAAGGATCTGGTGCGGACCATCACCCGTTCAAGCCGCCTATCAGCTTTCATCTTTGCCCAACGATTACAACGCCACCGACAAGCAGGCATTCAGTCGCTATTACCCGCGTCGCATGAATGCCGAAGTGTTGCTCGATGCGATTGATGCCGTGAACGATACTTCCACGGATTTCAACGGCATGCCACGCGGCGCTCGCGCGGTGCAGATCCCGGATCACGGCGGTGTGGACTCTTACTTTTTGACGGTGTTCGGTCGCCCGGCAGGCGCCAGTGCCTGCGAATGCGAACGATCAATCGACGCCTCGTTGGCGCAAAGTCTGCACCTGCTCAATTCGCAGGACATCCATCGAAAATTGAATTCAGGTGTGGCCCGGAAACTGGCCGATGCCAAAGACATGGATGATGTGAAAAAGGTTGAAGACCTTTATTACCGAGCCATGTCACGCCCCCCCAGTACAGAAGAAAGCAAAATTGCCGTAGATCATTTGGGTAAGGCTCGCGACGACAATCAAAAACGTGTGGCTTACGAAGACTTGGTCTGGGCGTTGATCAATACGAAAGAATTCCTGTTCAATCATTGATCGGATGGATGAATTCCGACAAGGAGCTGATCACCATGTTCACGCTTTATGGATCCAAAGACCGTTGCTGTGATGGTGTCGACCGGCGCAGTTTTCTCAAGGTGGGCGCGATGGGTATCGGCTCACTGTCGTTGGTGGATCTGCTCCGGGCTGAAGCGCAGGCCGGTGTGGGATCAAGCCACAAAGCCTTGATCAACATCTTTCTGGCCGGTGGCCCGTCGCATACCGATATGTTCGATCTCAAGCCCGATGCGCCATCGGAATACCGCGGTGAGTTCAATCCGATCAATACCAATGTCAATGGGTTGCAGATTTGCGAGCACATGCCGAATTTAGCGAAGATGGCAGACAAGTACGCTGTCATCCGATCAATTGTCGGCACATACGACGATCACACGCACATCCACATGCAGTCCGGCTGGCACCGTCGCGATCTTGAAGCGGTCGGTGGTCGTCCATCGCTCGGTGCCGTGGTGTCCAAGGTCCAAGGTTCCACCGGACAGGCCCCGCCCTTTGTTTCGTTGATGGGTCAGATTGAACCTGGATTTCTCGGGCCGATCTATCAGCCCTACCGCCCCGACGGCCCGGGACGTGCCAACCTGAAACTGGATCAGGGGATGACCACGGCGCGCCTGAGTGATCGCACCGCATTGCTGCGCAACCTTGACACACTCAAGCGATCAGCTGATTCCACAGGCAAAATGGAGGCCATGGACGTTTTTACGCAGCGGGCTGTAGAAATGATCACCAGCGGCGCCATGGCCGATGCACTGGATGTCGAGAAGGAAGACCCCAAAATTCTGGCCCGGTACCGGTCTGGTGGAAACAAGCAGCGTAATGAAACAGACGGTTTCCTGATCGCGCGGCGACTCATCGAGGCCGGTGTGCGCACTGTCAGTCTGCGTGTCGGAGGCTGGGATACCCATGAGAACAACTTCAAGCAATTGCGATCGTTGTTGCCGGTGATCGATGCATCGCTGGCGGCACTGATCAGCGACTTGCACGAACGGGGTCTCGACAAAGACGTCACGGTGGTGATGTGGGGCGAATTCGGCCGCACACCGCGTGTGAATAACAAAGCCGGTCGTGATCACTGGTCCAAGGTGATGCAGGCTGTGGTGGCCGGTGGCGGTATGCGAACCGGTCAGATCATTGGGTCGACGGATCGATACGGCGGCGAAGCCTCGGAACGCCCGGTACACCTGCGTGAAGTGTTTGCCACGCTGTATCGCAATATGGGCATCATGGCGAAAGACACCACCTTGCCGGATCCAGCCGGTCGACCGCAATACCTCGTGGATGATCGTGATCCCATCGCCGAACTGATTTGATGGCAAAGGAAGAACTTATGCACACCCGCTGCCGGATCGTGATGACGGCTGTGCCGATGTGGACCGCGCTGATCGCAGGGTCGGTGCTGGCACAATTGCCTCAGCCTCGTCTGGATGCCATCTCGCCTTCCGGGGCGCAAGTGGGTCAGAGTGTGGTGGTGGATCTGGTCAGTGGTGAAGATCTGGATGAACTGACGGAACTGCGCTTCGATCATCCGGGCATTCAAGCTCAGCGTGTGATGCGCCAGCCGGATCGATATTTTCCGGAAGTGCGACCCGATGGTCAGCGTTTCACCATCACGGTCGCCAAGGATGTCCCCCCGGGTCGTTATGAACTGCGTGCCGTGGGACGCTACGGCATCAGCAACAGTCGAATCTTCATGGTCGGTCATCGCCCTGAAGTGCTTGAGGCGTCAGATAATCATGACACGGCCAAGGCCCAGGTCGTGACCCTCGATCAAGTGGTCAACGCGCGGTGTGATGAGCGCCAGTTTGATCACTTTGCATTTGATGCAAAAAAAGGCCAGAAGCTGGTCGTGCAATGTGAAGCCAAGTCATTGGATTCACGCGCTGATCCGATGATCCATCTGTATGGTCCGGACGATCGTCGTCTGGGTGAAGACCATGGCCCTGCCGGGCGCGATCCGGTGATTTGCTTTACCGCACCGGCGGATGGCCGTTATCGCATTCGTGTTTCTGATTTTCTCTATGGCGGCGGTCCCACCCATGGCTATCGATTGTGTGTGACGCAGGCCCCCTGGTTGTATTTCATCGATCCGCCGATGGTCACTGCCGGTCAGACCGGCAAGGGCATGGCTTATGGATTCAATCTGCCTGGCGGACAACCGGCAGATGACCTGACTTACAAAGGATTGCCTCTGGAAAAAGTTCAGGTCGATATTCCGTCTTCGGCAGATCCCTCGGCCGTGACCAACCCATCGATATTGATGAATCCATTGGATGTCACGGCAGATCTTCTGGCTTTTCGCGCTCAAAGTCCGCACGGCGCGTCGAATGCTTTGCGTGTGGCGGTGGTGGAAGGTGCACTGACGTCGGAGGTCGAACCCAATGACGCGATCAACAAAGCTCAGGTCATCACACTTCCGGTGGTGATCGCCGGGAAATTCGATCCCGTCGGAGATGTGGACCGTTATGACTTCGACGCCAAAAAAGATCAGCAATTCTGGGTCGAAATGATCAGCAGCCGTCTGGGCTTGCCGATCGATCCGATGGTGGTGCTGCAGCGACTCGAAACGGATAAGGATGGCAAGCAGGTCGTCAAAGATCTTGCCAATGACGACGACGCTTCGATCAACATGGACGACAAGAAGTTTCGTTACGATGCCGATGATCCGGGGCAATTGTTCAAAATCAAAGAAGACGGTCGTTATCGATTGGTGGTTCGAGATCTCTATGGCAGTGCACAAGGCGGCCCGGCCTATGCCTACGCGCTGCGCATCGGTACGCCAAAGCCCGATTTCAGAGCCGTGGCGGTTGCGGTCAAAAACACCAATCGTCAAAACAATCGCCCTCGCCCATGGACGGTTTCACTCCGGCAGGGTGAGACCGAACGGGTGCGTATCCTGCTGGCCCGCACCGGTGGATTTGAAGGTGCCGTTCGGGTGATCGCAGAAGGTCTGCCCGAAGGTGTCCAGGCCGCGCCCGTGATCATGGCGGATCGCATGCAAGCAGCGCAATTGTCGATTCATGCCACAGAAGCCGCGAAGCCATGGGCAGGAACCATTCGCCTGGTGGCTGAAGCAGAGGTTAACGGGCAGAAAATTCGTCGTGTGGTGCGTACTGCTGAAACCTTATGGGCTGCAGTGGATGACAATGCGCCGGCTCCGATGCGCACCGCTTCATCGCTTGTTTTGGCGGTAATGCAAGGTGACGGCCCTCTGCCGGCCACATTGAGCGTGAAGGATTCCGCCGCTGAATACGTGATGGCCCGTGGCGGGAAACTCGATATCCCCTTGCATCTGCATGTGCGCGATCCTCAACAGTCTGCGTCGTTTCAGGCTCGACTCGATGGACTTCAAAACAACGATCGCAAGGGATTGAATTTCAACAATGTCGATCTCTCGAAAGACAAGCCCGAGGCTTCTTTCGAGCTTCGGATTGCGCACGAAGCGCCCGTGGGCGCTTTCAGTTTTCAATACGCGGGCGAAGTGGAGTTTTCGGATCAAGAGCGTTTTACGGAAGACGCGAAGAGAACTGAAGAGGATAAAACGCGCATCGCGCAGGTGCGCGAAGAAGTGCGCAAGGAAGAAAGACAGGCCTCTGAGCATCGGCAGAAATCAGAAAATGCACTCAATGACATGCGCAAAGGCCTGAATACCGCTGAACAAGAAAAGCAGAAGGCGCAGGCGCCCGATCAGGCTGCGGCGCAGGCCAAAGTAGATCAGGCCCGTCAGGCCATCGCCGAAGCCGAAAAGCAACTGGCCGAATCGCGCGAAGCTGAAAACAAGGCCAAGGAAGAATCACGCCGTGCCGAAGAGATTTACAAGACAGCAGAGCGCGAGGCCAATGACGCCAGGAATCGATCGAATAAGACCAAGCTCAAGCACGAATTGGTCTCCCCCGCCATCACCGTACGCGTGGTGCCCGAACCCATCACGATCAAACTCCCCGAAACGTTGACGATTCAGGCCGGTCAGAAAATGGCCTTTGAAGCCAAGGTCGATCGCGCTTTTGAGTGCAATGAGCCCGTGCGCTTCGAGATTCAGCTTCCGAAAGGTGTCGGTGGTTTGAAACTCGTCGGCAAGCCGGAGATCGCGAAGGATCAGCCGCAAGGTCAGATCGAGCTTGAATCCGATGCAAATGCCAAAGCCAGCGAATTCGAAGCCACGCTTCGCGCGAAAGTGCGCTTCGGCGATCGCGACCGCCAGATCGATCAGTCGATCAAGATCCGCGTGGAAGCCGCGCCTGAAAAACCAGCGGCGTAGTTGTTGTCTTCAGAAGTCCGTGATTGTCCACGCCGTTCACTTGCTCGTCAGATTCCAAACACCATCCCATGATGGATCGTTCGCCGTTTCTTCGTCGATCTTCTTGACCCATGCCTGCGCGGCGGGATCTTCGGTGAGTTGTTCGAAGATGGATCGTACTTCGGGCCATTGATGATCTGCAATGTGCGCATGAGCCTTGTCGAATCGATCACGCAATGCGACTTGATTCGGTGGCAGCAATTCGTATACCGCCACCGGTTCCTGCCGCCCCACCACGCGGATTCGGCCAAGTTGGCGTGCGATCAGCGCGGGGTCATCTTTCTGCGCGGCGCGCCAGGTTTCTTCTGAGATCATGATGCCGGTGCCGAAGACTTTGTTCGCGCCTTCCAGGCGCGAGGCGAGATTCGCGGCGTCGCCGAGGACGGTGTAATCGAAGCGTTCGTAAGATCCCATGTTGCCGACGATGACCGGCCCCGTGTGTACGCCGATGCGCATGGCGATGGGCGCCTTGGCGCGGGCTTCGAGTCGAGCGCGGTGTTCGGCGAGCATCATCTGGCAGCGCAGTGTAGCGCGGCAGGCGCGGGCGGCGTGATCGGGTCGGTCGAGCGGTGCGCCCCAGAAGGCGATGATGGCATCGCCTTCGTATTTGTCGAGTGTGCCGCCCTCTTCGAGAACGATTTTGCTCATCAATGAAAGATAATCATTGAGCAGATCGGTCAGATCGCGCGGGTCCATGTTTTCGGCGATGGTGCTGAAACCCTGCAGATCGCTGAAGTAGATGGTCAACGTGCGACGCTCGCCGCCGAGTTCAAGGCGCTTGGGGTCTTCGAGGATGCGTTCGATGACATCCGGGCTCAGATAGCGGTCGAAGGCTCGGCGAATGAATCGGCGCTGACGCCCTTCGGTGGCATAGACGATCATCAGCATGGCACCGATTGCAGACCACGCGGCGGTTTGCGGCATGACCATGGGCCACGCCCATCCGCCGCGATAAGCCAGCAGTGAGATCACTGGTGCCAGCAACGAGAGAATGCCCAGAATCACGGTGGCACGCCAGGCTGATCCGGCATGAACGATGCCCAAGGCGCCGGCAATCGCAAGCGAGAAAGCCCAGAGCATGGTGAACAGCGAAGCCGGTTCGCGCAGCGCATCATGATTCAGCGCATTATCGAGTGCCGTGGCATGTACGATCACGCCTGGTGTGACGGGAGCGACAGGTGTGGCACGCAGATCGCCGAGCCCCGGGGCGCTGAAACCGAAGAACACCCACGCATCGCGAAATACATCAGCATCGAGTGCGGGCGATTCGCCGTTGAGTTTTTGCAGGGCTGATTCGATCACGGCGGCGGCGCTGTACGTGTCATAGGCGACTGAAGTATTGGATCGCGGTGCGCGATAGCGCAGAATCATCCGCCCCTCGGCATCGCGCGGCAGTGTTACTGTTCGAGGCTGCAGTGCCCGAGGTGCTTCATGGAGCATGGGCGCCAGGCCCAGAAGTGGCATTGGCCGCTGATCGACGGTGAGCCATGGGTTGACGCGGCGAATGACCTGATCGGTATCGGGTGTGGCGCGCACATGGCCAATGACAGGTGTTGCGGTCAGCAGGCGATCAATTGGCCAGATGGCGCGATCAAAGTGGTGTTCGGCTGAAGTCGAAGAGTCGATTTCGGGCCGAAATCGCGCGATGTCAGGCCAGCCGGTCAGACCTTTTTCGGCCTGGGTGGGCATGGCGGGCACCGCAATGTGGGTGCGCGATTGGATGGCAGCGGCCAGCGCCTCGTCATCTTCCACGCCGTAGGCTGAGGGTTCGGTGATCAAGACATCGAAGGCAATGCCGCGAGCGCCTGCTTCACTGAGATATTCGAGCATGACCGCGTAGATTTCGCGCGGCCATGGCCAGCGCCACTGACGCGGTTCGATTTCGCCCCAGTCGAGACTGGCCTGGTCGAGCAAAATGATTTTGATCGAAGGATCGCCGGGTGAAGCCAGCCATCGGGCGCGGGCATCCCAAGTGGCAGATTCAAAATCCTGCAGCGCCGGTTCGAGCAGCAGAGCGCCCAACCCGCAGATCAGACCGACACCCGTGGCGATCCATGTTTTGCGACCGCGGGCATGCATGGGTGACGTGATTCCGATTTCAACCCCGCGCGGCAGACAGGGCTTTTGTGAAACGTGCCTGGCGTGATTCCACCGCAGCGGGTTTGGCAGAGCCCACCAGAGGTTGCACTGTGGTGATGCGGTCGACCGGTCGTGGATGGGTTTTGACGAAGTCGAGGCCGCCAGGGCGCAGTTTGGATTCCATCTTTTGAAGCATGCTCACCAGAGCGCTGGGTGGATAACCGGCACGCTTGAGCAGAGCGACCGCAGAGCGGTCGGCGTCCTGTTCTGATTCGCGGCTATAACCGGTGACCGACAGGGTTTTGAAGGCATCGCCTGCCATACCGCTGAAGGTGTCGGTGAGCTGGGTCTGATCGCGATCGGCTGCGTTCTTCGCGATTTCAGTCCCGAGCGTTTTCCAGAAATCAGCACCGCGAGACTGCTTGATGGCTTTGACCGCATGGTCGTGTTCGATGTGCGCGATTTCGTGCGCGAGGATGGCCGCGAGTTCTTCTTCGGTGTCGCACACACGCAGCATGCCGCGTGTGAGGAAGATGAAGGATCCCGGTGCGGCGAAGGCGTTGATGGCATCCGAGTCGAGCAGGATGAATCGATAACCTTTGTACGGTTCTTGCGGGCACTGCGCAAACTGGCCGAGGGTCTGGCCTAATTCATTGACGTAGCGCGTGGCGGCTTCGTTGTCGTACAGTTTGAACTCGGTCAGCAGTTCGGCGCCGACGGCGCGGCCGATGTAATACGCCTGTTCCGGTGTGAAATCTTCATTGGCTTTCTGATGCGCCTCGGCGACTTTTCCGGCGCTGCCGATGCCGCGCAGAGCGCGATCGATGTCCGGATCGCCCACTGAAATTTCGACGCAACCGATGATCATCGCGGTGATGACCAAGCCGGCAAACGCGATAAAGGTCATACGTCGGCTCATGGCTGGCCCTCCGGCGAGAGACCGCCCTGCTTCAATAAGGGATGGCATTGTTCGGCGCTGACCGCATAGACCGGTTTCTTTTCAAGGGCGTTGAGCAGTTCGTAACCCGCATTCAGATTGGATCGTTTTTTGCGGTAATCCTTTTCGGTGGCCTCGTCGAATCCTTTGCCCGCCAGTGACAGTTCATCGCTGGTGGCCGATGTGCCGGCTTTGGCACCTCCGGCGACCAGAGCAATATCCTTGGTGGAAACCTGGCCTTGCTTGACCCAGCCTTCGAGGGCAGGTGATGTGGATTTCACATGGACCCACGACTGGCGCACTTCGATCTGTGTGACGCGCTGGCCATATTTCAGTGTGCCGACACTGGGTGCGACAAACGAGGGCTTGGACCGCACCGGTGCCTGTTCGACCGAAACGGTCACTTGGGTTTCGGCGGCGTGACTGAGGGTAGATCCGAGAGCCATGACGGCCAGCAGAACCAACGCAAATGATCGAAGCATGATGCGACTCCCGGCGAAGAGAACGATGCCATCGTACTGTTCTGATTCGGGCGTGTCACTTGTGGGGTGCATTCGGTGAGACGGCGTATGCTGAGGCATGCCTAAGCCGTTGTAATGGGATAAGATGCGTCGTTTGGAGCGGTCTTGTGGTGACGGCTCTACAATACGCGATTCCACTGCGGATCTTATGAACCAGACGCCCAGTCCAACTGATCTGATCACGGCTTCGGACGTCCGTGTTGTGGTGGTTTGTCCGACCTACCAGAACGCGGACACGCTGGGTGATGTGCTGGACCGGATCGAAGCACTCGGCCTGCCGGCGCTGGTCGAGAATGATGGATGTCAGGATGGCACTTCGGATCTGCTTCAGGCCCGTCTGGCGCAAGAACGGCCTGTGCCGTTCCATGTGTTTGATCTCTCCCAGAACCAGGGCAAGGCGGCGGCACTGCATCGTGCTTTCGATGAGGCTCAGGCCCTGGGATATACCCATGCCATTTCAATCGATACCGATGGCCAGCATGATCCGGAAGACCTCCCGAAGTTTGTGGCCGCAGTCCATGAAGATCCGCGAGCGCTGGTTCTAGGTTGGCGCAGTGAAAAGATCGAAGGTTATCCGGCGCGAAGC
Source organism: uncultured Phycisphaeraceae bacterium (assembly GCA_942491355.1). Lineage (GTDB taxonomy): Bacteria > Planctomycetota > Phycisphaerae > Phycisphaerales > Zrk34 > CALOAZ01. The sequence goes on from CALOAZ010000165.1 coordinate 20,976, forward strand.
CGTCTGGGGCGACGCCTGTCGAATCTGGCGATTCGTCTGGCATGCGGCTTGCGCGTGCGCGACAGCCAGTGTGGTTTGCGCGCGTATCCGCTGGGACTGATTCAGGCGGTTAAATGTCATTCGGGACGTTACGGCTTCGAATCCGAAATTCTGACGCGCGCCACATGGGCCGGTTGCCCGGTGCGTGAAATCCAGATCACCAGCCGCTACCTGCCGCTCGAACAGCGTGTGAGCCACTTTCGCCCGTGGCTGGATGGTTGGCACGGTTTCTGGTTGCACTGGCGATTGTTGCATCGTGAACTGCTGCCGATTCCGCATCGGCGTGTCTGGCCGGCGGCACCGGATTCGGGCCATGAACCGGCCGTGTCATGGTGGCGCACCTTCTGGGGCTGGATGCATCCGGGACGTGTGTGGCAGGATTTGAAACGCGATCAGATCGGACGGTTTTCACTGGCGGCCGGTCTCGGCGTGGGCGCGTTCATTGCGAATATTCCGCTGTACGGATTGCAAACAGTGCTGTGCATCTATGTGGCCAAACGTCTGCATCTGCATCCGTTGGCGGTGGTGGCCGGCTCGTTTATTTCAACGCCTCCGCTGGGGCCCGTGTTGATCGTTTGCGCAGTGGTGGTCGGCCATCTGATCCTGCATGGATCACTGCCGGATATCGAATCTTTCCATCCGGACAACATTTCACTCTTCAGTATGGACGCGATGGGCGATCTGGGTCGTGTGCTGCTTGAATGGGTGGTCGGATCATTCTTCGTCGGTCTGGCCTGCATGGCGGTGGTGTTTCTGGTGACGCTGGGGCTCACGTCGCTGCGTCGCACTTCTGCAGATGTGGCATAAAGTGACGTGTCATCGAATGATTGCCACGTGCGGTGCCGAACAGTCATATTCTGGTTTTCTGCATGAGGAAATGAAATGATGCGAGCATCGCGATCACTCGGTTTCTGTGTCGGCGTAGCGTGGACGGTTGTATCTTTTGCCGTGATCAAGGCTGCCGATCCGGTCGCCGTCGAATTATCACGGATGCAACAAGTGCAGTGGCCGGTGGTGATCGGTGATCAGGCTTCGCCCGAAACACGCCGGCTTGCTGCAGAATTATCGCAGTATCTCGAAAAAATGAGTGGTGCCCCATTCGCGATCGAAACCGGTGACGGCCGTCGCGGAATCGTGCTGGGCAAAATCACCGACTTTTCGAGCCTGCCGTTCACGATTGAATTCGAAGCCGGTGCCTTCCATCGTGAAACGTATCTGTTGCGCACACATGCGCAGGGGTTGTATCTTCTGGGCGCTACGGATCTGGCGTTATCACATGCCGTCTGGGATTTGCTGTATCGATTGGGATATCGGCAGTTTTTCCCGGGATCGACTTGGGAAGTGATTCCACCGGTGCAGGATTTGAAGCTGTCGATCGACGTGCGCGAGACACCGGACTTTCACGCTCGCCGCATTTGGTACAACTGGGGAACGTGGGGCTACAACGAAGAGCCTTACCGCCAATGGTGCCAGCGGAATCGAATGGCCCAAGGCTTTGGCCTCAACAGCGGCCACGCTTATGACAGCATTCTGGCCGCCAATGCCGCTGAATTTCAGGCTCATCCCGAATATTTTTCATGGGTCGACGGCCAACGGCGGACTCAGGGCGGCGACATCAAATTCTGTATTTCGAATCCGGGCTTGCAGAAGTTGGTGGTCGATCACGCGATACGTACGCTCCAAGCTAATCCAAATCTCGACAGTATTTCGATGGATCCCAGCGATGGTGGCAACTGGTGTGCGTGCGAACCCTGCCGGGCAATGGGAAGTGTGAGTGATCGCGCATTGCTGCTAGCCAACAAAGTTGCTCAGGCGATCAACGGACTCGGCTTGGGCGAAAAATACGTGGGCATGTACGCCTACAACGAACATTCGCCGCCGCCTTCGATCAAGGCCGATCCTCATGTGGTGATCAGCGCCACGACGGCTTTTCTGCGCGGCGGCTTCACGTTCGATCAGATCATCGAAGGCTGGCAGGCTCGTGGCGCCACGATGGGGGTGTACGACTATCTGAGTGTCGTGGGTTGGGATTGGAACCTTCCCCGCAATGCCAAAGGTGGTCACCTTGCGGATATTCAAACATCGTTGCCCTATTTTTATGAGCAAGGCGCTCGTTTTTACGATGCCGAATCCGGTGATTGCTGGGGCCCTTGTGGCCTGGGCTATTACCTGGCCAGTCGCGTGCTGTGGGAGACCGATGCTGCAGGTCAAGCTGACGCCATCATCGAGGATTTTCTCGACAAAGCTTTCGGCGCCGCCAAAGAGTCGATGCGCACGTTCTATCATTTGATCAATCAAGATCAGAATCGTCGCCCCCCCGCCGATGTCATCGGACGGATGTATCGGGCGCTCGATGCCGCTCAAAAAGCCACCACCGATCCGAATGTTCATACGCGGTTGAAGGATCTGATTCTGTATACGCGATACGCCGAACTGTATTACGCCTTTGCCGCCGGGCAGAAGCCGGTTGAAGCCGTGGCCCGCCATGCCTATCAGATGCGCAAGACGATGATGATTCACAGCTACGGTCTGTGGTCGCGACTGATCAATCAGCAGGCGGCGCTGACGGACGGGCATCCTTGGAAGACCGAAGCGCCGTTCACCGCCGACCAGATCGCAACTTTTCTGGCCGAAGGCATCGCGAACAATGAGCCGGTCGATCCTGGTTTCAAGAGCATTGCATTCAGTCGTGATCTCGTGCCGGCCGCCAAGGCACTTCGTTTGCCGCATGTCGCTCCGGGGCATTTTCCCGACAGGCCACAAGAACGCCAGCACTACTACATTTGGATGGATGAAAAGACGCGCGTGTTGAATGTCAAAGTTCAGGTGAACAAGTTGTGGGCGAATCGCATGCCGAAGCTTACGCTTTATTCACCGCTCGAAGTGAAGCTCGAACCCGTGGCGGTGGATGAAAGTTATAAGCCTGACGGGCAGATCAATGACTTGAAACTGGCGACGCCCTATTCAGGATTGCATCGGGTTGAAACGCTCGATGGGGGCGACCACGGTGCTGCAATGGCCCGAGGGCATGCCGGTCACGGTGGAATCCGGCATCGACACGCCCGGCGTCACGGAACATTTTCGCGGTGCCTGGTCGATGTATTTTTACGTGCCGAAAGGAACGCAATGGGTCGGCGGTTGGGCTTCGCGCATTGCGAATTGGGCGCCGCGTATTTCCGGTCGTCTGCTGGACAGCACGGGGCAAGTGGTCTTCGATTTTGATAAGGCCGATGAGGGCTGGTTCAAGGCACCGGTTCCGGAAGGACAAGATGGCAAGCTTTGGAAATTCGAGGCCTGCCAAGGGCAGCGTCTGTTGATGACCGTGCCGCCCTACCTGGCTCGTACGGCTGAAGAATTACTGTTGCCGGTCGAAGTGGTGAAATCGGATTCGGCGCCTTAATCATCCAAATGGATCAATGCGTTCAAAAGATGCGAGATCATCGCTTTGTGATCCTCACATGCTTCGACCACGCCGTGGGCCATCGGAGTGTATTGCCACACTTCGCGTGAAGACAGATCCACAATCAGATAGATGGGGTTTCGCCCCACGAGTCTTGCTGATTCCCGGCTGTGGTAGATGTTGATGTAGTCGCAGCACAATCCGCGCCCTTCACGGTCGCAGAGGGTTTCCTGGCTCGCATCAGCCAGATCCACGCGGATGATTTTGCATCTCATGCTGATACCTTGTCACTCTGCGCGTGATGATACATGAGCTTTCGAGCAAAATCAGAAATTCGTCAATCGCGATGGCTCACGATGCCCAATTGATGGTATCGGGCCAGCTTAAAGCGTTGAAGTGCATCAATTTCCTGTTTGATCTGAATCTGAATTTGGTCTGTGCTCTGCTCGTCTTTGAGGGATTGGGTTGAGACTCTGTCCATGATCCATGATTCGGCATCTTCTACTCCATGCTCCAACACCGCTTTCAGGCATGCCAGTTCGAGGGAGCTCGCCACCACGCCTGATCGGAGGGATGGCGAAGACAGAACGCGATACCGACCTTCGGCAAAGACATCTTCAAGAATCAAAGCATTGAGTCCCTGAACCGAGGGCTGATGGTCGATGGAATTCTTTGTCAACGGGCCCGCGAATGAGGGCAGTAATTGTTTGGATGCAATAAGCAGATTGACGATCTTGGCCACATCGAGCAATTGGATGCTGTCAGATTTGCCACGTTCAACAATGTCTTTGATGCGGATTGGGCCCGCGTCAAGCGAGTGAAGAATGTGCGTGACCACAGGACCTGAAAGGGTGATTTGTCCGGCGGGGAAGCGCAATTCTGTTTTCCACGCTTCGACTTCTGGGGCTTTAAACAGCCACAATCCTTCGTATGCGTTGGGATCGAATCGCCGTCGGGCGCTCCCTCCGCTCTTGCAATACACGTCTGTTCTGAAAGTCGTGTTCAGGCAATAATCCCGGACCGTTTCACGCAGAGCGGATCGGCCCATATTTCGTAGTAGCTCCTGTAATTGATTGGGCACGGTCAGTGCCTCTTGGTTCATCAGGGCTGAAGCTGAGCCGACATATTCAAGCTTGGCTTCAGCCATGGAGCCGGCCACTTCGTCGTGATAGAACGGTTGCCAATCCTGATTGAGATATTCATGGGCGAGATATCGAGGATCCATTTGTTTGAGTTGGTCGATGAATTCGCCGGACGTCGAGTCTTGCTGAAAAAACAGCGCGCCGCTTTCGGCGATCTGTTTCATGTCCAGAATGGATTGGCTGAGAGTGGAAGAGATTTCGCCGCTGCGTGATTGGGCCAATGTGCGCATCAAGTGCTGAATCGGTGCTCGGCCGGCCCAGCCCGGCAAGGCGTTGTAGCTGACATAAACAATGCCGTTGGGTTTCAAATGCCGTTGAATGAATCGCAGGATTTCGCCTCGATTATCCGCGTTGATCCACGACCAGATGCCGTGCAGCGTGATGAAGTCGAATTCCGGAAAATTCTGCGAAGGAAGATCCGCAAAAGCGCATTCGCTGAAGTGTGCATTTGAAATGCCCGCGGCATTCGTCAGATGGCGGGCATTGGCGATGTGCGTCGGATTAAAATCGACGGCATAGAACTGGCCATTCGGATTGGTTTCTGCCAACACCGCCGTGGTCGTGCCGTTACCTGAGCCCAGCTCGCAATAATGAACTGGCCGACCAAGATCGACCGGTCGAATGCCATTCAGCAGGCAGATGTAATTGAGCCAATCCGGACTTTGCTGGGCGAAAAAACCATAGGTGTATTCAAGGCCTGTCGTATACCCGGAAGACCAGTTGGTATTCGTCGTGGTCATCTGTCGCCTCTTTGAATGAAAAACGTCGCTGGGTTTCGAGTGGGCATGGTCTCGCCATGTCATGAGTTTCGCATGGCGTGCCGATGGCACGGCGAACAGCTTTCGATCAATCACCGATTGTCGGGCGATGAATGCAGAGTTTGGTTAGATCAGTGCAAAGTCTGCCGCGGCTCAATTTTTTGTGTTTCACGCCGGCCAAGCGGATGACGTTGCCGCCTCCCAAGTCCAACAAGGTGTCGGAGCCCACCTGCGTGAAATTCAGATCGGCAAAGGTCATCCCGGCGACGGCCGTACCAAGCAGGTCGATCACGTCGACGCCCTTTTTGAAGTCAAGAATGGTGTCAGAGCCGGAATCGGCACCGAAGATGAAGCGATCAGATCCCGCCCCACCGCGAAGGATGTCATCGCCTTCGCCGCCGTAGAGCCAGTCATCACCGGCTCCACCACGCAGATCGTCATTGCCCATGCCGCCAAAGAGGATGTCGTTTCCTTTGCCACCTCGGAGGATGTCGTTGCCGGCGTCACCGTGGATCGTGTCATTGCCTTGGCCGCCGCCCAGATCGTCATTGCCCAGGCCGCCGAAGAGGATGTCATCATCCTGTCCGCCGCGAATGAAGTCATCACCGAGGCCGCCGTCGATCACATCCTGACCGCTGTTGCCCCGAAGTTCATCGTTGCCCGTGCCGCCAGAGATGATGTCATTGCCGGAACCACCACGGATGATGTCGTCATCGGCACCGCCATCGAGCGTGTCGTTGCCCGTGCCGCCGCGAAGATCATCATTGCCGTCACCGCCCGAAATGATGTCGTCGCCCGTTCTGCCGCGGACCACATCGTCGCCGTCGCCGGCGTTGATCACATCGTTGCCGGCTCCGCCGGCGATCACATCATCGCCAGGTGTGCCCGGACCGCCGGGGTCGCCTGCACTCAGAGCAAAGCCGGGTGCGAATTCCGAACTGTTGCCGTTGTCGTCGGTGGCGATCGCCACGATGACATCGCCATCATTGAGCGTGATCGGTGTGGCCAGCGAAATGGTTTTCTGAAGTTCGGCGTCCACCTCTTCATAGATATCCGAACCCAGATAGGTGTATGCCGCTCCGGATTCATATCGATAGAAATCAATTTGGAGCGGGTAGGCAGAAAATTCGGGAGCCGAGGGAACCATGTAGGTCAAATCAAGCGTGCCGGCAGAATAGCTGCCGGAAATAATTTCGGGGTAATTCTGCAGGCCTTCGTCGGCATCGTGCGGATCATTGGGTGTTTGGCCGTCGGGGCCCAGGTCGATCGGTAATCCGCCGTTGTTGAATATGGCATTTTGACCGATGCGCACGTTTGAAGTGGAGTCGGCCACGATGCCGGCGCCCAAGTTGCCGGCGATGGTGTTGCCGGTGATAGCGGCCACAGAACCACCTCGAACTTCTATCCCTGCGCCAAAATTATTTAGGATTTGATTGCCTGTGATCCCGGCACCACTGCCGTTTTCAATCAGGATGCCAGCCTGGTTGCCCACAATGGTGTTTCCAATGATGTTGTCATGGAACCCTTCCCCAAACACGATTGCCGCACCAGCGTTGCCGGAATACGTATTATCGCGCTGGGTGAAGTGAATGGACCCGTCCAGTAGGCCTTTGAAACTCACGGCATCACCACCATTATCTCGGTGAGTCATATTGCTGTGCGTGATGCCGCCATTTAGCTGAATGTCATATGTTGTGCCACCAAGCGCCTTGCCACTGAGACTGAAACCGCCCAACAGGTTGCCCTCGGTTTCTGAATGGTTCATTTGCTCTGTGTAGTTGTACGTCCCTTCGGCAAAGAGCAGCAATCGGCCCATCGTCGTATTGTCACGCCAAAAGCTATCCGTGGCATCCCAATTCACATTTGCGCCCGCGTCTATTTCAATGCGCTCTCCCTCACCGCCATTGTTAAATGACCGCATCGCCGACGCAAAAATCGAAACTGTACTATCCTCCCCAATGCCGTAGAAGAAACCGGCTTTACCACTCAACGAAGATTCATTGTTCACAAAGTCATGAGCCACATCGGCACGAAGAAGGTACTCCATCCCATTCCCGCCATTGCTGCGTGCAATGTTGTCGCGAGATCCAGAATACCCCGAGATTGAAATCTAGCTCTTCAAACTTCATGCCGAAGTCGCTGTGATTGTTTGAAACATTGCCATGCATGATGAATTCACCGGTCGCCGAGGCTTCAACCTTAAAGATTGCGCCACCAGAGCCAGCTGTTTTGCCATCAATGGTATTGTCCAAGAATGAATAAGTGCCTGCAAAAGAAGACTTCAGTAATCCATCAAAGCCAACATCAAATCCCGTACTGGTATTTCCGCCAACCTTGAAATTCGCATTTCCACTCACGTCAAGATCAAATCCAAACCCAGTTCCTTCGAGATTTGCCAGAAGGTTATTGTCCAAAAAGTCAAATACCGAAACGCTATCCAATTCGACGTTGCCGGTAATTCCGGCGTCCGCCTTCCACTCATTTCTCAATATGTTGTACTGGCCGGATCCATATGCATCGAGTGACATGCCAAGCTTGCCGCCGATATTTGAATCCCACACATTGATTTTGCCATTATTCCCGAGCTTTACATCAAATATCAAGCCAGTATCGCTGACATTAAACATGTCTGTTTTATCGAGCTGACTGATCGATCCATCAATATTGCCGATGATT
>CALOAZ010000166.1:0-5805 GCA_942491355.1 uncultured Phycisphaeraceae bacterium
ATCCTTTTTTCACCACACGCGATGTGGGCCAGGGCATGGGCCTTGGCCTGAGTGTCTGCCATACGATTGTTCAGAATCACGGGGGAACCATCCGCGCCGAGTCGCAACCCGGTCGCGGCACCACGGTCAGTTTCGACCTGCCCATGGTGGCATCGGAGATCACCACACATGTCTGAGATGTTTGACTACAAAGCGTACAAAACCCTGTTTGTGGATGACGAAGCTCAGGCCCTCAAATATTTCACCAAAGCTTGCGCCAAAGACTTTGACGTCCTCACCGCCCAAAGCGTGAATGAGGCGGCTGACATCATCGCGGCCGAGGGCGCTCGGATTGGCGTGGTGATCACCGACCAGCCGCATGCCCGAAAAAACCGGCGTCGATCTGCTGATGTTGGCGCGCCGCGAAATACCCGAAGCCGTGCGCATCCTCACGACGGCCTATTCCGATCTCGACAGCGATTGATGCCATCAACGATGGCGCCATCTACCAATACATTCCCAAGCCGTGGGACATCCGTGGCCTGCGCGGCATTCTCATGCGCGCCATGGAGCGATTCCTTGTCGGGCGGCATCGTGACGAACTGATGGGCGAGAAACTCAGCGTCATCCAGCAAGCACTGTTGCAGGATCGCGCCCGCGCCCTGATCGCTGTCGCCGAGGCATTGGCCGACCGCAGCCAGCATGCGGTGATGGCCACGCGCGCCTACATCCAAGCGGCTCCGACACGACCGGCACCGGCAAAGCCGAACACGCCCACCGACCCGCTTCCGCTGATCGCGGCATCGTCACGCGGCCTGATCGCGCTCGCCGGCACGCTGCGCGAAGGACTGAAAACCACCGGATCAGCCACCGCGGTGAATCTGAAGGAACTGCTGCCGCAAGCTCAGGGCGAAGCCACGATCAAGGTCGAACGATCCCGCCTCGAAAATGCCGTGGCAGGTCTAGTCTCCCTTGCCGCCAAGGCTTCGAACATTCGCATCGAAACCAACAGAGGCCGCGCACAAATTTCAGTGGCCCTGTCCACAAACAGAACTGGCGAATCTTTTTACCGCACTCACCGGCCATTGAACCCACGGCGGCAGATGCCGGCGCATTGATCGCATGGCTGAGCATCTATCATCACGGCGGTTCGATCACGTTACGCGACAATCAATTGATCGCGAACCTCCCGGGTGAACCTGCCACGATCACAGCGCCCGAAGATCGATCGGACTGGATGGAGCGCCTGATCGAACGCTACGAATTCTGATCCATACTCAGAGAATGACACCCAATGATCAAACTGGTGTACTGCGTGCATCGCCGTGCCGACGTGTCGCCTGAATCCTTTTCAGATTACTGGCGCCATCAGCACGGACCGCGCGTGGCGCGATGCGCCGCGGCCATCGGCGCTCTGCGTTATGTGCAGAGCCATACGCTGTTCGGAGAAGCCACTGATATCGCCCGCCAAGTCCGCGGCGCAGACGAACCCTATGACGGCATCACGGAAATCTGGTGGGCTGACATGGAATCACTTCAGGCCGGCGCCGCCTCACCCGAAGGTCAGACCGCCTACGCCGAACTGATCACCGACGAAGCCACGTTCGTGGATCTGGCGCGGTCCAGTCTGTTTTTCACTGAAGAACACACCATCTTCGATCACACCGACTCCGCTCAGTGATAGAGCAGAATCAGTGAAATCTGAACGATATGATCGCGCCCAAACTCATGTCTCAGTTCCGGCGCGGTGTTATAGGCATAGGCAATGTCGATCGGAATGCCTTCCAAGCCGTAAAGACCCAAACCTGCCGAAAAACCAATCTGAGGCTCCGAGTTCACCACGGTGCCAAGGCGCAGAAAGGTTTTGGGATCAAGCTGCCGTTCATACCCGGCGTAAAAACGGCCCAACTCCGTCGAGCCGTTCTTCTCTTCTGAGATACGGACATACTGAGCATCGAAATAGCATTTTCCTGCGCCGAAAGCGTCAGGCCGACACCACTGCGGATTTCCACCGTCACGGCATCACTGTTGACATTAATTCCGGCCGGCACGAACGGATGCGTGCCGTGCGAATCGGTATCGTCCCAGCGCAGTCCTCCAAGCATGCCGAACGTCATGCCATCGCCGAGGTCTTTCACAAAGCCCAGACGAAATCCGGCGCCGAATGTATCGTGATCCAAATCCTGCGGCGCAAAACCCGGCACGATAATCGTATCGACATCCATCGACGAATCGGTCAGATGCAATGTGGCGCCGATCGACAAATCTTTGGACTGGCTGGCGCTATACGTCAGAAGCAACTCATTGGAACGAATCCCAGCGCGCTCACCTTGGCGTGTGCTGTCTTCATGCGTATCCATTCGCGCGAAGATGGCTTGGAGCGATCCGGTGTCTCCCAGGCGCTGCACACCCGCCACGGCATTCGCCATCATCCAAGCGCCATTGTCGAACACCATGTTCTTGTTGATGATCTGGCCGGTCTGGTCAAAATCTCCGGCATTCTCGCGTGAAAAATCCGCCGCACCCGGATTCGGCCCCGTGTGCCAGGTGTGTGCGGCTGTGGCTTGTCGCGCCACGGTATCGGTCGAAATCAACAGACTGTCACGCCACAGACGCATGCGCGATGTGACCGGCTCATTTTTCAATTCGCCTGCCAGACCTGTGCCGACAAAACACAACCACACAACCATCGCCACAGCGCGGCGGAAGAATCCCCGTCGATTCATCTTAAATCCTCAGTAACCCCGTGGACCACGGACGCCCCAAACACGCCCCCACACACTTGTGTGCAGTATAAGCGTCAGAACATGCAGTCGCTGATTTTTTTACCGTGTGTTATCGGCTAGCACCCGGCAGTGGGGCTTGCGATTTAGACATCAGATAACCGATCAAATCGCGCACCTCATCGGCGCTTAAGGTTTGCAGCTGCCCCTCAGGCATCAGTGAGATCGGGAGCGTTTGCACGTCTTCCACTTGATCGGTCGGCAACGACAGGCGCTCACTTGCGGTCTGCACCACGGTGGTGTTCGCATCGCGACTCACAATCGTGCCGCTGACCACACGTCCACCCATCAGACGAATGACCGACAATTTGAACTGGTCAGCCACCACGCCTGATGGATCCACGATGTTATCGAGCAGATAGTCGATGTTATCACGTCCGGATCCGGTCAGATCGGGGCCGATCGTACCCCCCTCGCCGTACAGACGATGACAGACCATGCAGGTCCGCGCAAAAATCGCTCGGCCCTTGGAACGATCAGCATCGGCAATGCGTGCCTCGGTCAAATCATGTTTGTAGGCTTCAATTTGCTTGCGCTTTTCTGCCGTGGTCGGCTTGGCCGTGCCCCAAAGTTCGGTCAATTGTTTTTCGATGGCGGTATCGTTGAGATTCAACATTTGTCGGGCATGAAAGGCGCGCGATGTCACGCTTGTCGACCTGCCCTGCAGCCACGGCAGCCAACAAGGCTTTGGCGTAGACCGGACGTGAGGCCAGCGTGTTAATGGCGGCACGACGCGCTTCGGCATCGAAACGCCCATAGTGGCCCAGTAGTTTTTTCGGGGTTTGCTCCAGATCGAGTGTGGCCAGTCCGGCGGCGGCCACACCATCGGTCGCACGGTCATCCACCAGTTTGAGCAATAGCGAACCGAGATCTTCCGGCTTGGCGTCGATCACCACGCAACGCGGCACGTCGAGCGGCCGGATCAGCATTGCCGTCTTCGACGATACGACGCAGTTCATCCAACGCACGACCATCACCGAACAGCACCGACAGATCGCGCGCCATCGTGCGCACCGCTTCGAGCTTGCTCGAAGCCAGTGACTGTGATGTCTCCGTCCACGCCGCCGGTGCCGGCACCTTGGGCCAACCGTGAAAAGCCAGCGTCATCCCGGTCAGAACATCCTGACGTGACGCATCCGGCTGCGTGGTCAGACCGCGCACCAGCGTTTCAAGAGGCTTCGGAAGCGTCTTGATCTCCACGGCCAGTCGTCGGGCGATATTCCGGCGCACCGGCGCCATCAGGGTACTCGCGGCCAAAGCGACTGCGCGATCAGCCGATGCGAGAACATGCGGTTCCAATCCATACCAAACCATCAAGGCCTGACGCTCGTCCTCGGCATCTTCCTGACGTTCAGCCAATGCTGCGAGGATGGGCCATGCCTGTTCGGCCTTCAAACGTTGTGCCACACCAGCCAGATGGGCCCGCACCAGACCCGACGTATCACGGCCAGCCATCTCGGCGAACTTCACCGAAGCAGCCTCCGGCACAGTCGCGCCCTCCACCAGCAAGCGCATCGCCCAAGTGCGCACATGCTCGTTGGCGTCGTCAAGCAATTCCAATTTCTCTTGATCCGCCAACTGGCCGGTGATTTCCAACGACCAGAGCGCCCGAAGACGCGCGCGTGTGTCGCCTTCGATCGCAAGCATCGAAGCCAGCGTCAGACCAGCCTCCTTCGAAGCGCCCGCCACCGACCTTTCCTGCATCAGGCGGCTCGCATGCCGTGCATACCAGTTGCTCTCATGGGATTGCAGACGGGCCAGCCGCTGCATCATCCAACTTCGACAGGTCCAGATCCGCCGGCAGTTTTTTCGGCTGTTTGTAGGTGATCTTGTAAATGCGACCACTGCTGCGATGCACACCGTCGTGATCATGGCATTCGCCGAAATCCGACCAGTCACTGACATACACGCCGCCATCGGCGCCCATCGTCAGACTCACACCACGAAACCAAGGCTGGTTGGCCGACAGGAAGTCTGCTTCGTGCTTGAGCACATAGCCGGTGCCGACGCGTTCGATGCGATCGCGATTCACGCGCCGTCCATGCGTGTTGCACATCAGCAACCGACCCCGGTATTCGGCAGGCTAGTTATCACCCTGATAGATCAAACCGCCGCAATGCGAATGCCCGCCACCGAGCTTGTCGGTCAGGCCGACGGCACTGCGCGAATCAGACCACTTCTTGCCCGTATCCCAGTGATAGTGATCAGCATTCTGATCGATCAAATCATAGAGATAGGGATTGAAATCCTCGCCGTACATACGCTTGTAGTGCGCGCCGGGCACCACGTGCCAGGCATGACCGGTGACGTTGTTCGTGAAGAACAATTCGCCGTGTTCATTGAAATCGCTGCCCCATGGATTGGTCGTGCCGCGCGCTACGATTTCAAATTTTTTACGGATCGGATGATAGCGCCAAATGCCGCAGTTCAACGGTTCGCGATCGGCATCCGGCGTGCCCACCACGCCCGGCTTCGACGTCGCCAGAATGCCATGACGTCCATACAGCCAGCCATCCGGCCCCCACTTCAATCCATTGACCACATTGTGCTGCGCCTCATGGGTAAAGCCATCCACCAGCGCAACCGGTTCACCGTCGGGCACATCGTCATGATCAGCATCCTGGAAATGAACCAACTTGCCGTCGTTGAGCGCGAAGACACCTTCGAAACCCCAGACCGCGCTGGTCAGCATGTGCCCGCGATCCCAGAACACCTTGCGTTGATCGAAGCGACCATCCTGATCGGTATCCTGAAAAATCAGAATGCGATCGGATTGATTCTTGTCAAAACCGCGCCCGGCGAAGGTGTAGCACTCGGTCACCCAGAGACGGCCGCGATCATCGGTGGTTATGTCGATGGGCTGGCGCACATCCGGGTCACCGGCGAACAGCGTGACCACGAACCCCTCGGGTACGGCGATCTTTGCGGCCGATTCGGCCGGCGTCGGCGGCTTGTCATTCGGATTCTGCGTGTCGATCGGCGCAGGAAAATCAGCCAGCGCCATCGAACACAAAACCAACCCACCCATCAAAGCAAGACGATT
>CALOAZ010000167.1:0-9993 GCA_942491355.1 uncultured Phycisphaeraceae bacterium
AGCCGTTTTCATCGCCTGTCGCGCCGCCGGCCTCCGGCTGGTTTCTCGATGGCGCGCAATCCGGCGGCGCGCTGCTGGATCTGCATGTGCACGATGCCGATGTGGTGACCGATCTGTTCGGCATGCCGGATCAGGTGAGCGCCATCGGCAAGACCGGGCCAGAGAGGTCGAATTGCTGATGTGATTGCGCATTACCAATACGGTGACGTAGGGCCGATGGTCCATGCCGAAGGCGGCTGGCTCAGCCCCGGCTTCGGGTTTGAAGCGGGCTTCACGGTGGTGTTCGAACAGGCGACGGCGGTGTACAGCACCCAGAATGCAGCGACGCTTTCGCTGCATGGCGCTGAAGCAGTGGAGGCGATCGACGTACCCGGTGACGGCTATCTGAATGAAGTCGCCGACTTCGTGAATGCGGTCGAAGCAGGGCGTCCCTCGGCAGTGGTGACGGCTGAAGATGCAGTGGCTTCACTGAAGCTGGTCGAGGCCGAAGCCCGCAGTGTGGCCGCCGGGGGACAGGCCGAATCGTTAGGCCGCTGATCGGCGCGTCCTGTTTTGTCGGAATGCGAGGATTTTCTTACGGATTTGCGTGCTTCATCCGACCTTCATGGTCAGATCGTCACAGTACGTAGGGAAATTGCCCAAGGGCCTCCTACAATAGGTGGCCCATTCGGGCCGTTCGATCGACTGGGCAGAGTGAGGATCAATGGACCTGGTTTGTAAGCCATTGCCAATCAAGAAGTTTATGGCATGCATGATGATGGTGGCTGCGGGCTGCCATCCATCAACGTATCGCCAGGAAGCCGACACCACCGCGACCGGCCTGATCGATCGTTATCAGGTTCAGGCCTTGGGTCGCAACGAACCGTTCACCATTGAAACGCCGAAGCAGACCCTCCGTCGCCTGTTGCTTGAACAACAAGGGCTTCCGGTCTCCGGGGTGGCGTCATGGGGCACGGATCGTCTGGAAGAGATCGCCCACTGGCCTGAGCCCGGCGTGTTGATTCAGACCAAGCCGGAGACGCATCCAGACGAACCGACTTATGCACTGCATCCGGATAAAACGCTCCAGCTCTCATTGCTGCAGGCGCTGACGGTCGCCGCTCGTCACAATCGTTCCTATCAGGATCACAAGGAATCGGTCTATACCACCGCGCTTCGGCTGGATCTTGAAGCGGATGATTTTAGGAATTCCTACAACGGCCTGATGACGGATTTGTTCAATGTGGACAATTCCACAGGCAAGACGGTGACTGAAAATGCATTCGGTGCCGAGGTCGGCGTCACGCGTCAGTTGCGCAGCGGCGCCGTACTCAGCGGGAAGCTGGCCGTCGATCTGGTGAAAATGCTTTCGAGCGATGGCGGATCTTCGGCAGGGCTCATCGCTGATTTTTCGCTCACAGTGCCCTTGTTACGCGGCGCCGGTGAACACATCGTCACCGAAGCACTGACACAGGCCGAGCGAGATTTGATTTATGCGATGTGGGATTTCGAACGATTCAAACGCACGTTCGCGGTGGACGTGGCCGACGCTTATCTGTCTGTGCTTCAGGATATGGATCGCGTCGAGAATGCAGCCAACAGTTACAAAAGCCAGATTACTTCGGCGCGCGCGGGCGCTTGTCAGAGGCCGGGCGTTTGTCGCGTGTCGAACTGGATCAATCCGTGCAGGCTGAATTGAATGCACGCAATAGTTGGATTGGGGCGCAAGAGCGCCACAAGCGTTCGATGGATGCCTTCAAGCTGACGTTGGGTTTGCCTGCCGACGCTTCGGTGGAACTGGATCGCGATGAACTGGTGCGCCTTGCGCAGCGGGCAGGCGACTCAAAACTGGCTTTGGCCATGCGCGATCAGCAGGCTGTACCGGCCAAGCCGGTGCCGGCCACCGCGCCCATTGAGTTGATTCCTCCCAGCCGGGAAGAGGCAGGCCCGCTAGAAATGGAAGAGCGTCGCGCGATCGATCTGGCTCTGGCGAATCGGCTGGATCTGCGGGCC
The DNA here is from genome assembly GCA_942491355.1 of uncultured Phycisphaeraceae bacterium. Taxonomy (GTDB): domain Bacteria; phylum Planctomycetota; class Phycisphaerae; order Phycisphaerales; family Zrk34; genus CALOAZ01. Next base: position 1,993 of record CALOAZ010000167.1, read on the forward strand.
CAGCATGGTCTGGTTATTGATGCGCAGCGCGCTGTGGTGGTGGCGGCCAATGCGCTGGAAGCGGATCTGACACTGGTCGCCAGCGGCTCGACAGGATCCGGTCGCGGCCTGGGGTCTTCCGGTCTATCGAGTGCGACCCACCTGCGTGCAGACAACGCGGAATACGCATTCAGTGCCAACTTCGATCTGCCGTGGGAGCGCACGGCGGAGCGCAACGCCTACCGTCGCAGCTACATCGCGCTCGAAGCCGCGGCGCGCGATGTGCAGGAACTGGAAGATCGGGTGAAGCTCGACATCCGAAACGGACTGCGCGATCTGCTGCTGGCCCGCGAAACCTACAAGATTCAAACGCAGGCCGTGGCGCTGGCGACGCGTCGCGTGGAGTCGTCGCGTTTGTTTTTGGAAGCCGGTCGCGTGCAGATTCGTGATCTGCTCGAAGCCGAAGATGCGTTGCTCGGTGCGCAGAATGCACTGACCGCAGCGATTGTCGGTTATCGCGTGTCTGAATTGCGTCTGCAACGCGATATGGGTGTGCTGGAGGTCAACGACAAAGGCCTCTGGCGCGAATACGCCGTGAACACACCGTGAGTTTTTTCTATGAGTAGTGCAACTGCATCCAATCCCTCACGTTCCCGTGCCCGCTGGTGGTTGTTGCCGGGGCTGGTCGGCGCGGTGGCCGCCATTTTGTCGATGCTGACGCTGGGCAAGTCGACGGGCCCCCATGCTTCGATGGAAGGGCAGCCTCTTTACGAACTGGTTAAGCAACCGCTGACCATCAGCGTGGATGTGTCGGGTGAAGTGCGTACCGATCAGGCCGTGTCGATCAAAAACGAGGTTGAAGGTCAGACCACCATCGTTTCCTTGGTGCCTGAAGGCACGTATGTCAAAGCCGGGGATTTGCTTGTTGAGCTGGATAGCAGCGGCATGGTGGATCGAAAGGTTGATCAGGAAATCGTGGTTCAGACTTCGGAAGCATCGTATATCAGCGCGCGCGAAAGTTTGGTGGTGACCAAGCAGCGCGCCGACAATGATGTAGCCACCGCTCTGCTTGACTCCGAGTTTGCCAAGCAGGACGTGAACAAATATGTCGAAGGGGAATACCCTCAGCAATTGCGTGATGCAAACGCCAAAATCAAGCTGGCTGAAGGCCAGTTTCAGCGCGATCAGGATGTGTGGGAATGGTCTGAGAAACTGTATCGCGAAGGATACGTCACAAAAACGGAACTCAAGCGTGACGAACTGGCCACGGAAAAATCTCAGATCGAGCTGGATAAGGCCAAGGGTGATAAGGAACTTCTTGAGAAATACACCAATCGCCGGCAGTTGGCCGAATTGCAGAGTGAAGTGAAACAGAAAAACATCGCAATGCTGATGGCCAAGCATAAGGCGTCAAGCGATGTGACCGATGCAGAGGCGGCATTGCGTGCGCGCGAAGCGAATTACAAGCGTGAAAAACAGAAATTGGCCAAACTGATCGAGCAGATCGAGAAGACCAAGCTCTACGCGCCCGTGGATGGCATGGTGGTTCACGTGGATGTCGAGCGCAGCGGTCCGGATGAACCGCTGGCGGTCGGTCTCTCGGTGCGCGAACGCCAGGAATTGATTCGTCTGCCCACGACTTCTCGACTCGTGGCGCACGTGAAAGTGCATGAGTCGCAGGTCAAGAAAGTGCGTGTGGGCCTTCCGGTGCGCATCACGACCGATGCGCTTCCCGGCCGGAGTTTCGGCGGCACGAGCGGTGCAAGAGATTGCGGTGTTGCCCGATTCGCAGAGTCGATGGATGAATCCGGATCTCAAGGTGTACAACACCGAGATCGAGGTGGATCCGAATACCTCCACCGATTTGCGTCCCGGCATGAGTTGCCGGTCCGAGATCATGGTGGATCATTTTTCCGATGCACTGGCAGTGCCCATCCAGGCAGTGGTACGTGTGCAGGACGGCATGGCCGTGTATGTGCCGGGCCCTGAAGGGCCGGTGGAGCGCCGGGTGGTCACGGGCCTCGACAACAATCGCATGGTGTTGATCACTTCCGGATTGAGTGCCGGTGAAAAAATCATGCTGGCGCCACCTCTTCCACCCGCGAGTTTGGATAACGGGATTGAAGGCGCATCTGTGGGTGCGGTGATACCGCCGGCAGAGCCCGCTTCGCCGAATCAGCGCGAGGGCAAGGCCAGGCCTGAGGGTGCGGACGCACCGCGCGAGCGTCCTGCAAGACCCGAAAAATCAGGGGCGGCCGACAAACCCGGGAAGCGGCCTTCGTGACATCGGCAAGCGGTCTTCAATCTGTTCCGACACCTGCGGGTATCGCTGATGCGGCTGTGGCGTTTGAAGACGTCCGCAAAATTTACACCATGGGCAACAACGAAGTGCGCGCTTTGGACGGCGTGAGCGTGCGTTTTGAGCGTGGCAGTTTCTGGGCCGTGATGGGTCCCAGCGGTTCAGGCAAAAGCACAATGATGAATTTGATGGGATGCTTGGATCGTCCCACTTCAGGGCGATGCCTGATCGATGGCATTGATATTGCAACGATGGATGATGAGGCGCTGTCTGAAATCCGTTTGCGCAAGCTGGGTTTCATTTTTCAGAGTTTCAATCTGATCGCTCAGTTGACGGTGTCTGAAAACATTCAGTTGCCGCTTTATTACCAGGGATGGGATGCGGAAAGCAGCGTTCGCCGCGCCGCAGAAGTGGCCGATCTGGTGGAACTGGGCAACCGTTTGGAACACAAGCCCTCGGAGCTCAGCGGGGGTCAGCAACAGCGCGTGGCCATAGCGCGTGCGCTGGCTGCAGATCCGCCGGTTCTGCTCGCCGACGAACCCACAGGCAACCTGGATTCGAAGACCGGCTATCAGATCATGGATCTGCTCACGCGTCTGCATGCCGAGGGACGCACCATTCTGATGATCACACATGAACTGGATATCGCGGCTTATGCGCAGCGTCAGCTTCATATGCGTGACGGTCGAGTCGATCGCATCGAGGGAGGCGCGTAGATGGCGCAAAGTCGCATCTGGCGCAATGTGAAGCTCGGGATCAAGAGCCTGATGCTGCACAAGCTTCGGTCGTTTCTGACCATGCTGGGTGTGGTGTTCGGTGTGGGATCTGTGGTCGCGATGTTGTCGATCGGTGAAGGTGCAAGCCGTCAGGCGCTGGATCAGATTCGGCGCCTGGGCGCTACCAATATCATTCTTGAATCGGCAAAACCGCAGGATGAGCGACGCAGCTCTTCCTCTTCGCAACAGACATTTCTGAGTGTTTACGGCCTGACCTACGAGGACCATGATCGCATCACGCTTTTGCCGAATGTGGTGCGCACGGTGCCGGCCAAGCTTTTGCTCAATAAGGAGGCTCGGCTTGGCGAGCGAGCACGGGGTGTGCGTCTGGTCGGCACGACGCCTGAGTGGTTTTCGCTCAATCAGCGCAAGTTCGTGGCGGGTCGGCCCTTGTTGGCATCCGATGCGATCGATGGTGATGCGGTCTGTGTGATCACCGAGCGTGTGGCCCGCGGAGATGATAAATCGCCGGGTGTTCTCGCATCGGCGCACAGCGTGGGCCAGGTGTTGCGTGCCGGATCGAATGCTTTTCGTGTGATCGGCATCGTTCAGGATGAGTCGGGTGCCGCCGGCGGGATCCAGACCGCGGATCAGCCTGATGATGTTTATCTGCCGCTGTCAGTGGCGCGACATCGATTCGGAGATACGGATACGCAGATGGCCAGCGGATCCTTTTCGCGTGAGCAAGTTCAGTTGCATCGCATCATCGTTCAGGTGGATGATGTGGAACATGTGGAGGCCGTGGCAGCAGCCATCGATGCGATGTTGAGACACTTTCATAAAAAGAAAGATTACGAACTCAAGGTGCCGCTGACTTTGCTTCGGCAGGCGCGTCAGACACAGCGCATGTTCAGCATCGTGTTGGCGTCGATTGCCGGCATCAGTCTTCTGGTGGGCGGCATCGGCATCATGAATATCATGTTGGCTTCAGTGACCGAGCGCACGCGTGAAATCGGTATTCGCCGGGCGATCGGGGCGCGTCGCCGTCAGATCGTCGGCCAGTTTCTGATCGAAACGATTGTGCTGTCGGTCGCCGGCGGCTTGCTGGGTGTGGTGGTGGGTGTGTCGATCCCCTACGGCATCACGGCTGCCACCGGCATGCCGACCATTGTGACATGGTGGAGCTTGACGCTGTCGGTCGGCATCAGCGGCGTCGTTGGGATCGTGTTCGGCATGTATCCGGCTTACCGCGCGGCGCTGGTCGATCCGATCATTGCTTTGCGCCACGAATAAGCCGTCAGCCGTGTTCGCGGAACTGCTTGTTCAGAATCATCAGTCCCTGTGATACATCTTTGAGTTCGTCGGCATTGCGCTCGACCGATTTCCGAATGGCGGATAGTTGCTGTTCGCGTTCCTGCATCAGCTTTGTTTGCTTGCGCAATTCGCCGCGCAAGCCCATGGAACTAAAAACCAAGCTGACGGTGAGCGTGATGCCGTAGGGGATCGACCACACCACCACCACACCCAGCAAGCCGCCGGCGACCGACAGCACAATCGTTTCGATCAGAAACTGGCCGACGATCTGACGGCGACGCGCCCCGATCGCCCGGCGAATACCGTTTCACGCGTGCGCTCGGTCACTGAAGCCAACATGATATTCATGATGCCGATGCCGCCCACCAGAAGACTGATGCCGGCAATCGACGCCAACACGATGCTGAACATGCGCTGTGTCTGACGCGCCTGCCGAAGCAAAGTCAGCGGCACCTTGAGTTCGTAATCTTTCTTTTTATGAAAGTGTCTCAACATCGCATCGATGGCTGCTGCCACGGCCTCCATGTTCCACATCTCCACCTGATGCGATGCAACTGAACTTGCTCACGCGAAAAGGATCCGCTGGCCATCTGCGTATCCGTATCTCCGAATCGATGTCGCCGCAAGCAGCGGCAGATAAACATCATCAGGCTGATCCGCGGTCTGGATCCCGCCAAGCGGCACCCGACTCATCCTGAACGATGCCGATCACACGAAAAGCATTCGATCCGGCACGCAACACCTGGCCACGCTGTGCGCCGATGCGAGAACACCCGGCGATTTATCATCTCCGCGGGCCACACGCTCGGTGATCACACAGACCGCATCACCATCGATCGCATCGGATGCCAACAAGGGCCGACCCGCCACGAACTTGCGCTTGATTGAGCGAAAACCACTCAGGCGTCGTGCCGACCAGACGCACACCCCGTGCTCGCTCGCCAAGCCGAGCCTCATTATATGAGCAAAAGCTTGGCCGGCACCGTACGCACCACATTCGGCAAAAGCGTGATGTGATCATGGTCCTCGTAGGTCAGGCCGTAAACACTCAGAAATGTCTGTTGCGAAGAGGAAGAGCTGCGTCGCTCATCCTGCGGTTTTGCCGATTCAAGAATGATATTGGTAGCGGCCCAGGCGGCGAATCTGATCCAGCGCCTGACGGCTTGCGCCTTAACCGATCGACAACATCGCGACCACAGATCCCCACACCGAACACCACACCCAGCATGGTCAGAAACGACCGAAGCTTGTGCAGCATCAGGCTCTTGATCCCGAGCTTCACATTGCGCTGACATGCGACTTTGCGCGCATCTACGCTCCCTCGATGCGATCGACTCGACCGTCACGCATATGAAGCTGACGCTGCGCATAAGCCGCGATATCCAGTTCATGTGTGATCATCAGAATGGTGCGTCCCTCGGCATGCAGACGCGTGAGCAGATCCATGATCTGATAGCCGGTCTTCGGATCCAGGTTGCCTGTGGGTTCGTCGGCGAGCAGAACCGGCGGATCTGCAGCCTTGCTGCCTTTATGGCCCACCAACATTGCTGACCCCCGCTGACTCCTATGCGCTTGTGTTCCAAACGGTTGCCCAGTTCCACCAGATCGGCCACTTCTGCGGCACGCGACGCACGTCGAATCCACATCCTGTTAATAAAGCGGCTAACTGAATGTTTTCAGACACCGTCAACTGAGCGATCAGATTGAAACTCAGAAAAATGAAACCCAAGCTTGCGCAAACTGATTTCGATACCAGCGCTCATCATCTCATCGTTGCAATATCAATGCCATCGATCAGGCATCGCCCTGAAGTGGGACGATCCAAGCATCCCATCAAATTCATCATTGTGCTTTTGCCTGAACCGCTGGAACCCATCACGGCCCAGAAACTGCCACGCTCAAAACGCACGCTCACGCCGTCCATTGCACACTTCGTTGTTGCCCATGGTGCAAATTTTGCGGACGTCTTCAAACGCCACAGCCGCATCAGCGATACCCCCAGGTGTCGGGTGGGGTTGAAGACCGCTTGCCGATGTCACGAAGGCCGCTTCCCGGGTTTGTCGGCCGCCCCTGATTTTTCGGGTCTTACAGGACGCTCGCGCACGGTGCGTCCGCACCCTCAGGCCTCGCCTTGGCCTCGCGGCACGATTCGGCGAAGCGGGCTCTGCCGGCGGTATCACCGCACCCACATTTGCCCCCTCAATCCCGTTATCCAAACTCGTTAGTGGAAGAATTGGCGGCAACATGATTTTTTCACCGGCACTCAATCCGGAAGTGATCAACACCATGCGATTGTTGTCGAGGCCCGGCGACCTGTGCTCCACGGCCCTTCAGGGCCCGGCACATACACGGCCATGCCGTCCTGCACACGTACCACTGCCTGGATGGGCACTGCCAATCATCGGAAAAATGATCCACCATGATCTCGGACTGACAGCTCATGCCGGGACGCAAATCGGTGGAGGTATTCGGATCCACCTCGATCTCCGGTGTTGTACACCTTGAGATACGGATTCATCCATCGACTCTGCGAATCGGGCAACACCGCAATCTTGCGCACCGTGCCGCCGAAACTCCGGCCGGGTAAGCCGCATCGGTCGTGATACGCACCGGTAGGCGTACACGCACTTTCTTGACCTGCGACTCATGCACTTTCACACGTGCGCCCTCGAGTCGAAGAAGTCGTGGGCAGAGCGAATCGAATTCCTGGCGTTCATGCGCACCGAGAGACCGACCGCCAGCGGTTCATCCGGACCGCTACACTCGACAACCACGTGAACCACCATGCCATCCGCGAAAGCGCGTAGAGCTTGGTATTCTCGATCTGCTCGATCAGTTTGGCCAATTTCTGTTTTTCACGCGTAAATTCCGCTTCGCACACAATACGCGCCTCTGCATCGATCGCATCACTCGAACACCTCATGCCCCTTGGCCATCAACATTGCGATGTTTTTCTGTTTCACTTCACTCTGCTCCCCCCCCCCCCCTTTTTTTTTTTTTTTTTTTTTCACGAGTTCCTTATCACCCTTGGCCTTGTCCGGCTCGATCTGGTTTTTCTCCGTGAGACGGTTCGTCGCAGCAAGAGTTCCGTTTTTGTGACATGGCAATCGCTATTCCGCTTCTCAGACCATTTCTACACATCACAGATCAGCATGAAACTGGCCTTCAGCCCAGCTTGCTTGCAGCGTTTGCATCGCGCATTGGTTGATGGTCTCCCCTTCGACATGTTTGTTCGCATCCTGCTACAACAAACCCAGAGTCAAAGAGAACAGTGGCATTGTCATTGTTTTTTAGCTGCTTTGTCACCAGCAGGCTTTCTGCGCGCTGACTTTTTTTTCCCTGAGGTCTGGATTACAAATTCCTGATCAGACACTTTCGATCCACCATGTCGCTGCTGTCCAGCTCAACAACCAAATCCCCAGCACCAGTATACGTGCCTTCAGGTCCCAATGATACGGTTGGAGTCTGACCTTCAACCGTCCCCTTCCTCGACACGGTTTGATCGGTACGCATTTTTTTTTTTCCCCCAAAAAGATGGTCAGCGGTTGCTTTAGGGGTTCGTAAAGAGGCTGCCCTTCCATCAGCGTCAGCGTCGGCCATGGCGGCCACCCACCGGCCGTACAGCCACCAGCAGGGCCTGAAGGGGTGGTGCACTACTCATAGAAAAACGTGTATGGTGTATTCACGCCCGGG
>CALOAZ010000168.1:0-19542 GCA_942491355.1 uncultured Phycisphaeraceae bacterium
ATCCGTTTTCACCTGGCTGCAGGCGTGGGTCTGTAAAGACAGCTTTCCATCGGTGACACGGTTGCCGAGGATCGTCAGCCCGCGAACAGACTTTGCCGAAATCCCGGCGCCGGTAAAGGTGTTGCCTTCGATGCGAATGTTTTCGTGAACCGGTTCATCTTCTTTGACCGACCGGTTCATGGGATTGATCTGGATGCCGCAGTTCACGAAGGTGTTGTTTCGCAGGGTCATGTCGCGCACCGGCCCTGATTCAAACCAGCCTTCGGCGTCGTCCTCGATCAGGATGCCGGGCATGTAGCAGCGATGAAAGGTGCAGTTCTCGACCAGGACCTTGCCCCGTGTGGTGAGCAGAAAGCCGCGGCAGGAAGCCATCGTGACGTGAAAGTTTCGGACCGTCACGTTGGGATACCAGGTGAGGTTGTCGATCACATCGTTCTCGCCGAATGCAGGCGCGGGGCCGTCGAGGGTGAGTTGCCAATCCTTATCGTTGATACGCTCGATGGCAGTCACTTTGCGGCGCGGATTGCCCGGTCGTTCGCGCAAGGTTGAATGATCGATCACGGCCACTTCGTCGCCCGGTGCGAAGGCGGCAAATCCAAAAGTCTGCCCGTTCACAAAATGCACGAGCAACTGGTTGTCGGCGACTTTTTTGACCACACGCAGATGTGTGCCGTGAACATTGATGGCGTCGTCCTGCAGGCCCGACACGTGGCAGTCTTCCAGAAGGATGTCGCCGCGACATCCCGAGAAGTGGAAACAGTCGGCCCAGCAGGGACAGGTGCGCAGGGTGTTCGGCGGCGGGATGATGTCGACACGCTGGAACGTGATGTTTTCCGTGAACTGACTGACGATGCCCATGTTGGTCAGCGCATGAAAGCGGCAGTCGCGCACCACGATGTTTTTGCTGCGCGTGTTGTGACAGCCCACCACGTCGCGTGTGATGAGTCTTAGTTGATACTGATTGCCGACGGTCAGACCGCTTGCTTCGGTGCCGTAGTCCAGTTCGACCCGTCGCTCGCCAAGGGCTTTGGCCGTCGCGTGGTCCTGGCCTTTTTCGGTCCATCCCTTCGGTGTGCCGCTTCGCCACGCGCGCCCGTCGCGGGGGACCGACTCCTGACAAAGCAATCCACCGACACCCCAATCACCGGTCCATTGGAATTTCCCATCCTTGATTTCGTAGGTCGACCCTTCGGCGATGCGCAGAGTGGCGCGATTGCCCGTGATGTTTTCCACGTGGAATTCCGAAACGGTGGGGCGCTGCAAGTCGAACGTGAGTCCGGTGTAAGTGATGTTCTGGGCATGGTCGTTGATGAACATCGCCATCCGACCGGCGCACAGGATTTGTGTTTTTGGACCCTCGGCGGCCATGGCACCCTGAAGCGTCATGTGATGTGCGCGATCGACAAGAATGGCGATGGGCTTGGTTTTTCCCGGTTCATCACAGGCATTGGAGATGAAATACGTGCGGCGGATGGCCTGGTCGTATCCGAACACATGCGTGCCGGGCGCCAGCGCGAGGACCACCGGCGCGGCCGCGGTGCCACCGCCCGAAGGCTTGAGCGAAACAGGATGAAAACCCGGTGCGATGGCTACGCGGTCACCGGGTGCCAGTTTCAGCGCATTCACTTTGGCGAACGTGCGCCATGCGGTGCGGCCTGAGGTGCCGGCCCTTGTGTCATCGCCTTGGGCCGGGTCGACGTAATAAGTCGTTTTGCCCGGAGACAACTTCAGCGATTCTGTCGGCGGATAAAGTGCGGCCGGTTCGTATGGCTGTCGGGGATCGACATTTCTTGCGGGCTCTGCCGCCACCCCAAGGGCGGTCAGCATCAGCCACAAAGCCAAGCCGTACCGTCCTAGAAATTTTGATCGGCGTGCGGCAGGGGCAGAAGAGCATTGCGAGAACAGAACGGCGTGGGTGATGGGCCAACGATTCATGGTTTCACTCGATATGGACAGGCGTGCAAAGACAGACATGCGCCCCTGGGAAGTAAAGCCAGAGACAAGGATTAATGTCCCTGATCCTTTTTAATTCTCATTAATGAGGGCGTCTGTTCTTTTCTAATTCAGGTCCGGTGGCGGCGACCGCGGCCCAATGGGCGCGTGTTTGAAGCGGTGGAATCGGATTTACTGAGCGCGGCGCAGAGGGCTTGGGATCAGAGATGGGGGTGAGCAAAGAGGTCGAGGCGGCGCGCTATGGCGTCAATGCCGGAATGGCATTCGCCACTCGAGTTCAGATCGTTTTGACGCTGAAATACCACATTTCTATACTTCGACCTATCTGTGCCACATGTATGGCATTGATCGCGTGGATTGTGCATTCCGTGTGAACACGATTTATGCAGCGGCAGAGTCCCATTGTTATGGAGTAATCCAATGTCCAAGAAGTGGCTGAATTTAATGGTTGTGGTCGGTATGAGCTGGCCAGCCGTCGTGCAGGCACAGGATGCCGCGAATCCCGGGCCGTTTTATTGGGGTACCGAGGCGGGGATCCAGAGTTTTGAATTGCCGGGTATCCGCCAGGGGGTTGGCAACTTTTTGGATTCAACCGGCAAGCACGAGCTTGATGCCATATTGAAATTCTATTTTGGGAAGCCCACTGAAGAGGACGTGTTCACTGAATTTCTGGGTGAAAATCAGCGACTGGAATTCGGTTGGACCCATGCTGCGGTCGATACGCGTGAAACAGACACGGCACCGTCTGTTTTCGCTCGATTTGAAGGTGGTACCGTGACATTTGCCGGGGCCCAGACGATGCTGGACGACTACGAATACACGTCCAATGAGTTCACCCTGAAGCTGATCGGCCAGAAGACGCAGGAACAGAACAGCCTGGAGACCTACATGGGGATTGGATATCAGCGGATGACCCAGGAGGACACGCTTAGCACGACGGGCTCAGCTTTGGTCATGTATCAGCATCGGATGAATTCAGACAATTTGTCGTTTTTCATCGGCGCTGAACAAACCACGCCTATCCAGAAAGGGCTTTCCTGGGTCATCGGGGGCGAAGCAGGCCTCGTGTATATGGATTCCTATCTAGTCACTACGCAAAATCCCCGTGGCAATGTAATTGGCACCGCCACCATACGTGTTTCGGCGGATGATGCGCAATGGATGCCTCGCCTCAGGGCTCAGACGGGCATTGTTTGCGATGCTCCCGATGGCAAAAGTCGTTTCAGTATTCTCGGCAGAGTCGAATACCTTTCGGAAGTGCCCTACATCAACGGTTTAAGTTTTGTGGGCGACAGTGTGAAGATTTCCAATGCCGAAGTGTTGAATGCGGCCTTGGTGTTTGATTTCACCTGCTGGTTCTGATGATTCATCCGAATCGATCGATGTCTTGTTATTAAAAAAAGCGGCCCCTTATAAGGGGCCGCTTTTTTGATTTGAACAATAGAAGAAGAGGCTTTCGGGCCACGCGTGCTTACGAAGCGTGAGAATGAGACTATTCTCACCTCACCCCAACAAGCCCTTCACCACATGCCCGTGCACGTCGGTCAGTCGATAATCGCGACCTTGAAAACGATACGTCAGTTTCTCATGGTTCATGCCCAGCAGGTGCATGATGGTGGCTTGTAGATCGTGAACGTGTACGCCGTCTTCGGCCACACCGAAGCCGAGTTCGTCGGTCTTGCCGTAGGACAGTCCTGGTTTCACGCCGCCGCCGGCCATCCAGATCGAATAGCAATCGGGATAGTGATCGCGCCCGAGGACGGCGCTGTTGGCGGTGCGCCCTTCGCGGAAGGGGGTGCGACCGAATTCGCCGCCCCACATTACCAGCGTGTCTTCGAGGAGGCCGCGTTCTTTCAGGTCGCGCAGCAGGGCCGAGACGGGCACACTCATGTCGCGGCCTTTGTTCGTCAGGCCGCTGGCCAGACCGGTGCCTTCGCCGGTGCCGTGGAAGTCCCAGCCCCAGTCAAACAATTGCACGAAGCGCACGCCCTGTTCCACAAGGCGTCGCGCCAGCAGGCAGTTGTTGGCAAAGCTCGCTTCGCCCGGCTTCGCACCGTAGGCCTCGAGCGTGTGTTTGGATTCGGCGGCGATGTCCATCACGCCCGGCACCGAAGTCTGCATGCGGAAGGCCAATTCATACTGCGCCATGCGCGTGAGTGTTTCATCGTGCTGATTGATCTGCGCCTGTTTTTCGTTGAGCTTGTGAATGGCGTCGAGACTCAGTCGGCGCAGGTCGCGATTCATGCCCGGCGGGTCTGAGAGATCCAGCACCGGATCGCCCTTCGAGCGGCATTGCACACCCTGAAACACCGAAGGCAGAAAACCGCTGCCCCAGCCGTTTTTGCCGGCGCTGGGTTGCGAGCCGCCGGAGATCAGCACCACGAAGCCCGGCAGATCCTGATTCTCAGTGCCCAGCCCGTAAGTCACCCACGCGCCCATCGACGGGCGACCCTGCCGGGGCGAACCGGTCAGCAGCATCAACTGCGCGGGCGCATGATTGAATTGGTCGGTGTGCATCGAATGGATGACGCACAGGTCATCGGCTAGGCCGTGCAGCGGCGCGATGGCGTCGGACATCCACTGGCCCGACTGACCGTGCTGAGAGAATTTTCGCGGCGTGCCCATCAGTTTGGGCACACCCGAGGTGAAGGCAAATCGCTTGCCTTTGAGAAATTCATCCGGGCAGTTTTCGCCGTCGCGCTTCACCAGTTCGGGTTTGTAGTCGAACAGATCGAGATTCGGCGGTGAGCCGGCCATGTGCAGATAGATGACGCGCTTGGCGCGCGGCGTGTAATGCGACGGACGCGTGGCCAACGGTTGCGCATCGGCCGCCGTAATGGCTTTGGCGCCGGAAGTGGCCGAAGCGAGCGACAATCCCGCGAGGCCGACCGGGCAGCTCTGGAGAAAGTGGCGTCGTGTGGTGTTCCAGGCAGAAGTGTCGGGTGTGTTGAACATGAGATTCATATCCTGAGTGCGATGGTGTGCGACCGGTGTGAAGCCTCGCGCCGTTTTTAGGGTTTGAGCAGCAGTTCATCCAGGTTGAGCAGGGCGTTGGCCACGACTGTCCATGCGGCGAGGTCCACGGCATCGAGTCCTTCGGGGATCGGGCCGATGGGATTCGTCGCCAGGGTCTGCGCTTCGGTCGGTGTTTTCGACAGTTCGGCATGAGCCCGGTGATACAGATCCACCAGCGTGGCGACTTCTTCAGAACTCGGTTGGCGCACCAGTGCCCGGCGGAAGCCGTAGATGGCTTGGGCTTCGAGTTCGCCTTTTTTGCCGTGGGCGGCCATCTGTCGCGCCAAGCCTTGCGCCGCTTCGACATAAACAGGATTGTTCAGCGTGACCAGCGCCTGAAGCGGCGTGTTGGTGCGCGAACGCTTCACTTCGCAGACTTCGCGGCTGGGCGCATCGAAGGTCGCCATCGACGGATAGGGCATCGAGCGCCGCCATTCGGTGTAGAGCGCGCGTCGATAGCGGTCTTCGCCGACAGAATCCTCCCAATCGGTCGAGGAACTGAAGGCCGCATTCAGACCGAGCTTCGGGCGCGGCGGATGCACCGGCGGGCCGTACATCTTTTTGCTCAGCAATCCCGCGGCGGCGAGCGCCTGATCGCGCACCATTTCTGCCGAGACGCGCACGCGCGGGCCGCGCGACATCAGGCGGTTGGTCGGATCGAGTCGGTCGGCATCAGCCGATGCGATCGAAGACTGACGATAAGTTGCACTGGTGACCAATGTCTTGAGCAATGCTTTGAGGTCCCAGCCGCTTTCCATCAGGCGCACGGCCAGATGATCCAGCAATTCGGGATGGCTCGGCGGCTCGCCTTGCGAACCGAATTCTTCGCTGGTGTTTTGGAGATCCCGGTGCCGAAGTACATCTTCCAGAGGCGGTTGACCACGACGCGCGCGGTGAGCGGGTTGTCGCGCGCGACCAGCCACTGCGCGGCGTCAGGCGATCCATACGCGGGCTTTTGGCCTTCGGAAAAGCCGAAGGCAATCCGGCTTCAACCTTCTTGCCGAGATCGAGGAAGTTGCCGCGAATCTGGATGAAGGTTTCGCGATGCTTGTTCTCAGGCAGTTCACGATAAATCGGAACGGTCGTATGCGGTTTGTCAGCGCCGGAGATTTTTTTCTTCAGATCAGCGATTTTTTGCCGCAGCGGTTTGAAGAGATCGGAGCGTTCCCGGAATGCATCGGCCATTTGTTTGCGCTGTGCGTCGGTGCGCTGCGCTTCGGGGATGGCCACGATGTCGACCACCACCGCAGGCAGTTCGGCCGGCAACAGTTCGGTGCTGACACCGGGTTTATCAGAAAGTTTCGTCGACCAAATCACCGACATCTTCTCGTCGAGGATGGCGATTTCGGCGTCGGCGAGTCGTCCGCCGAGATCGCCGTCGGTGCGATTCCAGATCGCGACGCGGTCGATGGCTTGCATCGAACCGAGATCCACGCGCCACCAGGGTTCTTTTTCGGTTTTGGTATGTGTGGTCGAATTGGCCTGTGAATAATGGCCATCGGTGTTGCCGTCGTTGGCGCGTTCGGGTGGACCGCCGAAATCGGTGCTGCTCTGTGTGGCTTTGCCTTTCAAGGCGAGATTGACGTCACCTTGGAAGACCTGCACTTCGGCGAGTGAGAGCATGCGGTTCTTGCCGGGCAGGCGCACCTGCACATGGCGTCCGAGTGTGCGCTGCAATCCGGCCGATCGAATGGCCTGTTCCCACGCGGCTTGTGCCGTACGACGTTCGGGCGTGTCGGCTGCCAGTTCGTCCTGCGTCTGTTTCATTGCGTCGCGCCACTGCGCGACCTGGGTTTTCTGTTGCTCAGTGTAGATTTCAAGCAGAGGACTTTCGTCGCGCCGGTCGGCATCGTCGGTCTGGTTCAGGATGGCATAGACCTGGAAGAATTCTTCCTGACTGATCGGATCGTATTTGTGGTTGTGGCACTGCGCGCAGGCGATGGTGGTGCCCATCCAGACGGCCAGCGTGGTATTCACGCGATCCACAATCGCCATGCTGCGAAATTCTTCGTCATCGGTGCCGCCTTCAGTGTTGGTCAGTGTGTTGCGATGAAAGGCGGTGGCGGTCAGCCATTCCTGCTTTTGAGATTCGCTCAGCGGTTGATCGCTGCGCTGCGCCAAAAGATCGCCCGCGAGTTGTTCGATGGTGAATTGATCGAAAGGCTTGTTCGCATTGAATGATTGAATCACATAATCGCGAAAGGCCCAGATCGTGCGCGGCCGGTCTTCGGCATAGCCGGTCGAGTCGGCATAGCGCGCCAGATCGAGCCAGAGACTCGCCCAACGTTCACCGTAAGCCGGATCGGCCAGTAGTTCATCGACCAGGCGTTCGACGGCGTCGGGGCGTTGGTCGTTGAGGAAGGCATCCACGCGCTCGGGCGTGGGTGGCAGGCCGGTCAGATCGAGCGACAACCGGCGAATCAGCGTGGCGCGGTCGGCTTCGGGCGCGGGTTTGAGTTTTTCCTGTTCCAGGCGCGCGAGGACGAAGGTGTCCAGAGACTGCTTCGGCCACTGCGCTTGCGCGACCTTCGGCATTTCAGGCGGTGCGGGCGGAATGTAAGCCCAGTGCGCGGCATAAGGCGCGCCTTGTTCAATCCAGCGTGTGAGCAGATCAATTTCTTTCGCATCAAGTCGCTTGCCGTGTTTGCGCGGTGGCATGCGCTCTTCTTCATCGGCATGCGTGATGCGCTCAATTAGCGCACTGAGTTTGGGTTTGTCGGGCACCACGGCGCGCACACCCTTACGATCGGCGGTGGCACCTTCGAAAGTATCGAGACGCAGATTGGCCTTGCGCTCGTGGTCATCCGGGCCGTGGCAGGCCACGCAGCGATTGGAGAGCAGCGGGCGGATGTCACGATTGAAATCCACACGCATCGGCGCGCCGGCCTTGACCCCACCCATCGGAATCAGGCCCGGCGTGTTGAGGTTGCGCGGTTTGCCCGGTCGCGGGGCGGGAGCAGGCTTCACATCAGGTTCAGATTTCGCAGTCGGATTCGGTTCGAGCGTCTGCATCGCCACCGTGGTCGGCGCTGGCGCAGAACGCGGAGGCAACATCCATCCCACGGTGACGGCCAGAATAACGGCCGCCGCCGCGCCAAGGCGCGCGGCCAGCGCAACGTCATCGGTGCTTCTTCGGGCAGGCGCTGTTCCAGTTGCCGAATGAATGGATCATCGGCCTCATCGCTGATTTCTTCTGACACGGCGTCGACAAAGGCTTCATCGGCCGGCGCGTGCTGCTGGCGCAGCAGGTGATCGAGTGCGAGCATGCCGCTGACTTCACGCAGCAGATCGGGATGCTCCCGCATCGCCTGAGACAGCAGAGCGTCGTCGCCGGGTTCGGGCTCGCCATCGACGAGGCGCTGCAGCGCGGCGTTCAGAGTTTCATCATCAAATGGATGTTTCGTCATGGATCAGACCTGTCAGGCGTTCATGGAGGATTCGAGGCATTGAAGCAGTTCGCGCCGCACGCGAAACAGCGATTGCCGCACGGCATTGGAAGACCGCTGCGTTTCACCGGCGATGGCGCCGGGGCTCAGATTTTCGAAGTAACGCAGTTGAAGCAGTTGTCGATTCTGATCGGAAAGTTTGTCGAGGCAGTGGCGCAGGGCAGGCGAAAGATCTTCGGATTCGGTATCCGATGCCAGAGCGTGGCGCTGCTGCGATTCGGCTTCGAGCAGGCGGTCGGTCACATAGGCGCTGAGCAGTCGCTTGCGCCGGCTGTCTTTGCGTCGCTCGTTGGCGATCAGATGTCGTGCGATGGTGCGCACCCAGGCGCCGAAGTCGCCGCGCCGGTCGAAGTCGGCGCGTTTTTCGAAGGCGATGACCAGCGCATCTTGTGCCAGATCGTCGACGGCTTCGGCGCGCACGCCCAAGGCACGCACGTAGGCGCGCAGGCGCCGGTGCTCGGCGCGAACCTGTTCGATGAACCAGCGGCGATCGTCGGTCGAAGACATCGGCATTCAGTGAAAAGAATGTCTCAGGCCGACATCGCGTTACGCCGGCCGGTGAAAAAAACCACAACTTGATGATAGGGGGGCAGGTCCTGTCTGACGGTTCTCGCGTCGGCCCAAGATTGTCGTGGTTTTGTCGTGGCAAGGAGATCGAAGCAGCCATATTCGCAGCGATATGGCGATGGAGATCGACGCTGCTACGACAAAACCACGGCGATCGACGCCAGCAGGAGCCGTCTGACAGGGCCTAGTTACGAGCGGTATTGGGATCGAGCGGCAGGCCGTAATCCGGGTCGATGGCCAGGGTTTCGCCGGCTGAAATGACGTGGACGTCCTGCAAGGTCGTATGGCCCGGTGTGCCCGGATCGAAATAGGACTGCTTGTTCGCCGCCCGCTGCGCGTGGCGTCGGATGATGCGCCCGCTCAGGGGCACGTCGTACACCGCCACTTCGTCGATCTCGCCGGTGAACGGTTCGCTGTGAGCGATCGGCGAATTACCGATGTGCGCCGCACCGGGACCGCCGCTGAGGATGCGCGATCCGGGCGTGTAGCGGTGTTCGGCGATCTGCCGACCGTCGAACCAGATCGCCTTGATGCCTGAACGGCTGTCATACGTGGCGACCACATGATGCGCGGTGCCATCGGTGAGTTGTTCAAGCGTGGGGCGACCTTCGCGACCGTCGAGCGGCACGGTGAGTTCGCCGTAACCGGGCCCGATGAGATAAAGGCCGAAGACCAGGGCCGGCCCGATCGATCCCACGGGAGGATCCGAAAGCGGATATTGCTGATAGTGCTTCATCTGAAGCAGCACGATCAAACTGTTTTTGTCTTGCTTGCGAAAGAAGATTTCGGCATCGGTGTCTTTTTGTTCGGCCCCGGTGGTGGCCGACCATTTTGAGGTAAACAGCGCTTCGACCGAAATGCCGCGATCCATCGCGAAGCTGCCGGTGGCCAGTGCTTCGCCGCCGCCGGAACCCAGCACCACATAAGCCTCTTTGGTGTTGTCAAAAGCGATTGCGCCCGCGCCGATCAGGCCGGTGACGTGCGTGGCCCCCGGCCCCATTGTGCCGGGCGCGCTGCCGATGCGATCCTGCACCACCGGTGAATTCAGGTCGTCCATCGGCCAGTAATGCCGGGGCAGGGCGCGGTCCGGGATGAGTGTGGCGGTGCCCGAAAGCACTGTGAGCAAAGCCGGATGGCCGGAGGTGACATCCATCACCAGTCGCGCCTGGCGGGCGCGCACCGTCGCGCCCGGCACGCGGAATGCCGCATCCTGTTTCGGATCGTGCGCCGTCATTTCGGCGCGGCCGGCATGCAGTTGCCAGCTCGCAGCGGTGATCAATTCGATTTCGGAACCGGACGTGAGATTCAATTGATAGCCGGCGTCGGTTTCAAGAATCGACGCTTCATTCACCCGCAGCGTGGCGCCCGGTTTGATCGCATCGCCGGGCGCGAGATCTTGCGCCGATCCTTTGATCAGCACACCGGCAATGCGCGGCGACGACGGTTCGAGGCGCTGCCAGAGAAAAAGCAATCCCGCGATCAGCACGATGGCAGCAGCCCACCACCCGTTGTTGCGGCGCGGTGCCGTGCGGCCCGGCAATGCTGCCGGCGCGTCGTGATCGAGTGTCGGGTGCCGGTGGATCGGCGGCATGCCGGTACCTTCGGCATCCATGGCGATGCGCTCGGCGTGATGCGGCTCGGCAATGATGCGGTGCGGGCAGGTCGCGCGCTGCAATCAGGCGCGCGTGCATATCGGCGGTTTCGACATAGACGCGGCGCGCTTCGGCATCCCCCAGCAGGGCGGTCAATTCGGCGCGCTCCGAGTCGGAGGCATCGCCTTCGAGGACAAGTTGCGTCAGTTCGCGCACGCGTTCAAAACGATCCGCGGTGTCAGTCATGCGCTCACGTCTCCGGGCCGGCGATCATCGACGCAGGCAAACAGCGCTTTGCGAATGCGCTTGATGGCTTTGCGAATGGCTGCTTCACTGCGACCGGTGCGCGTGGCGACATCTTTCGCGGTGGCACCGTGACCATAATACGTGTCGACCAGTTGCTGGTCTTCATCGCGCAGCCGGGTCAGGCAGTGTTGCAGTTGATCCCAGCGCTGTTCCAGATGCGCGTCCATCTGCGATCGCTCGTCGGCGATCTGCTGCAGAGCGCCATCTTCCATGGGCAGCGGAACGCGCCGGGCGCGGCGTCGCGCATCGCGCACGCGATTCAGGGCGATCTGTCGCGCCCAGGCCATGAAATGGGTGCCGGGGACGAACTGATCGAATTCGCGCCAGAGCAACAGACTGGTGTCTTGAAGGATTTCTTCGGCGACGGCGCGGTCGGCCGTGAGGGCCAGCACGTAGCCGAAAATCGCGCCCCGATGGGTGTTGTAAAGATCCATGAAACGACCGACGACGTCGGGATCGCGTCGCGGGCTGATGGCGGGCAGAGAGCTGTCGTTTTCGTGGGTCACGGTTGACAAGCGTAATTCTACCAAGGTGTTGCGCAAGCGTGGCAGATCATTTCCACGGAGGTCCGACGTCCGGGTGCGCGAAAAATTGCTCACAAAGGGTACCCGCCGGCGATCCGATGCGCCTTGGGCTGATTGAAACCCTGACTTCGGATCGGAGGATCCTACCGATGAAACGTTTCTGGCTGTTGCCCGTATGCATGCTTGGTCTCATGGTGACTTCGGGCGTTTGCGCTCAAGGTGATTTCGAGTCGATTTTTAACGGCAGGGATCTGACCGGCTGGGCAGGCCGTACCGATCTGTGGAAGGTCGAAGACGGCATGATCGTCGGCTCGACCCATGATCACAAGATTGACCGCAACACGTTTCTGATCTGGCAGGGCGGCAAGCCGGGCGATTTCGTGTTGCGCGCCAAGATGAAGTTCGAAGAGGCGAATTCCGGCATTCAATACCGCTCAGTGGTGGATGACGACAAGCAGTTTTTCGTCTCGGGCAACCAGTGCGATCTTCACCCGAAGGCCGAATACTACGGCATGCTCTACAGCGAGAAGACCGGCCTGGGCATCGTGGCACAAGGAGGGCAGAAAGTTGAAGTCGGGGCGGATGGGAAAAAGAAAGTCGTCGGCAAAACCGAAGGACCGACGACCGCTGATACCGCAGGCTGGAATGACATCGAGATTCATGCCGAAGGCAACCATCTGATTCACAAGGTCAACGGCAAGGTCACGGTGGATGTCACCGGCGATCACGAAACGATCACGCGCGCCGGTGTCATTGCCTTTCAACTGCATGTCGGCAAGCCGATGAAGGTGTGGATCAAGGATGTTCAGATCAAAAAGCTGGATGTCGAGCCGCAGGTACTCACCACGCCGGTCGATCAAATCCGCGTGCCGGATGGATTCAAAGTCGAATTGGTTTACACCGTGCCGCGCGAGACGCAGGGTTCGTGGGTGGCACTGACCGCAGCGCCAGACGGTTCACTGATTGCATCGGATCAATCCGACGCCGGTCTGTTTCGCGTGAAGCCTTCCAAAATCGGCGACGGCCAGAAGGGCACGACGGTTTCGAAGATCAATGTGCCGATCAGCAATGCGCGCGGCATGTGTGTGGCGTTCAACGCGCTGTACGTGATGCGCAGTGATGACGGCAACGGTCTGTGGCGCGTGACCGACAGCACCGGCGATGGCCGGTACGACAAGGCCGAACAGCTCTTTGCGATCAATGGCTCGACCGAGCACGGTCCTCATGCGGTGATTCCGGACATTGACGGCAAAAGCCTTTTGATCTGCTCCGGCAATGCCGCCGCGGTGCCGCCGGATCTCACGCACAGCGCTGTGCCGCGCGTGTGGGGTGAGGATCAATTGCTGCCGCGCCAGCCCGATGGCAATGGTCATGCGCGCGGTCGATTGGCCCCCGGCGGCTGGGTGGCGCGCATTTCTCCGGATGGCAAACAGCGCAGTCTGTTGACGGTGGGTTATCGCAATGAATATGACATCGCGCAGAATCGCGCCGGTGATATCTTCACGTTCGATGCCGACATGGAGTGGGATTTCGGTCAGCCCTGGTATCGACCCACGCGCATTTGCGAATCAATGAGCGGAGTGGATTTCGGATGGCGCAACGGGTCGGGCAAATGGCCCGAGTATTCCGCCGACAGCATGCGGCCGGTGGTGAACATCGGCCCGGCTTCACCCACCGGTGTGCTGTTTGCCTATGACGCAAAGTTTCCCGTCAAATACCGCGAATCGCTGATTTTCCTCGACTGGACCTACGGCACGATCTGGTCGGGTCATTTGTCGCCCGAGAAGGGCGCTTACAAAGCGACGTTCGAACCCTTCGTCGGTGCCGATGCGCTGCCGGTGACGGATGCCGCCGTGGGCGCCGACGGAGCTCTTTATTTTGCGGTCGGTGGACGCAAGATTCAATCGGCGCTGTATCGCGTGATTTACGTTGGCAGCGAACCGACCGATGCGCCGGTGCCGGTGGTGCAGCTCACCCCCGAGCGCCAGTTGCGGCGCGATCTCGAAGCGTTTCACGGTGTGGTGCATGCCAAAGCGGTGGAGGTCGCCTGGGCGCAATTGGGTCACGACGATGCCACGGTCCGACACGCGGCGCGCATCGCCCTCGAATCGCAACCGGTCGATCAGTGGCGGGTCCGTGTTCTCGACAGCAGTTCAACCATTGCGCCGCGGGCGATGATTCATGCAGCCATTGCATTGGCGCGCCACGGCGCGGTCAGCGATCGCACCGCGCTGGTGGAGCGATTGGCCTCGATCGATGTGGTCGGATTGTCCGAAGACGAACAACTCGAATACTTGCGAGCAGTCTCTCTCGCGTTCATTCGTCTGACCGAAGCGGCTGAAGGCAAGGAAGTGGATCCGGATGCCGGCGCGCCGGGCCGACCCACCGAAGCTGAACGCAAAATGCTGTTGGCGAAAATCAATCCGCTGTTTCCATCGACAGATGCGCGCGTGAATCGCGAACTGGCGACGATGCTGATCTATCTCGAAGCGCCGAAGATTGCCGGCCGCGTGCTTGATCACATGGCCGCGCTGCCGCCGCAGACCAAGCCGGACTGGGCATCCTTTTTGTCGCGCAATGATCAATACGGCAATCGGGCCAGCAAGATGCTGTCCGACATGCCTCCGACCGAAGGCATGCACTACGCATTCGTGCTGCGCAATCTGAAAAAGGGATGGACGCTCGATCAGCGCAAGACGTACTTTCAGTTTCTGATCGATGCTTCGAAAAAGCCCGGCGGCGCGAGTTTTGCCAATTATCTCAAGCACATCCGCGAAGAGGCGCTGGCCAATTGCACGCCGGCGCAGCGCGTGGCGCTGGTGGATCTGGCCAGTGTGGATCTGAACCGCACGCCGGATTTCAAAATTCACCCGCCCAAGGGACCGGGTCGCATGTGGACGCTTGAAGAATCGGTGAAAGCCGTGAATCAGGTGAAACTCAAGAAGCGGGATTTCAAGCAGGGCCGCAATTTGTTTTTCGCCACGGGTTGCGCCGCATGCCACCGCTTCGACGGATTCGGCGGCGCGATCGGCCCCGACCTCACCAGTGCCGGCGGCAAGCTCGACCTCAAGAATCTGCTTGAAGCGGTGATTGATCCGAGCAAAGCCATTTCGGATCAGTACGGTTCGTCGGTGATCGCTCGCAACGACGGCGCCACACTGATGGGGCTGGTGGTCGACAACGATGCGAACAACGCCGAAGGTGAATTGCTGATCTTCACGCATGATCCCAATGCAGCGCCGGTGCGGGTGTCCAAGAAGAGCGTCAAATCGGTCACGCCTTCACCGGTGTCTCAGATGCCGCCGGCGCTGATCAATACGCTCAATGCACAGGAACTCGCCGACCTGGTGGCTTACCTGCTTTCGGGCGGCAATGATCGGCACGGATACTTCCGATGAATCGGTTGTATCTTGTCGAATGAGCGATCACGGCCGTCGAAACCGATGATGCCTGAACGCGATCTTCATGCAACAAATTCGTCTTTGACGAGTTTGATCTTGAGCGATTGACGTATCCGTATTCCGCGTGTGCTTTCCAACGGACCGAAGTGCATGGCGATGCGGCGCATGGTGTGATGGCCTGAAGGATCTGGTGACATGTCGAAACAAGGGTGTTTTTATGCGTGCTTGATTCTGGCGGCGGGCTCTTTGAGTCTGATGGCCGCGGAGCGCAAGCCCAATGTGCTTTTTATCCTGACCGACCAGTGGCGCGCTCAGGCAATGGGCCATGCCGGTGATCCGAATGTCAAAACACCGGTGCTCGACAAGTTGGCGGCACAGAGTCTGAATTTCACGCAGGCGGTGTCCGGTATGCCGGTGTGCTGTCCGATGCGCGCGAGCCTGATGACCGGCCAGCGCCCGCTAACGCACGGCGTGTTCATGAATGATGTGCAGCTCAACCCCGAAGCGAAGTCGCTGGGCAAGGCGCTGGTTTCGGTGGGTTATACCACGGGCTACATCGGCAAGTGGCATATCGATGGTCGCGGTCGTTCGAGTTTCATCCCGCCGGAGCGCCGTCAGGGCTTCGAATTCTGGCGTGCCCAGGAATGCACGCACAATTACAACAATTCGTTCTATTACGCCGACGAGCCGGTCAAACTCAAATGGCCCGGCTACGACTCGACCGCGCAGGCCATCGAGGCGATGCGCTACATGCGCGAGAAGGCCAACGGCGACAAGCCGTTTGCGCTGTTCCTGTCGTGGGGCACGCCGCATGCGCCGTATCACACCGCGCCGCAGTCATACCGCGACATGTACAGCGCCGACCAAATCGTATTGCGGCCCAATGTGCCGGATGAGATGGCCGACCAGGTGAAAAAGGATCTGGCCGGTTATTACGCACATTGTTCGGCACTTGACGATCTGACGGGTCAGCTTCTAAAGACGCTGCGCGAACTGGGTATCGAGCGCAATACGATTGTGGTCTTTACTGCCGATCATGGTGACATGCTTGGTTCGCAGGGCGCCTACAAGAAACAGCGGCCGTATGAGGAATCAGCGCGCGTGCCCATGCTCTGGCGCTACCCGGCGCAACTCGGTGATGCCGGCAAGGCCTTGACCGCACCGATGAACTCCGAAGACATCATGCCGACGCTTCTGAATCTGTGCGGCGTGTCGGTCCCCGAATCCGTGGAAGGTCTGGATTTCAGTCGATATATGAAAACGGGCGCAGCAGCGGATGATCCGACCGACGGCGCGGCGCTGCTGACCTGTGTGCAACCCTTCGGTCAGTGGCATCGAGGCGTGGGCGGGCGCGAATACCGGGCATTGCGCACGGCGCAATACACTTATGCGCGCGGTCTCGACGGTCCGTGGCTGCTTTTCGACAACGTGGCCGATCCTTATCAGATGAAGAATCTGGTAGAGGATCCGGCGCATGCGGCGGTGTGCAATCAGCTCGATCAGCAACTGACCGCACGCCTGAAAGCCACGAAAGATGAATTTTTGTCCGGTAAAACCTATCTGGCGCAGTGGAAATACGAAGTGGATGACAAAGAGACGGTACCGTATAGCAATTGACGAGGTGATGATGCGTGGAAACGTGCTGGAGAGCCCGATGATGAAGTCATGGTTTGGTTTATTCTTGATGACGGGTGTATTGGGGGCATGCGCTGCGCAAGGCGCGAGTAAGCCCGTGGCGCCGACAGTGGCCAAACCCAACATCCTCTTTATCGCCATCGACGATCAGAATGACTGGTTCGGCTGCTTGGGGGGGCATCCGCAGGTCAAGACGCCGTTCATCGATCGTCTGGCTTCGCGGGGAACGTTGTTCACCAATGCACATTGCCAGGCCCCTTTGTGCAATCCGTCACGCACGAGTCTGATGACCGGGCGTCGCCCGTCATCGACAGGGATCTATGGTTTGGCGCCATGGTTTCGTCAGGTGGAGGATCTCAAGGATCTGCTTACGTTGCCGCATCATCTCAAGGCCAACGGCTACACCACTTATTCGACCGGCAAGATTTATCACGGTGGATACGGGCGTGCGAAAAACGATCACGAATTCGACATCATCGGTCCCGGTGCGAGCGGCGCGCCGTTTCCACCGAAAAAACTGGTGAACACGCCGCAGCCGCACAAGCTCGTCGACTGGGGTGTGTTTCCGCACAAGGACGAAGACAAGGGCGACTGGAAAGTCGCGAGCTGGGCCGTCGAGCAGCTTGATGCCAAGCCGAAGGATCCGTTTTTTCTGTCGGTCGGATTCTTTCTGCCGCACGTGCCGTGCTATGCCACGCAGAAATGGTTCGATCTGTATCCGGAAGACACGCTTGTCTTGCCGCCGTTTCTTGAAAATGATCGCGCCGACACGCCGCGTTTCAGTTGGTATCTGCACTGGAAGCTGCCCGAGCCGCGACAGAAATTTCTGGTCAAAGCCCATCAGTGGAAAAATCTGGTGCGCTCCTACTTGGCATGCATCAGTTTTGTGGATAGTCAGGTCGGTCGCGTGCTTGAATCGCTGGAGCGCAACGGCTTTGCCGACAACACCATCGTCGTGCTTTGGTCCGACCACGGCTGGCATCTGGGCGAGAAGGGCATCACCGGCAAGAACACGCTGTGGGATCGGTCGACGCGCGTGCCGCTGATTTTCGCCGGTCCGGGTGTGACGACACCCGGATCACGATGCGATCAGCCGGTCAGTCTTGTGGATCTTTATCCGACGCTGAACGATCTGTGCAGCTTGCCGGCGCGCCGCCGAATTGGAGGGCCTCAGCTCTGCGACCGCTGCTCGCCGATCCCGCCGCAAGCTGGGAGCGCCCCGCGCTGACCACACACGGCAAGGGCAATCATGCCGTCAGAGACGACCAATATCGCTACATCCGTTACGCCGATGGTTCCGAAGAACGGCGATCTGCTGGGTGAGAGCCGCGACTGATCGCGTGACCGCGCACTTGGAACCGCACGACCGGCTCGGCGGAATCGATCGACACGGTACGGCCCGAAATTGCGGCCACGTTTTTTCCGAAACTGCTGCATGACTCGGGCTACCTGCACCGGACTGCTGGCAAGTGGCACGCCAAGTTTCCAAAGGCTTCGACAAGAAGGCGGCGTTCGATGCGTACGAGGAAATCAATCGCCATCCCTTATTACGAAAGCGGCCGACGGCACGCGGCACACGACAGAACTGATCGGTGATCGCGGTGTGGCTTTCCTCGAATCGCAGCCCAAGGATCAGCCGTTTTGTCTGAATCTGTGGTTCAACGCAGCTCATGCCGAGGATGGCGACAAGCGACCGGGTATCGGCCACTTTCCGTGGATCCGATCGCTGGATGGCATGTACGAAGATCAGGTGATGCCTGAACCGCGTCTGGGCGATCCGGCGATTTTCGAATCGCAGCCGGACTATCTCAAGAAATCAATTAACCGCGAGCGTTGGTTCTGGCGCTGGGACACGCCGGAAAAATATCAGACCAACATGCGGGCCTACTTTCGCATGATCAGCGGCATCGACATGACGATGGCCCGCGTGAAGGCGCGGCACGGAGAAGACGGTCTCGCCGAGAACACGGTGATCATCTACTCGGCCGACAACGGCTATTACATGGGCGATCGCGGTTTTGCCGGCAAGTGGACGCACTACGAACAGGCCATCCGCGTGCCGATGATCATTCATGATCCGCGCCTGCCCGAAGCGCAGCGCGGTCGCGTCGTGCCGGAGATGGCGCTGAACGTGGATCTGCCTTCGACGTTTCTGGATCTGGCGGGTGTGCCGGCTCCGAAGGTTTATCAGGGGCGCAGTCTCATGCCCATCGTGCGTGGTCAGGTGCCGTCCGATTGGCGCACCGACTTTTTCGGCGAGCACCTTCTCGAATTCGATACGCGTATCCCTCCCGGAGTTCTGCCCTGGCTTCAAAAGCGACAGGATATCCACTGGCTTTTATAGCAGCGAAACTGGGATTAGGGTATAGTTTAACCGAAATTAAAAACTCGATAACGCAATCAACCATGGCCTGTTTTGAGCCTGCTCTGGATTATGTGGTTGTCAAAATACCAAGATGGGATTTGAAAAAATTCAAAATGGTTTCCACTGAGATCGGAACGAGTATGAAATCAGTTGGTGAGATCATGGCCATCGGTAAAACCTTCCAGGAAGCACTTCAAAAAGCAGTACGTATGTTGGATACGGGCGCCTGGGGATTAGTCGGTAATCCAGATGAGATGGGAAAGAAAGAATCCCAGGAGGAGATTCTAAAAGAGCTAACAAATCCCACTGATGAAAGGATTTTTACCATTCCTTATGCTTTCAAAAGTGGTATGACGGTTGAGGAGGTTCATGAACATACGCGAATCGACCCCTGGTTTCTTCATAAGATAGCCAATATGGTTCGGGTTGAAAGCTTGATCCAGGAGTATGCAGGAGGAAACTGCCCAAGGCATATCCTTTACGAAGCCAAAAAAACCGGATTTTCAGATCCTCAACTCGCAAGATTATTAAATACGACAGAACGAATTGTTCGTAAAATGCGCCATAATTATGGAATTAAACCGAATGTCAAACAGATTGATACTCTGGCAGGAGAATATCCGGCTCAAACTAATTACCTCTATTTGACCTATCATGGTGATACTGATGATATCACCCTGGGTGACAAAACCAATATTATTGTATTGGGATCCGGTACTTATCGTATCGGTAGTTCGG
>CALOAZ010000169.1:0-9497 GCA_942491355.1 uncultured Phycisphaeraceae bacterium
TGATCTCAGCACCCCACCCACCCTCAGATGCGACCCGCCATGATGGCGGGTCGCGTCATTTGATAAGTCGGTATTTCTTGAAGTCGAGCCTGCGGCATTGCGGCGGGCGGTTATCTTGATGGCATGCTTGAGGATCTGCACTGGCCCGACGCTGCCCGGATGATGCCCGAGCATGAAGTGCGTGCCGGGATCGAAGCGGCCTGCGCCGGGGCGGCGGCGGCGGGGTTGCCGTGCCGATGCGGCGAAATCGGTCGAAGCGAAAACGATCGACCCCTTCTGGGCGTGGTGATGGGCGAAGGGTCGGTCGCAGTGAGTTTGATCAGTGGCGCTCACGCGGATGAGCCGGTGGGTTCCATCACACTGCTTCACTTGATTCGCGCCTTGAGTGCCGGCAACGCGGCTGCCGAAGCATTGCTGCAACGTTACTGCTTCTGCATCGTGCCGCATGCGAACCCGGATGGGGCCGAAGCCAATCGGTCTTGGATTGAACAATGGCCCGACCCGGTGGCGTGTTTGAAATCCGTCGAGCGCGAATTGCCGGGGCGCGACATCGAATTCGGTTATCCCGCCGGGCGCGTGGAAAACGCGGCGGTATCAGCCTTTCTGTCGGCACACGGGCCTTTCGCTTTGCACATGAGTCTGCATGGCATGTTGGTGAGCGAAGGCGGCTTATTGCTGATCGAACGCACTTGGGCCGATCGCACGAAGGCCTTGCGGCAGCAGTATGCCGATGCTCTTCGCAATGCCGGCCTGCGCCTCTTCGACCACGATCGCGGTGGCGAAAAAGGATTCGAATATCTCGGCCCGGGATTCGCGACCACACCGCGTGGCGCAGCGATGCGCGAGCATTTTCTGGCGTGTGATGATCCGCAGACTGCGGCGCTGTTCCGGGACAGTTCGATGGAATATGCCCAATCGTTGGGAGGCGATCCACTGTGTCTGGTGACGGAATTGCCTCTGTTTGTGCTGGAAAACCAGGTGGTTCCACCCGAACCCGGCCGACCCACGACCCATCTGCTTTTTCGCAGCCAATTGCCCCAGTGGCGCCTGCAAGCGCAGCGCGGGGGTGACCTGCGTGAGGCGCTGGCGCCGTTTGGGATTCGAGCGTTGGATGTGGCGATGGCGATTCGCCTCCAGCGACGCGCTTTGTCATTGGGTTTGACGGCGATCACCTGAATCGGTGACGATGTCATTACTGGTTCCACGGGAGTCTCTGGCCATGCGACACGAGCGCAGGGAAAATAGCTTTATGACACGTGTTCTGTTTTTAATGTGCGGCCTGTGTGTGCTCTTGAGCGGATGCGGCGGGGCAGCCGCCCTGCGTGCAGAAGTGATTCAGGGCAAAGTCGAAGTGGTGGTGTTTCCCGTGAAGGCGCACAACATTTCGATCGAAGGCCGGCCGGACCAATTGTCGGATGTGGAATTGCCGAATCAGGCTTTCTGCGAGGATGTCGCGCGTGATATCCGGCGCAAGCTTGAGACCTCGCAAGCTACGGCAGTAGACAGTCCTCCTCCGGCACCGGGGATAGGCCAACGTCGTGTGGAATTCGTGGTCGAATCCAAAGAGATCTATGCGATGATGCGCGATACGGTCGGCAAAACATGGATTTGCCAACCGCGCCTGGAAATCACCGTGATTTACCAACTGCGCACCGGTCCGCTTCGCGTGGAACATCTCGGGTCGATCACGGATTCAGAAGCAGGATGGGCATTCACCTCGCATGCCGAATCGCCGGACTTGACGTCGCTGCGCGAAACCTATCGCAAGCGCCAGTTGATCGAGCCGATTTACAAGCATTTGTGTCAGCGCGTGCGCACGAAAATTCAGGACCTGTGCAAACAGGCCAAGGAGGACTCATGAGCGCATCACCCAGAATCCTGGCTTTTGCAGGCAGTTTGCGCAAGGGATCGTTCAACCGAAAGCTTGTGCGCCTGGCGGCTGCGGGCGCAAAAGCCGCCGGCGCTCAGGTCGAAACCCTGGATTTGGCGGATTATCCGTTGCCCATTTTTGATCAGGATTTCGAATCCGATCATGGCGCCCCTGAAACAGCCATTGCATTGAAAGCCAAACTTGCGGCGGCGGACGGCCTGCTGATTGCTTCACCGGAGTACAACAGTTCTGTGACGGCGGCGCTCAAAAACGCCATCGACTGGGCTTCGCGCCCCGCAGAAGACGAGCCGCCACTGGTGGCATTTAAAGGCAAAGTGGCGGGCCTGATGGCGACGTCTCCGGGCGCGCTGGGTGGTTTGCGCGGCTTGGTGCATCTGCGGGCAATTCTGGGGAATATCGGCGTGATCGTTCTGCCGGATCAACTGGCGATTCCGAAGTCACACGAGGCTTTTGATGACGTCGGTGATCTCACCGACGTCAAACAGCAGGATCGCGTGAAAGCGATCGGTCGCGCCGTGGCTGAAATGGCGGCGCGCCTCAAGAACTGATCATTTCCCGGTACCGCATCAATTCATTTACAATGTCAGCACATCTCAATTAGGAGGCGCCACTCATGGACGAGACTCGCCCCCCGGAAGCAGAACCGGAAAACCAAAACGCCGTTGGAGACGAAGACGCGCAGGTGTCTCACGAAGAAGCCGCGGCGTCCCGCAAAACCGAAGCCCTTGAAAAAGGTCGCGCGCTCGGGCGCCAGGCGCTCGAGCAAACACGCGAGGCGGCCGAAAACGCTCGCTCGGCCGTGCTGGCCTTGCTGACCGATCCCATGGGCGGTCAGCGCCAAGCCTGGCACGAACTGGGGCCGCATCGCGCCCTATCGGCAGGCATTTTTCTTCTGGTGGCTTCCGCTTTGGGTATCTGGCTCGGCGGACGCATGTTTTTCGGATCCATGCCGGTTGACGGTGGCGTGCTGCGTTTGTTCTGGACGGCATGTGTGGCGGCGGGATCTTACGTGCTGGCGGTCTGGGGTGTGGGTCGCGCTTTTGGTGGCCACGCGGGACTGACTGCGTCGGTGTTCAGCGCCGGTGTGGCGTTGGCGCCGGGTGCGGCGTCTGCCGTCACCAGCGCGCTGTTGATCCGGTTGAGTCTGCCCACGCTTGCACAGGCCTGCATGGTGTTCGGGATGGCGATCGCCGTGCTGCTGATCAACGCGGCGATGTTGGATTTGCATGGGCTCAATACGCGCCGGGCCGTGATCGCCACACCGGCCACACTGGTCGCCACATTCGCACTCACCCGGGCGTTTCTCGCGATTTTATAAACACGACCGGATTGCAACAGGTCATTCGGTCATGGTGCGACCTGTGCCCCAAGTCACGCAGAAAACCACATCGATCTTTCTCTCAGCCCGATGGCAGCATCTGGCGATGATCAATTACGCCATTGATCCACAAGTGCTCGCGCCGTTGATTCCCAAGGGCACCGAACTGGATCTCTGGGAGGAACGATGCTTGGTGAGTCTGGTCGGTTTCCGCTTTTTGCAGACGCGCGTGCGCGGCTGGACGTTGCCGGGCCATCGGGACTTTGACGAGATCAATCTGCGCTTTTATGTGCGTCGCCAGACAAGCGAAGGTTGGCGGCGCGGCGTGGTGTTTGTGAAAGAAGTCGTGCCGCGCCGTTTGATCGCCTGGGTGGCCAACGCGCTGTACCACGAACACTATGCTGCATGCCCGACGCGCCACGCGCATGTGGGGCATCGTCCGGATGGATATCGCCGCACGTCCTATGCCTGGTTCGATGCCGGCCGCTGGCAGCACATCGGCGTGCTGGCCCGCGGCGAAAAACAACCGCTCGAAGAAGACACCGAAGCGCATTTCATCGCGGAGCATTACTGGGGATACGTGAAGCGCCGTGATGGCCGAACCGGCGAATATCGCGTCGATCATCCGACGTGGTCGGCTTGGTCAGGCTGCATTCCACAGGTGGAGCTGGATGGACCCCGGGTGTACGGATCCGCCTTCGCTGAGGCGCTGTCGGCGCCGCCGGTTTCGGCGATGCTCTGCGATGGCTCGGCGGTGAATGTCCACGCCGGGACGATCTTCTGATCGGCCCGCAGGCGTATCTTTTTGTAATACAGAGACTTGCCTCGACGGAGCCAGCGTATTCCGGAGCGGGCGGAGACGGGTAAACCCCTCCCGGAACTCGATTTGGGAATTTCCCTTCCATCCCTGGCGGACCTCCGGTTAAACTTCGTGTCCCACCAGGAACGGTTCCCCACCGAAGGAGGAGTACAGGATGAGCAGCGCCGACGCCCTCGAAGCTCTGGCACGCAGTGACAGAGCGGCACCACAGGAAGAAATCGAGATCTACGAAAGCGGCGATGCGTCGTCTGCCACGGCAGAATTCGACGAGCTGATTTCAGAAGATCTCGATGAGCCCGATCAGCTTCAACTCGAAGCCGAACCCAAAGCCAAGGCACCGATCAATGTGCCTGTCGCCAAAGCGGTGAAGAAGGGTGACGCGGTGGATGAATCCGAAATCGACGCCAAGGCATTGCTGGCCAAGGCGAAGGATGGCCCGCTTTCACAGGCCGAACAGGTGCTTTTGATTCATGATGGCATGAAAAAATTGCTGAGCCTGACTTTTGGTACTGCAGGTCAGTTCAAGCGCCGCGGAGCGCCCGAAGCCGGCGCATACTTCCAGCGCATCGCCAAGTCGATGGAAAACGAACTGGCGAAAGTGGCCGACATCATGAAGGCCGCCAAGGATCAGGAAAAGCAGCGCAAAGATCTCGAAGAGATGCAGCGCAAGGTCAAAGAAGCGGAAGACAAATTCAAGTCGCAAAGCAAAGGTCTGCTTGGCGGCACGCCTTCGCTCTGATCCGAAAAACGCAATGACACTTGAGCGGCGCTTCGAAATCGAAGCGCCGCTTTTTTTATTCGCCGCGCGCCGCGCGGCGGTAGGCGCTGGGTGTCTTGCCGGTCATGCGGCGAAACACCGAACTGAAATACGCCGGCTGTTTCACGCCCACGCGCGGTCCGATGGCGGTGACGGGTAATTCGGTTTCGACCAGCAGCACTTTGGCCCGGTCGATGCGCTCCCCGCAAAATCTGCTCTTTGGGCGATTTTCCAAGCACTTTCCGAAAGCGTTGTTCAAGCGTGCGCCGCGAAACCGGCACTTCGTCGAGGACGTCTTCCACGCTCAGGCCGCGACAGGCTTCGCGACGAATCACGTGCAGGGCTTGGGCGACCACCGCGTCGTCGATGGCGAGCGTATCGGTGGATCGGCGCACGGCCACGCCCGCAGGCTCGATAAAGACCGGCTCGGTGGGCGCATCTTCGCCCTGCATCATGCGGTCGAGCAGCGCGGCCGCTTCGTAGCCGACGCGCTCGGCTTGAAACGTCACGCTTGAAAGTGGTGGGTCAGAAAAGTCGCAAAGCTCCGGATCATCATCGGCGCCGATCACTGCGACTTCTTCGGGCACGCGCAAGCCGCGCCGGGCACAGGCATCGAGCGCCTGAAGCGCGTGAATGTCATTGCAGGCGATCAATCCCAGCGGCTTGGGCAGTTCGGCAATCCAGTCAGCGAGCGCTTCGCGATCGGCTTCCCAGTCGGGGCCGCCGCCGCGATCCACCAAAAACGCATCGAGTGATCCGCCCACCGGGCCGAGTACCGCCCGCGCGCCCTCGAGGCGCATCCTCGACCAGTATTCACCGGCGACACCGTAGTACGCGCAGTGTTTGAAGCCGCGCCCCACCAGATGTTCTGCGGCCTGGCGTCCTACGGCGGTGCTGTCATTGAGAATCAGCGGCAAGCCCAAGTCGTCATCGATGCGATCGAAGAGGCCGACGGTGGGAACGCCCACGGACAGAATGCGCGGATCGTCACTGCGCGTGATGATGCCGTCGCCCGCCCAGCTTTCGACCCATGCCGGAAGCGCCGCGCCGAATTCACGCTGTTCCAGGTAGATCGACCAGGGGCCGTGCTGGCGCAGATATCGTGCGATTCCCCGCAGCAGGCCTCGGCCGTAGCTGATCGAGGTTTCGATGAACAAGGCCACGTGCGGCGGGCCCGGTTTGTGGTTTGACGGCTTGGCGGTCATGCGCAAACAGCTTAGTCGACTTATGGCCCATATCGCGCAAAATCGAATAAATACCACTTAAATCGTTTGTTAATGGACATATACGCTAAAATCCGACCTATAAATATCTGCGCAAATACGAAAATACTTTGCGCTGGCTTCGATAGATCGCACGCGCCGGGGCACTAGCATTGAGGCGAACACCGCCACAGCAGAAGACTTTTGGGATAACCGAATCGATGGAACGTCGCTCACTTGGAAAAACCGGATTGGACGTCCCCGTGCTGAGCTTCGGCGCTTCGTCGCTGGGCCAGGAATTCCGCACGGTGGATCTCGATGAAGCCCTGCGTTGCGTTCGCGTGGCGCTCGACCTGGGCATGAACCTGATCGACACCTCGCCGTTTTACGGCCGGGGCATGAGTGAAGTGCTGCTGGGCGTGGCTCTGCGCGGCGTGCCGCGCGACAGCTATCTGTTGAGCACCAAACTGGGGCGTTATGACGCCGCGCATTTCGATTTTTCAGCCAAGCGCGTGGCCGAGAGTATCGATGTCAGTCTGCACCGTATGGGCGTGGATCACATCGACATCATGCTGTGTCACGACATTGAATTTGTCGACATGAAGCAGGTGGTCGAAGAAACCATCCCCGCGTTGCACAAAGCACGTGAACAGGGCAAGATCAAATACGTCGGCGTCAGCGGATATCCCATGAAGATTTTCCGCTATGTGCTCGAACATCACGACCTCGATGTGGTGCTGTCTTACAACCACTACACACTGCAGAACACGATGTTTGCCGATCTTATTCCGCTGCTCAACGCTCGCGGCGTGGGCATCATGAACGCGGCGCCGTTCTCGGCGCGGCTGCTGACGAACGCTGATCTTCCGCCGTGGCACAAAGCCACGCCGGAGGTCCGCGCCACGGCAAAAAGAGCCGCGGAGCATGCCGCGTCGAATGGCGTCGATATCGCGCAGCTCGCGCTGCAGTTTTCGATCGCGCATCCGGAGATGGCCACGTGCGTGGTCGGCTCGGCGAATCCGACGAACGTGCAGAAATGGGCGCAATGGGCCGAAACGCCGATCGATCAGGCATTGATGGATCAAGTGCTTGCGATCCTCGAGCCCATCCACAATTGGTTCTATCTCGAAGGTCGGCCTCAAAACAATGACGAGCCGGTCAACGCGCTGCCGATTGCGTGAATCGACAGTCTTTCGCGAGCGGAAAATCTTACTCAGAAAAATCTTACTCAGACACGCAGTCTGATCGGCGATGGATGAACGCATGAAAGCCATTTGTCTGGAAAAACCCGAAACCTTCCGGCAGATCGAAGTGGAAGAGCCCGCCGCGCCGGCGCCGGGCCAGGCGCTGGTGCGCACGCATCGCGTGGGCATCTGCGGCACCGATCTAAGTGGTTATCTCGGCAAGATGCCGTTTTTTCGCTATCCGCGCATTCCCGGTCACGAACTGGGTGTCGAAGTGCTGGCGGTGGGCGAAGGCGTGACGAACGTCAAAGTCGGTGATCGTTGTTCGATCGAACCGTATATGAACTGCGGCGATTGCCATGCCTGCCGAAAAGGGGCAAGCAACTGCTGCGCGAATCTCGAAGTGATCGGCGTGATGACCGATGGTGGCCTGCGCGAGCGATTCCTGTTACCCGCACAAGCTGCATTCCTCGGCGAAGCTTTCTTATGACCAACTGGCGCTGGTGGAGACCTTGGCGATCGGTTGCCATGCGGTGGATCGCGGCGCGCCGGTCCCCGGCGAAAACTGCCTGGTGATCGGCGCCGGCCCGATCGGGCTCGCGAGCATCGTGTTCGCAAAGCTGACCGGCGCGCGCACCATCGTGCTTGATATGAACGAAAAGCGTCTTGCGTTTTGCAAAGACGTCATGGGTGTGGATGAAACGGTTTTGCTGGGTGACGACATTCCCGGTGCGCTGCGCCAGGCCGGCGGCGGCGAACTGCCCGATGTGGTGATCGATGCGACGGGATCGGATGTCTCGATGTCGAACGCGTTCGGTTACGTCGCGCCGACCGGGCGGCTTGTGTATGTGGGCATCACCACCAAGCCGGTCACTTTTGTACACCCGGTATTTCACCGCCCCGAAGGCACGCTGCTCTGCAGTCGCAATGCGCTGCCGCGCGATTTCACGCGCATCATCCGTTTGATCGAATCCGGCGATGTCAATACCGATCCGTGGATCACGCATCGCAGCCGTTTCGAAGACCTCATTGCCGATTTTCCCGCCTATACCAAACCCGAAACCGGTGTGATCAAAGCTGTCGTCGAGATGGTTTGATCTTGAGCCGCGCAGAGAAAGAGAGTCACGCATCATGATCCGTTCCGCCGTTACCGTCAGTCTGGTTGAAGAAGCCCGCGGGGGCCCGTTCGTGTTCTGGCACGATCTGGAAGGCGCCGCGCCCGCGCGCCGAATTGGGATACGACGCCATCGAATTGTTTGCGCCGGCGGCCGATGCGGTTGATCCGGCAAAGCTGCGTCAATTGTTGGCCGGTCATGGCCTGGGCCTCGCCGCCGTGGGCACCGGCGCAGGGATGGTGCGTCTCAAGCTGAGTCTGACCGATGCCGACGCACAAAAGCGCGCTGAGGCAAAAGCGTTCATCAAAACCATCATCGACTTGGGCGCGCCTTTCGGCGCGCCGGCCATCATCGGATCGATGCAGGGGCGCAGCGGCAATGGTGTGAGTCATCCCAAGGCGCTGGACGACCTTGCCGAAGCGCTCGAAGAGCTCGGCGCGCATGCCGAAGCCAGCGGCGTGAAACTCATCTATGAGCCGTTGAATCGCTACGAAACCAATCTGATCAACACAGTCGAAGCCGGTGTGAAGCTGATGGATTCGCTCAAGACAAAGAATGTGACGCTGCTGGCCGACCTGTTCCACATGAACATCGAAGAGAAATCGATCCCCGAAGCCATCATGGCGGGGGCAGGCCATATCGGCCACGTGCACTTTGTGGATTCGAACCGGCGGCCCGCAGGTTTCGGACACATGGATTACGCGCCCATTGCCAAGGCGCTGCGCGAAATCGGCTACGAAGGTTATGCCTCGGCCGAAGCACTGCCCTGGCCCGATTCTGATAGTGCTGCGAAGCAAACCATCGAGCATTTCCGACGTTTTCTGGCGTCGGTGGAGACCCAGACCCATGCCTGAAGCCACCACCACACTTGTTCCGATCACGCTTGGCCTGAGTCCCAGCTTCGGCTTCGGCGATCGCATCGGCCTGGCCACGCCCGGCCATGTCGAAGCCATGAAGCGGGCCGGTGCCGGCATCGATCCGATTTATCCGCAGCAGTCGATCCGCGAGATGTCGCGCACGCAGCGCACGCCGCGCGCCGTGATGGATGACGCGCTCGGCGGCGCCGTCGCGTCGTCGTGGAATGGCCGTACCGGCGCCGATGCCGATCATCTCAAGACGCCGAAGGACGTGGATGTGACGCTCGAAGTCGGTTTCACTTTCTTCACGATCGACCCTTCGGATCATGTGGATGAACAGGCCGACAGCTACG
>CALOAZ010000170.1:0-6902 GCA_942491355.1 uncultured Phycisphaeraceae bacterium
TTGATGATTTCGGCCTGGGTGGGATAGGGGAAGATGACCTGCGCCAATTGATGGAGTTTGATCTTGTGCACCATGGCGGTCGTCAGCGTGCTGATCATTTCTCCCGCATGCGAGGCGACCAGTGTGGCTCCGAGGAGGGTGCCATTGGGTTGGGTGTGAACGCGCAGCAATCCGTCGGTGTCGGATTCGAGCTGAGCGCGATCATTGGCGGCCATCGGAATTTCAATGGTTTCAAAACGGATGCCGCGAGCTTCCAGGTCGCGTGGAATCGCTCCCACGTGTGCCACTTCGGGGTCGGTGTAGGTACACCAGGGCATGATCAGCTGTGAAACACGCGGCTTGAAGGGCAGGAATCCCAGCAGCGCATTGCGCACCACGATGCGCGCCATGGCATCGGCCGCATGCGTGAATTGATATTTGGCACAGATATCGCCGGCCGCAAAGATATTCGGATGGGTGGTGCGCAGATGATCATCCACTTGCACGCCGCGTGCATCGTAAGCCACGCCGGCGGTTTCAAGGCCGAGCCCCTCCACATTGGGTGTGCGTCCGGCGGCGACAAGAATTTCATCGACGACCATTTCATAGGACATGTCGTGCGACATCACGCGAAGGCGCTTGCCGTGATCGGTGGTATCGATCTGGAGGTCGCGCCCGCAGCAGAGTGTATTGACACCCTCGGCGGTCAGCGCTTTTCGAATGATTTCAGCGGCGACAGGGTCTTCGCGCGGCAGCACGCCATGGGCTGAATCGATCAGACTGATCTGAGATCCGAATCGAGCGAATGCCTGGGCCATTTCGCAGCCGATGGGACCGGCGCCGATGATCGCCAGGCGTTTTGGGAGTTCAGTCATCGAAAAAACAGTTTCGTTCGTGAGATAACCCGTTTCAGCCAGACCGGAAATCGGCGGTGCGGCGGCGCGGGCGCCGGTGGCGATGCAGGCTTTGCGAAACCGCAGGGTCTGATCGGCCACGATCAGGCTGTCTCGTGATGTAAATCGTGCATCACCGAGAAAGACGTCGATGCCCATTTTTGTGAAACGCTCGGCGCTGTCGTGATGCGAAATCTCTGCTCGGATGCGACGCATGCGTTCCATGGCCACGGCAAAATCGATCGAAACGCCATCCGTGGGTGAACCGATGCCGAAGGAATGGGCACGGCGCGCTTCATGTGCAGCGCGCGCTGCACGAATGAGGGATTTGGAGGGGACGCATCCGGTATTCAGACAATCACCACCCATCAGGTGGCGTTCGATCAGGGCGACTTTTTTGCCGAGGCCTGCCGCGCCCAGTGCCGTAATCAACCCTGCGGCACCCGCACCAACGACCACCATGTCGTAGACACCTGAGACACGCGGATTCTTCCAGTCCGCTGGATGCACCTGGCCGACCAGTTCGCGGTTGTGGGTGTCGTCGGGTGTGAGTGTGATGGGTGTACTCATGGTAGATGCAGGCGTTTATCCCTGCGGCATCGGTGCAGGGGTTTCAGAAGGTGTTTCATCGATGGCAGCTTCAGCCAATGCGCGTCGGGCGATTCGCGTCACAAAAAGAGTGACACCGATGGTGGCCACGCCCCCCAGAATGTAAAGCGCCCACTCGCCGGGTGTGCGCGAGCGTTCGCTTTTGGAAGTCAATTGCAGCAGGCTGCCCAGATAGACGTACATCACAGTTCCCGGAAACATGCCGATCCAACTTGCCAGCACATAATCATGCCAGCGCACACTGGTGATGCCGTACATGTAACCGAGCAGATTGTACGGGAACAGTGGACTCAGACGCGTGAGCAGAACGATGCGGAATCCGTTTTGCGCCACAGCAGCATCGATGGCTTTGAATTTCGGATTTTGTTCGACTTTTTGCGTCACCCAGTCGCGCGCAAAAAAACGGCCGATGATGAAGGCCATCGTGGACCCCGCTGTGGATCCGAGTGAAACAGCCACAGTGCCCCAGAACACACCGAAGATGGCGCCTCCACCCAGCGTGAGTGCCGAACCGGGAATGAACAGAATCGTGGCCGGAATATAAGCAGCGCCCAACAGGACCGGGCCCCAGGCGCCGTAGCCGTGCAGCCAATCCAGGAATTGATCCATCCAATCGCCGACCGGAAGAACCAGCCCGACAGTGATAGCGGCTGCGGCCAGAGTCAGGATTAAAATGGGCTTTGCGTATTTCAGCATGACGATGGTGGCGAACTTCGCGATCAGGGTTGCTGATTGAGTGTCCAGTCGTAATCAAGGTAGTGGACCGCGAAGTCGCCGGTTTTGAGCCAGTCGGCGTCTTCATCGGTGAGATGGGCAGAGATGAAATTTAAAACGGATCGCAGCGTCATGTCATGGCGACCGAAGTTTGATTTCGGCGTGTAGCGCTTTTCGAAATCGGCTCCGAACCATTTGAAGATCGAAGACAGATAAACGGTTTTATTTTTCTTGTCGATTCGGAATTTGGCGGGATCAGCCAGAAACCGTTGGGTTTGATCAGCCAGTTGATGGCCTAGTTTCTCCCCGGAAAAAGGCTCATCGCGCAGAGGAGGACAGCCTGCCGATGCGCAGTTGATGGCCATGTGAATGCGCGGCTCATCATACTGCTTGCGCAGTATTTTGTGTTCTAGATCGCCCAGTGTGATCGGCTTACCGATCAGATCGAAAGTGATGGTGTCCCAGGCACCGGAAATCTGACGGATCGAATTTTTCGGAAATCGCAAAGAGGTCCAGAAGGAGGATTGGATCGGATAATGATCAATGATCAGTTTGAGCGTGAAGGCGTTGTAAGCGTTCATGAGCAGCGCCAGGCGATCAGCTTCGGACCAGCGGGCAAATGCTTCGGGTTGAATTTTTCCAAGAGATTGCACGTAGGTGTCGAGGTCGGCGCGATGCGTTTTGAGCTGAGCGTAGTTCACACGGCCTTCGGCATCGACGTACCGTGTCAGAATTCCGGCATAGAGTTCGTGAGGCTGCGAGGGGGCAGCCAGTACGCCGGAAGAAAGTACTGCGATCGAAATCCACAAGGCGTATTGCATGTGTTTGGATCGCAGGGTGATGATCACGTCAAAGCCCCGCCGCAAGAAGATCCGTGGCCGGCAGTGCATCCGAAGCAATGGTCATCAGTCGCGATGCGCCGACCGATAAAGATTTCAGGATCGAAGTCGTGAATATGCTGCGGAACAGAGTGGTCGCAGGTCATTTTGAGGGCATAATTGAAATCACAGTCGTGGACCGAACCATCGTGGCTGACGTGCACTTGATGGCGGCACATCAGCGGTTCCACGGTGGCGGCGTTGAAGGCTTCTCGGAGTTTTTGTTCGTATTCAGTTGCTTTACCGTCGCGGCGCAGATCGTGCAGAAATCGGCCGATCGGCATGTTGGTGATCGTAAACAAACTTGAAAAGCGAATGCCGAATCGCTCGTGGAGCTGTTTTTTGTAATCGGCTTCCAGTGAAGGTTGATCGGGTGGCAGGCTCGGGCCGCCCGGGTTGTAGACCAGATCCAGCGGCAGATGTGGGGCGATGCCGTAGCCGACATCGTTCAAGCGGCGGATCACCTCAATGGATTCCTGATACACATGCTTGCCGCGCTGCTTGTCGACGTTGGATTCCAGATAACAGGGCAGCGAAGCGACCAGATGCACCTGATGTTCGGCATCGAATGCAGGCAGGTCTTCGTAGCCTTCTTTAAGCATGATGGTCAAATTGGTGCGCACCATCACCTGATGTTTTCGTGAACGGGCTTCGGCGACGAACCACCGGAAATGCGGGTTCATTTCTGGCGCCCCGCCGGTGATGTCGATTGTGGTGGCTTGTGCTTTTTCGGCTGCGACCAGGACCGCCTCAAGTGTTTCGCGATCCATCTGTTCAGTGCGCTTGGGTGTGGATTCCACATGGCAGTGGTGGCAGGCGAGATTGCAGATCAAGCCGATGTTGATCTGCAGCGTTTGAATGCGATCAGAGGCATGAAGCAATGTGCCGGTGGCGGCCTCGATCGCCTGATCGAATCGGTTGCGTTCGCGCACAGTCGGTGTTTGCAGGGGCTGATTCATAGCGCAAACAGTGCGTAAAGGATGGCACCCAAGACCAATCCCATGGGAAGTGTGGTGATCCATGCGAGCCCTATCTGCCGGACGGTTTTCCATTTCACCGAACGATCGGCGGCACCGATGCCGAAAATGGTGCCGCACGAAACATGAGTGGTCGAAACCGGCACGCCGATCTTTGAAGCGCCCAGAACCAGTGCGGCGGTGATGAGGTTGGCGGTCAACCCCTGGCCGGGATTCAGATCGGTGATGCGATGGGCCATGGTGTCGGCCACGCGGCGTGATTGCAGTAAACCGCCTGCCGCCATGGCCACCGTCACCAGTAGAACAGTCCATGTGTTGAACGTCGCGCCGGTGGCCAAAAGCAGTGCGGCGATTTTGGGTGTGTCGTTTAGTCCTCGTGCAAAACAGACGGCGCCGGCGCTCAGATAATGCACGCCGTTGATCGCGTGCTGAACATCCACGCCGATCATTTGGCCGTGATAGCGTTCGACGCAGGTATCGTTTTCGCCGAGTGTCATCTTGACGGGAGGGCAGTCGGCGCAGGTGCTTGCGAGTTGCGCCACGCGGCCTTCGATGGCGAGGACGGGTTGCGGCGCGGCTTGTCCGATACAGACGCAGGTCTGGCGCGTGATGCCCAGTCGTTTGCGTCCCCAGCGCAGCGGTGGATAAATCAGCAGGGCAAGGCCCACCGCCAGAATGGGGCTGACGGCCAGCGGAATGAAAAAGCTTTGAGCCGATGCCGCCAGATCCACCGAGCCGGTGGCGACCAGTACCGATCCGATCAAGCCGCCGACCAGTGCGTGCGTGGTGGAGGTGGGCATGCCGAGAAAAGTGGCCAGCAGAATGGTGGCTGCGGCAGCGCCGCCGGCCGACATCGCGAGTTCGGGCGTGCCCATGAGTTCTGCGGGAATCAGATTCTTGCCGGCAAATTTCTGCGCCAATTCCATCGCCAGGAAAACAGAACAGAGACAACCGGCCACTGTGGTAAGTGTGGACCAATTTAATGCTGTGCGGAATGTGGCGGCGTGTGAACCCCACAGTGTGGCGACACCTTTGAAATTATCGTTGGCGCCGTTGCTGTACGCCAGCCAGAACACCACGCCGCCGAGAATAAGTGCCGTGAAGGTCATGCAAGAAAATCTCAGCAACAGCTCGTATTCGGTCCGCAGCAGTCCGAGGCACCCGGGAGCAATTTTGTGGCATGATAATCCTCGCCCTTGGTCATGCGCGCCGGTCGGATGGCATTGCGGCGGCAGTCGTATTCCTGCGCATCATCCAAGGGGATGGTTTGATAAGGCTGGATGCCGATGAATTGTCCGGCATAAGGACCCTTCGGATCAGTCAGGAGTTTGTAGGTTTTGTCGCACACGGCCATCCGCTTGCCTCGGAAGTAGGTGTGCCCGTCATCGTCGAGGACCTGCTTCCATGGTCCCTGATAGATGGCGGCTTGATGTCGTTCGAGACAAGGTCCTGCTTGCCTTTGAAGGCGCGCACGGTCATCGATCGAAATTCGATGCCGTCGAGGGTTTGCCAGGGCTTGTCGGTGCGTGCCAGGATTTCCACGCCGTGGAAACCGGCTTCCTCGAACATTTCCAGGAATTGATCTTCGCGGAAGGCACCTGAGACACAGCCGCTCCAGAGTTTGGGATCGTTGAGAATCTGCGGCGAAGGATCTTCGTCGCAGACGATGTCGCGACGAGCATCGTTGCGCCAAACGCACCGTCTGACGTCGGCACTACGCGCTCAAACACGTAGGCGTCGCCGCCCACCCATCGATTGAACATTCCGCCCCGCGCGAACCGTCGGCGTAGCGCGACCAAGTCGAGGATCCGAGAAGAGCCGAGCTCGCCGAGCGCGTCCTCGCGACCGGGGATTACGAAGCTATCCGCGTCGTAGCGGTTGCCGTCGTAGAACACGACCGAATGCCCAACTCGGCTCAGCGTGTAGGCATACGCCGCATTGGCTTGGGGGCTCGGCGCGTAGGAGTCGTGGCTTTGCACGAAGCTGATGCCGGCCTCTCGGCCGAGTCCGCCAAACTCCTCGAAGGCGCCGCTCATCCCCCCTTGGGGAAAGCTGAGTTGGCCGAGGTCGCCTTCTCCGGAGCCCGAGAAAATCCCGCTGAGCTTGAAGAACAGCGGAAAGTCGAGCGCGTACATGCCGGTCGCCCGGTAACGGCCGAGCAATTGTGTGTCGGATGTGAACGCTTCGCCGAAGAGCAGCGCGTCCTGCGCGCCGTCGTCGTCGTTGGCATCGCTGAACCCGCGACGAT
This sequence comes from uncultured Phycisphaeraceae bacterium, assembly GCA_942491355.1. Lineage (GTDB taxonomy): Bacteria > Planctomycetota > Phycisphaerae > Phycisphaerales > Zrk34 > CALOAZ01. The sequence goes on from CALOAZ010000170.1 coordinate 6,299, forward strand.
CATCATAGTTTCGCTGGAAGGTCCCGTTGAAGTCGATCGGGTCACCGTTGAAGTCCGATCCGAAGAAGGACGTTCCGACGTGCTTGATCGCATCGAGGCGAAGGCCGTCGCAGTCGGTCTCTTGTCCGAGCCAGCGCACCCACCGCATCATGTACTCGCGAACGTCTTCTTCGACCGGTGTCTGCCCCGGATAGGTTTGGGGGCGGCTTGCGTCGCGGATGAAGCGAGGCAGGGCCTGACCGGAGATCAGATTCGTCCCGTCGCTCGGTAGGGGACCGCTGCCATCCGCGAACTGCTCGATCGCGAAGTCGATCAGACCCACCAGAGAAAGATAGATCTCGTCGTTGGGGCCGAGGTTGTTGAAGTCGATCCGGGCGTGCGAACCCAGTGCGTGAAGCCAGGCGACGGAAGGGCCGCGCCAAACGGCACCACGGGTACGAAGCTCTCTCCGTCGGAGGTCGCGGGCGATAGGGTTGCGAGTCCGCCCCCAGCAGCGCAGGGCGCTGTGCTTCCCAGTTGCCGTTGCCCACATCGCGCGCGGGCACGACGTGAAAGTCGAGGGGCGCCGTGCCAGGAAACTCGTCGATGCCGACCGGCGCGAAGT
>CALOAZ010000171.1:0-2818 GCA_942491355.1 uncultured Phycisphaeraceae bacterium
GACGCCTTGCTTGAGGCTCAGGACGAAGCCCAGCCTCTGCACATTGTGGCCCAGGCCAATGACGATCTGATCAATCGGCTTTTTGAATTACCGTTCGATCAATTGATGGATGTGCAGGTCTTTTCGGTCACGCGACTTGCCGGGCAGGACTGGTTCACTTCGCCCGCCGCAATTTATGTGATCACTGCCGAAGATATACGCCGCAGCGGCCTGCAGTCGATTCCGGAATTACTGCGTCTGGCACCGGGCCTGCATGTGGCGCAAATCGATGCGAACAAATGGTCTGTCTCATCGCGCGGTTTTCCAAGTCGGTTCAATGAATTCATGCTTGTACAAATGGATGGCCGCTCCGTTTACACGCCCATTTTTTCGGGCACCCTCTGGGATGGTGTCGACACCGTTCTTGAAGACATTAAACAAATTGAAGTGATTCGTGGTCCGGGCGGCACACTCTGGGGCGCGAATGCCGTCAATGGCGTGGTCAACATTACGACAAAGGATGCCGCAAGCACGCAGGGGTGGTTGATCAACTTGTCTGCCGGCACACACGACCGCGGTGGGGCAACCGTGCGATACGGCGGCGAAATCGAAGAGGGTGTTCATTACCGCGTTTATTTCAAACGAACCGATCATGATGGATTCGACACGCAGGTTCAGGAATTACTGACGCCGCCCTCCACGGCGCAATACAGCGATGACTGGCGAAAAAACCAGACCGGGTTCCGCATTGACTGGCGGACCGATCCCAAAGACACACTGACGGTTCAAGGCGATTTTTTTGCGGTGGATCAAGGATCGTCCAACAAGTCTGTTTCGGTGGCGGCGCCTTTCAACAGTGACAGCGATGGCTATCTCCAGCACGCCGGTTGGAATATGTTGACACGATGGGATCGTGATCTCGGTCAGAATGAGCAGATGCGATTCCAGACTTACTACAGTTTTGAAGAAGCTGAATTCCTGCCTCAGGCCCCGAGCTTCAGAGCGCGTGTCGGCACCGTTGATCTGGATTTCCAGCACAACTTTGCGATGATGCCCGGTCATCATGTGGTCTGGGGGCTGGGCTACCGCCATATGGATTTCAGCGCGACCGATCGTGACCCCTTGGTGGTATTCAATCCCAAGACCAATGAATTCGAGACATTCAGCGGATTCATCCAGGACACCATCGAACTCGAAAAAGACACGCTCGATCTGATTCTCGGCGTCAAGCTTGAACACAATGATTTCTCAGGCTTTGAGCACCAACCCGGTGCGCGTCTGGCATGGAAGCCTGACAAGAATCACACCTGGTGGGCAAGTGCGGCACGAGCGGTGCGCACACCATCGATTTCAGACCAGTTTGCGACCCTCACCCCTCTGGTCATCCCCGGCGCACCCGGCACACCGGCGACTGTGGTGGGTGACGACGGCGTCGATGCCACCAACCTGATGGCCTATGAAATCGGTCACCGCGTCAGACCCGATCAGCACACGTCGATCGATCTGGCTGCTTTCTTCAATGACTATGACGACTTCATCGACCGCGAAGGCGCGCCGGGGTTGCCTGCAGCCACTTCAACCGTGAACAATAATGCCACCGCCGAATCTTACGGCTTTGAAGCGGCGATCCGACGCGAAATGGCTGACAACTGGCGGGTGGCGGCAATTACACATTCCTGCGTGTCGAAACAGGCGGCACGCTGGAATCCGGATGGGAAGACAATGCGCCGCGCAATCGCATCGGGCTCCATTCCTATCTGGACATCACGCCGAAAGTTGAGTTCAACGGTGCGCTGTATTACGCCGATCACTACCTCAACAGCAGCCAGCACATCCCGTCTTACTGGCGTCTGGATCTCAATCTGATCTGGAAACCCGCCCCTGATTTCGAATTGGGACTGTACGGCCAGAATCTGCTGGATCAGGGCCATCTCGAAGAGGGTCCCGATCAATTCATCTCCGATGGGTATGCGGAAATCGAACGAACTGTTTTCTTGAAAGCCACGTGGAAGTTTTAGCGATTTAAGGACATTGGCCGGAGGGCCAAACGCCATGCATTCACAATCCACGTCATCGTATCGTCGGCGATTCGTACGCCATGTGATCGCATGGGTTGCTTGCGGCATATTCGCTTGCAACTCATTTGCCATTGCCGCTGATTCAGCCCGAAATAACGCGGGGCCTTCCGATCTCATCGATGAACTGTTCGATCTGCCATTCGACCAACTGATGAATGTGCAGGTCATTTCAGTCACGCGCATGGCCGGCCAGGACTGGTTTACCGCACCGGCCGCCATTTACGTACTCACCTCCGAAGACATTCAGCGCAGCGGCCATCAATCGATGCCGGAACTGCTTCGCATGGTGCCCGGCCTCCATGTAGCGCAGATCGATGCGAATACTTGGGCGATTTCATCGCGTGGATTTAACAGCCGTTTCAACCCCTATCAACTGGTTCAGATGGATGGTCGAACGCTCTATACCCCCGTCTTTGCCGGCACGATTTGGGAAATGCAAGACACCGTTCTGCAGGACCTCGCCAGTGTGGAAGTGATACGCGGTCCTGGCGGTTCGCTGTGGGGAGCCAATGCGGTGAACGGCATCATCAACTTCACCACCAAGGAAGCCCGTGACACGCAGGGCTGGCTGGTGGATGTCGGGATCGGCAATGAACTCAAGACGTTGACCACCGTTCGATACGGCGGCCAGGTCGAAGGGGAAAACACCTTTTATCGCGTCTATGGCAAAACGACCACGCATGATGATTACCGCAGAACAGCGGTGGATTACACCGATGACTTTCATCGGCAACGGCAGGGCGGTTTTCGCATTGATTGGC
>CALOAZ010000172.1:0-22741 GCA_942491355.1 uncultured Phycisphaeraceae bacterium
CATCTCGGGATCGATCTCCGCGGTCGGCTCCGGCTTCTCGGGCGACAATGACGGCTGCAACGGGACCTTCCCGCCGATGGTCTTCGAGGGCGGAAAGACCAACTGAAAATCCAGGTTTATGACAACGGGCCGTCTTTCGAGACGGCCCGTTTTTTTGTGCTCAGCTTCTTCGAGCCGTTTGAGTTCCTCGACGAAGCTCACCCCGTCGACAGCGTCAACGAGCGGCGTCAGGGCCTCGCGGCGGCGCGCGAGGCGGGCGAGGCGGGCAAGGCCCGCGAGATGGTCCGCCGAAGTGTTGGCATCGCCCAACAAACAAAAGACCAACCGCACCGGTTTGTCATCCAGCGACGGATAGACAAGTCCCTCGGGGTGCGTCGATGCGGCCATCGCGAGACGTCCGAGACCCGGGATCTGGGCATGCGGCACCGCGACCCCGCCGCCGATTCCGGTCGAGAGAATCGCCTCGCGCTCGAGAAGGCGCTCAACCACAACTTCGGGCGACTCAACGAGTCGCGCATCGAAGAAGGCTTTTCCAAAACACTGGAACAGTTCAGAGCGCTCCCCAAGATCGGGGGCGATCAGCACCATCGCAGGATCCAATTTCTGAGAAAGACGCACAGACTGACCCACCTCACTCTCCGGCGGGAGAGCTTAACCTGCATCACGCCAGAAGTCATCTCCCCTGAGCCGGAGGAGGGCCGTCCGGTCCGGCGGCTCCGGTGCGTCGTCAGCTCAGAAGCGGTCTACGAAATCGCTGACGCCGGGAATCAGAAGGCGTTGGCCGTCGAGGCCCTTGACGATGCACATGATGTGGACAATGAGCACCGCCAGCATGAACAGGGGCACCAACAGGCCGAAGACGCAGCCGAGACCGCCGCTCACGGCGCCCAGGACCATGATCAGCACCTGCAGTGCGATGAAGACGACCACCTCGACCACGGTGAGAACGAGACCGTGCTTGGCGTGCCACTGGACTTCGCGGTCGTCCTTTTCGACCAGCAACGGGATCAGGGCCAGCAGCCCGAGATAGGACAGCACGATCATGATGTTGCGGTTGTCGGAGACGACTTCAGCGGGAGCTGTCTCCTTCGCCGGTTCCGGTGCCGGCTCGGCCGGTGGTGGCGGCGGCGGCGGTGCACTGTCGTTCGGACCCTGCGGAGTATCTTCCATTTTCGTCTCCTTTTTTCGAGCCGCGCTTCAGAATCTCGTACTGACTGTGGGCACATTTTACCCGATCCCGACCGCGCAGCCTAGACGCCGCGAGCCTCTCGGTCGCGGAGGTGCGGCTGGAAGGTTGGGCTCATCCGGAATTCCGTGGGGTCGTTGTGCGACGGCGGACAGCCCCGAAGGGGCGATAGATATTTAGCCTGGGGCGTGAGCCCCAGGAATTCAGCGTTTCATTTTTCTTCAAGCCGCGAAGCGGCGACAGATGCGCCGCAGTCGGCTGGACCCCGACGATTCTGTCGCCCCCTTCAGGGGCTTATGTTGTTGCTGGTCCGAGGATCCTGGGGCTCACGCCCCAGGCTCAGCATCTGCCGCCGCATTGCGGCTCACCTCATGGAATTCCGGATGAGCCGAACGTTGGTCTTGGAAGCGCGAAAACTGGCGGGAGGGGAATTGGTAGCCCGTACGGGATTCGACCACGGAGGGGGATGGAACGTTAGACGTTTTAACGTTGAACGTTTGAACGTTGGTCCTGGGAGCGCGTGAACTGGTAGGGGGGAGTTGGTAGCCCGTACGGGTTCGACCACGGGAGGGGCATGAAAGCTAGACGTTTTAACGGTTGAACGTTTGAACGTTGTTCCGTGGCGGAGACCGGATCAACGGTCTAGGGGAGTTGGTAGCCCGTACGGGATTCGAACCCGTGTTACCGGCGTGAGAGGCCGGCGTCCTAGACCCCTAGACGAACGGGCCACGCGAACGCGAAATCTACCACACGGTCTTCCGGTGTGCAAGATTCCTCGCCACCTACTCAACCCTCCGCCGCGCGGGCCCGATCATCTGCACTTCTGCCAAACCTGCTATACTTCCGCCCCATTTCATACCCGTGGAGGCCCCCATGAACATCAAGGTCGCGATTAACGGATTCGGCACGAATCGGTCGGCTGCTCGCCCGTCATCTCAAGGCACGCGACGGCTTCGACCTCGTCGCCATCAATGACCTCACGTCACCGGACACGCTCGGTTATCTCTTCGGCCACGACTCGGTTCACGGCCGGTATCAGGGATCGGTGGAGGTCGATGGTTCAGACCTCATCATCGACGGCGACCGCATGCGGGTCTTGGCCGAACGCGACCCCGCCAAGCTGCCCTGGAAAGAGCTCGGCGTCAGCTACGTCTACGAAGCGACCGGTTTCTTCCGCAGCCGGGAAGCGGCCTCCGCCCATCTCGAGGCCGGAGCGGAAAAGGTCGTGATCACCGCACCGGGCCAGGAGATCGACGCCACCTTCGTCATGGGTGTCAACAACGAGCTCTATGATCCGGCCAATCATCAGATCGTCTCCAACGCCTCGTGCACCACCAACTGCTTAGCCCCGGTGGCCAAGGTGCTGCACGAAACGGTGGGGATCGAGCACGGATGGCTCACCACGACCCACGCGTATACCAACAATCAGAAGGTGCTCGATGTCCAGCACAAGGACCTTCGCCGCGGGCGCGCCGCGGCCATCAACATCATTCCCGCCTCCACCGGCGCCGCCAAGGCCATCGGCCTCGTCTACCCCGAGCTCGCGGGCAAGCTCCACGGAGCGGCCATGCGGGTGCCCGTGCCCGACGGATCCGTCTGCGATCTGACCTTTGTGTCCAAACGGTCGTCGAGTGTGGAGGAGCTGCAGAACGCCTTCGTGGCGGCGGCCGACGGCCCCCTCAAGGGCATTCTCCGGGCCACCGACGTGCCCATCGTCTCGACCGACATCATCGGCGAGAGCTGCTCCTCGGTGGTCGATCTGCCGCTGATCGCGCAGGTGGCCGACAACTTCTTCCGGGTCGTCGCCTGGTACGACAACGAGAACGCCTATGCGCTGCGCTGCGTCGACCTCGTCGAGTACATGGTGTCCAGAGCGTGAGCCTGCCAACCCTCGATTCTCTCGACGAGATCGCGGGCGGCCGGGTCCTCGCCCGCCTCGATCTCAACGTTCCGGTCAAGGACGGCGAGGTCCTGGACGAAACCCGGATCGCGGCCGCCCTTCCGACTCTCCGGTGGCTGCTCGACCGGGCCGACGTGGTCACGGCGTGCTCCCACCTCGGAAAGGCCAAGGGGGGCACCCGACCCCGCCTTTTCCCTCGAGCCCGTCGCGGCCGCTCTCGGCCGGGCTCTCGACCGGCCGGTGATCTTCGTCGGCGACTGCCTCGACGACGCAGCGGTTGAGGCCGCTCCGGGTTCGCTTCTGGTGCTCGAAAACCTCCGTTTCCATGCCGGAGAGAAGGCCAACGACCCCGAGTTCGCCGAGCTTCTGGCTGCACCCTACACGCACTACGTCAACGATGCTTTCGGAACCGCCCACCGCGCTCACGCATCGGTGGTGGGGGTCCCCGCGTTGTACCCGCCCGGGCGGAAGGCGGCGGGTTTTCTCATGGAAAGCGAGGTTGCGTCCCTGGCCCGGGTCGTCAACGATCCCGAGCAACCATTCGTCGCGGTTGTCGGCGGCGCCAAGGTATCAACCAAGACCGAACCGCTCGAAGCTCTTGTGAAGAAGGTCAGCAGCCTTCTCATCGGCGGCGGTATGGCCAACACGTTCTTCCTTGCCAAGGGATTCGAGGTCGGTCGGTCGTTGGTCGAAGAAGACATGGTGACGACTGCGCGTGACGTTCTCGCCGCCGCTGCCGAACGGGGCGTCGACCTGGTCCTGCCCGACGACGTCGTAGTGACCGACTCCATCGACACCCCAACAACCGTCGCCGTTGTTGCGCCGGACTCGGTTCCTTCCGATCTGATGATCGTGGATATCGGACCACTCACCCGCGAGCGCTTCGCGCAGACGCTGGCAGAGGCTCGGACCGTGTTTTGGAACGGACCCATGGGGGTCTTCGAGGTGGATCGCTTCGCCGGCGGCACCCTCGCGGTTGCCGAAGCTCTCGCAGCCAGCTCCGCGTACTCGGTGGTTGGCGGCGGCGAGTCGGTGATGGCCATCCGTCGCGCCGGGGTGGTGGCCTCGATCGACCACGTATCTACCGGCGGCGGCGCTTCACTCAAGTTCATTACCGGAGACGACATGCCCGCGCTTGTCGCCCTCGAAGATCGGGGTTGATGATGAGGAAACCGTTCATCGCCGGCAACTGGAAGATGCACAAGACCGTCGCCGAGACGAGTGAATACCTCGAGGGCCTGCTCGCGGCAGATCCTCCGAGCACGGTCGACACCGTATGCTGCCCGCCTTTCCTCGCGCTGCCGGCCGCAGCCATGCTGGTCACCGGTTCACAGTCTGCCTCGGGGCACAGAAGGTGCATCGGGAGGAGTCGGGGGCGTTCACCGCCGAGGTCGCACCGTCAATGTTGCGCGAGATCGGGGTCGAGTGGGCGATTGTCGGCCACTCCGAACGCAGGACCCTTTTTGGTGAGACCGACGAATCCGCCCTCGCTCGCGCCCGCGCCGCCCAGAGCGCGGGGCTCGGTGTGATCTACTGCATCGGGGAAACCCTCTCTCCGAGCGCGACGCGGGTGAGACCTTCGCCGTGCTCGAACGGCAGACCTCGGAGCTCGGAGCGCTCGACCTCGAGCACCTCGTGCTCGCGTACGAACCCGTGTGGGCGATCGGCACCGGCCGCACCGCGACCCCCGCGCAGGCACAGGAAGCGCACGCGTTTCTTCGCCTCCGCATGGCGGCACTCTTCGGCGGTGACGCTGCAGCGGCCCTGCGGATCGTCTACGGCGGCAGCCTCAAACCCGCAAATGCTCACGAGCTTCTGCCCCTCGCGGATGTCGACGGCGGCCTGATAGGAGGCGCAAGCCTTGACGTTGAGTCATTTTCCGCTATCATCCGCGCTGCGGTAGACTGTGCCGCTGGAGAGGTATCGTGACTGTCTTACTTGTGATTCTCTACGTTTTGGTGTGTTTATTCCTGATCATGGTGGTGCTTTTGCAGCAGGGCAAGGGTGCGGACCTCGCCGGCGCATTCGGCGGCGGCGGCAGTCAGACATCCTTCGGCCCGCGCGGCAACACCAACATCATGCACCGGATGACGACCGGCGCCTTTGTCTTGTTCGTGGTCCTGTGCCTCGCGCTGGCGATTCTGTCGGGCAAACAGCGGACCTCCGTGATGGAGAACATGGCTCCGGCGGCACCGGTGGAGACATCGCAACCGGCAATGGAACCGGCCGCGGAAGAGCCCGCACCGGCGACCGAAACCGAAACCGGTGCGGTTGCGGACGGCGAAGAGCCGGCCGAAAACGGTGAACAGAATTAGGGCACTTGTCAGAGTTTGAACTGATGCCTAGAATACCTTCGCGTGCCGAAGTGGCGGAATTGGTAGACGCGCACGGTTGAGGGCCGTGTGGAGTGATCCGTGCCGGTTCGAGTCCGGCCTTCGGCACCATTTTTCAAAAGCCCGCGGGTGACCGCGGGCTTTTGAAAAATGGGGGCTTCGCATTCATCAGGCAGAACCCGGTTCCTGATTTCTCATCCACCTACGGTGGGTGAACTACTTCTTCGCTTGAATTTTCGCCCAGGTGTCGCGCAGGGTGATCGTGCGATTGAAGACCGGTTTTCCCGGCGTGGTGTCTGGATCCACACAGAAATAACCCAGCCGTTCGAGCTGGAATTGTCATTCCAACAGGCGTTGCCGAGGCTCGGTTCAAGCTGCGCGTTTTGCCAGTACCTCGAGAGAATTCGAATTCAGATCGTCGAGGAAATCGCCATCCGCGCCGGGGTCGGGGCGGTTGAAGAGGTGGTCGTAGAGGCGAACTTCGGCAGCCATCGCGTGGGCCGCCGAGACCCAGTGCAGGGTGGCCTTGACCTTGCGGCCGTCAGGCGCATCACCACCACGGGTGGCCGGATCGTAGGTGCAGCGGAGTTCAACGATCTCGCCCGCGGCGTCCTTGACCACCTCGTTGCAGGTGATGAAGTAGGCATAGCGCAGCCGCACCTCGCGGCCGGGCGCAAGCCGGAAGAACTTCTTCGGCGGATCTTCCATGAAGTCGTCGCGCTCGATATAGAGTTCGCGTGAGAACGGCACCCGGCGGGTACCCGCACCGGGGTCCTCGGGATTGTTGATCGCCTCGAGTTCCTCGACATCGTCCTCCGGGTAATTCTCGATGACCACCTTGAGCGGTCTGAGAACTCCCATCCTCCGCTCAGCGGTGCGGTTGAGTTGAGTGCGCACACAGTGCTCGAGGAACGCGAGGTCGACCACGCTGTCGCGTTTGGCGACACCGGCACGGTCGACGCAGTCGCGGATAGCCGCCGGTGGAAAACCGAGCCGCCGCATACCGGAGAGGGTGGGCATCCTGGGATCATCCCACCCGGTGACGTGGCCGCCGTTGACGAGGAGTAGGAGCCGCCGCTTGGACAGCACCGTATAGCTGAGGTTGAAACGCGCGAATTCGATCTGCCGGGGCTTGGATGGCACGGGCAGGTTTTCGACGAACCAATCGTAGAGCGGTCGGTGGGCCTCGAACTCGAGCGTGCACAGGCTGTGGGTGATGTGTTCGATGGCGTCTGATTGCCCGTGTGCGTAGTCGTAGATCGGATAGATGCACCACTGGTTGCCGGTGCGCTGGTGCTCGGCGTGGAGGATGCGGTAGAGCACCGGATCGCGAAGATTGATATTGCCCGACGCCATATCGATCTTCGCCCGCAGCACTCGCTCACCGTCAGCGAACTCGCCGTTTCGCATGGCGCGGAACAGGGCCAAATTCTCTTCGACGCTCCGATCGCGGTAGGGACTGTCGGTCCCGGGTTCGGTCAGGGTGCCGCGGATAGTCGCGGATCTCCTCGGCGGCGAGATCATCGACGTAGGCCTTGCCGTCCTCGATCAACGTCTCGGCCCAGTCGTAGAGCTGGTCGAAGTAGTCCGAGGCGTGGAAGAGCCGGTCGCCCCAGTCGAAGCCGAGCCAGCGCACGTCGTCCTTGATCGCTTCGATGAATTCGTGCTCCTCCTTCGTGGGATTGGTGTCATCGAAGCGAAGGTGACACTGGCCGCCGAATTCGTCGGCGATCCCGAAGTTGAGACAGATCGACTTGGCGTGGCCGACGTGGAGGTAGCCGTTGGGCTCCGGGGGGAAACGGGTCACGATGGTCGAGTGTTTTCCATCAGCGACATCCGCACGAACGATCTCGCGGATGAAGTCCTGCTTTCCGTTGTTGTTATCGTCGTTTCCCATTGTCTCTCCCGTCCCGGTGGAGGATCTCGTTCCGGCTAGGCTTTCATACTTCGAAGAACCTCGATCGCCTTGCGCAGCCGCCATCGACACCGCTGCTTGCCAAGGACCTCCATCGTCTCGAAGAGGGGCGGCGTGGCGGTGCGGCCGGTAACTGCAATCCGCACCGGCATGAAGAGCTGCTTCGGGGACCACTCGTGTTTTTCACAAAAATCCCTCATCGCCTCCTCGACCGAGGTTGCACTCCACTCGAGGATGAGATCGAGTTGCTCTTCGAGGAGCAGTCGGAACGCCTTGGCGGTCTGCTGCGGTGTGTGGTCCTTGGCAACCATCTTGGGGAGCGCCGCCTGCTCGTACTCCACCTCGCCGACAAAGAAGAACCCGGCGTAGGCGATGAAATCCGCCAGCGTGTCGATGCGCTCTTGAACCAGTGGAAGTATTTTCAGCAGGTAGTCGTCGGACAACGGAACGGTTTTGAGCCTACCAAGGAGATCCGCCACGTCGAGATCGCGAATATATCTGCCGTTGAGCCAGCCGAGCTTGTCGAGATCGAAGACCGGTCCGCCGAGGCTGATGTCCTCGAGCCGGAAGTTCGCGACAAACTCATCGAGGGTGAACTGGTCGCGTTCATCCGGCATCGCCCAGCCCATGAGGGCGAGATAGTTGAGCATCGCCTCGGGCAGGATGCCGGCCTCGCGGTAATGGTCGATGCTGACCGGGTTCTTCCGTTTCGAGATCTTCGACTTGTCGGCGTTGCGCAGCAGCGGCAGATGACAGAAGACCGGGAGGTCCCAACCGAAAGCCTTGTAAAGCTGAACGTGCTTGGGCAGCGACGAGATCCACTCCTCGGCCCGGATCACGTGCGTGATCTCCATCAGGTGATCATCGACGACATTCGCGAGATGGTAGGTGGGATTGCCGTCGGATTTGAGCAGGATCTGGTCATCGACCTGCGCGTTGGCGATCACAACCTCACCGCGCAGCAAATCCAGGGCCACGGTCTCGCCCTCCGTGGGCATGGCGAGTCGAATGACGTGAGCCTCTCCCGCTTCGCAGCGCTGTTTTGCTTCCGATGGGTCGAGCGCGCGGCACAGGCCATCGTAGCCAAATTGCGATTTGCTCGCCTTCTGTTCGGCGCGCAATTCATCGAGGCGCTCACGGGTGCAGAAACAGGGGTAGGCCGCCCCCGACGCGACGAGACGCTCCACTTGCTCGCGGTAGATCTCAGAGCGCTCGCTCTGGCGATAGGGTCCGTGCGGACCTCCAATGTTAGGTCCCTCATCCCATTCAAGCCCCAGCCATGCCAGGGCATCGAGGATCATCGCTTCACTTTCCGGCGTGCTCCGCTGGCGGTCGGTGTCCTCGATCCGCAAGACGAATTGCCCACCGTGCTGCTGTGCCAGTGCGTAGTTGAAGAGGGCGACATAGGCGGTGCCGACGTGAGGGTCTCCCGTCGGACTTGGGGCGATGCGGGTTCTCACCTGATCAGACATCATTCTCCAAAAAACGCCGCCGGTGGGCGGCGTGAATACTCTTTGGCGGAGAGGGCGGGATTCGAACCCGCGGTCCAGGTCACCCCAGACAACTGCTTAGCAGGCAGTCCTGATCAGCCACTCCAGCACCTCTCCGCACCGGGAGAGGTATTGTACGTGGGAGCCTGGTGCACTGTAAAGTGATCGGTTGCGGAGGGATGGCCGAGTGGTCGAAGGCGCCGGTCTTGAAAACCGGTGAGGTTCACGCCTCCGTGGGTTCGAATCCCACTCCCTCCGCCAGCAATTCCGCCGGGCAACGGAAAGATGCCCGGCGGAATTGCGGTCAGTATCCGCCGAGACTACCCTTGATCTCCGGCAGCGCCCCAACGCCTCTGAGGCCGATGACGACGAGAAACTCGCGAGTTGGAAATGCACCGATTTTGGTGTCGCGGTACTGACCCGAGATATTCCAGCAACTCCCTTGATAGCTGACGCCGTATCGCTGATCGCCGAGTTTTTCGTTGACGATGTCGTAGGCGACCTGCAGTGAGACTTCGAGTGGAAAACCTGCCTTTCGAAAACCGATGAGGCTCCGCACTTGTGATGAAAAGCGATCGCCGGTGCGCGGATTGTAGCTTTCGTACCAGGTGAGGTTGAGCATCCCGATCGGTTGCTGAACCGACGCCGCCAACGAGGTCGAACGGAGATTGTTGTAAAGAAAATCATAGGACAGTCGGGCATCGAATCCGGTGCTCTGGGTCGGCGTTAGCCGCAACGCCATCCCGAGGGGTCCGTATTGACTGCTGACAACGCCGTCTCCGATATTGAGCGGCTGGTCGAAGGAATAATCCTGGAAAAACTCCAACGACCCGAGTTCCCTGGTTCCGACGCCTTCCCTGTCTCGCCCCAGGATGCGGTTGGCGAGCACCAGCCGCACGAAGTTCGCGTCTCTCGGGGTCGAGTCCACCTCGTCGAATACAGGAATCAGGCCGACATCGGTCGGGGTCGTGAGATAGCGGTACTCGATGCGCGGTTCGATCAGGTGCTTGACCTTCTCGTACTTGCCGATCCCCGCTGCAAAGACCTTGGAAAACGATGGCCCGACGATGTCCACCGCTCCCGTGGCATAGATGCGGCTGATGGCCTGATCTTCGAAGGATCGTCGATCTTCGCTGTATCGCTGGGTGTAGTAGGTGAAACGCCCACCAATACGCGGCGTCACTGACAACCACACCGGACCGGGGATGGTGTAGGACAGCGTTGGAAACGCGTCGGCGCGGCCGTAGGTACCGGTGAAGTCGCCACCACGATCCGACGCGAGGTAATTCAACGAGGAAATCAGGTTGAGGTAAATCGGCGATCCGGCGATCGCCGTCGCACCCGACCGCACCTCGATCTCGGGCAACTGGCTGAGCTTGACCTCGCTGGTTGTCAGAAAGGTCCGTCTGTGGTCGGCGCGGATGTTCAGTGCATAGGGCCCGAAAGACCGATTGAGGTAGACGAAGGAATAGAGATCGCGGCGGGTATTGGCATCGAAACTGCGGTCGAAATCCTGCCAGAAGTCGATATCCGAGAGGCTCTCGACCTGCGCCAACAAGCGAAATCCGAGGAAATCATCCTGCGTGTGCGTGCCGAAGACCTTCCATTCGGACTGTTCCCGTTCGCGATCCCATATCGCGTACATGTTGATTTGTCCGGTCGCTCCAGCCACCGGCGCCCACCGCCATTCGTTCCCGAGCCCGAAGTAGCCGTCGCTGTAGTAATCCGGAAACATGGTTGTGTCGTAGCTCCTACCCAGCGGCACATAGATGGGCAATCCGAAATTGAATCCCCTGCGGTTGGAGTAACCCCAGGCGAGGCATGAGAAGCCCCGCCGCGCGTTCTTGTTTGACCGGCCAGACCATATACGGAAGATAAAAGACGGGAACGCCCTGCACCCTCATGGCGGCGCTCGTGAAACGGCCGAGGCCCTCGACTTCGACTTTCGCCTTTCGAACATGAAAACTCCACGGGGGCCTCCCATCGGTGGAGCACGTGGTGAATGTGGCACGATCGATCCGGTAGTGGGTCTCGTCGAGCTTTTCAATCTCGCGGCCCGTGAACGTGTACATCGGGTCGATAAACGCGGTGGCGTTGTAGAAGATGCCGGTCTTGTTCGTGAGGTTGAAGCGCGCGCTGTCGGCCGCGAAACGACTCGGTCCGCGATCAACGACGACGTTGCCTCGTGCCACGAGATCGCCGGTCGCGCGGTCGTAATCGACCTCGTCGCAGTGGATCTCGATATCCTGATAGATGACGTGGACGCTTCCGTCGCCATGCCACGTTTCTTCCGTAGCCTTCTGGTTGTCGGCGGTGAGTACGACGCGCTCCTCCTGGTCGGCGGCGACAGCCAGACCCGTCGACTGCAGAACCGCTGCGACGACGAGAAGGGCCCGCCACACAGCAGCCCGTGGTGGATTGTGGTGGTGGTTCATGGACCTCCTGGCGTACCGACGCGTCGCCGGTTCTCCGCCGGCGTGAAAAACACCTGGAGTATTGTATCCACCGGCATCAAATTCCATACGCCTTTCATCAGACGGATGATGCGGTCCAAAATGACTGGCTTGATCTGCATCGCATGCAGCACATTGTGGAGCCGACCGCCAACGTGTTTTTTGCCGCGTCGGATGTCAATCAGGAATCGCTGCCCGTTTACGACTACGACGTCGAATCGCTGGCCGAAGGTTTCGCCACACGTCTGGGCGTGAGGAACACATGGCAGACGCAGCGCGGTGGCGAAGGTCACTGGCGCAGTGTGGACTGGTTGCGGCTGGATACCGATGTGGTTCTCACGGGTTCGGAAACTTCGATCGAATCGCCCATCGCTCGCTTTTTTGATTACCGGCCTGAACTGGGACTCTGGGGCGATCATTTCTGGGGTGAGGCCGCTCTGCAGGCGACCGATACGCTGTCATTTCTGGGTAATCTGACTTACGGATTTGATTCGGATCGCGTGGAGCGCTGGGAGTTGGGCGCTTCGCTTGAACACAATCCGCATCTGGGCACATTCCTGGCTTGGCGTGGTGTGGAATCGCTCGACAGTTCGGTGTTCCAATATGGTGTCGAATACCGCCTGACGCCGAAATATTTTCTGACGCTGGCTCAGTCGTGGGATCTCAACCGCGGTAAAAATCATCTGTTCAGCGTGACGCTGACGCGACGCTTGCCGCACTGGCTGCTCATCTTTGAGTTTGATTACGACGCCATCGAGGGCGAAACTACCGTGGGCATTGCCTTGACGCCCGAAGGTTTGGGCGGGGGAGGGCGTCCTCACCGCAATCCCTTCCTGCGTGATCAAATCTCAGCGATTCGGTGAGCGATTACTGGTCGTCTCTGCGTGTGCTTCGTATGATCCCCGCATGGCCAAAATCCTGCGCAGTGTGACGGCGCCACGCGGCTTTACTGCCGCGGGCGGAACCTTCGGCATCAAAGTCTCAGGTCGTCCCGACATGGCTCTGATCGCCGCCGACCATCCGTGCCGGGTGGCAGCGGTCTTCACCACCAATCGCATTCCCTCCGAACCGGTACGCGTGGGGCGTCGGCATGTGGCCGGCGGCCGGTGTCGCGCAATCGTCTGCAACAGCGGGAATGCGAATGCTTCGACAGGCCAGCAGGGCATGGCCGATGCGCGGGCGATGTGCGCCGCCGTGGCTCACCGATTAAAGTGTAAAACCACCGAAGTCCTCGCTTGCTCGACAGGCGTGATCGGTAGGCCATTGCCCATGGGCAAGATCCTGCCGGGCATTGAAGCGCTTGCCGGACAATTGGCCGATGGGCCTCAGTCTGATGCCGCAGCGGCGGCAGGCATCATGACCACGGACCTGCACCCGAAGCACGCGCTTCGAAAAACAAAAATCGGCGGCAAGACGATCACATTGGGCGGCATCGCCAAGGGATCGGGCATGATTGCGCCGAACATGGCCACGATGCTGGGATTTCTGACGACCGATGCGGATGTATCGCTGCCGCTTCTTCGAGCCGCTTTGCGCGATGCGGTGAATGCCGATGCCTCGTTCAATCGCACCAGTGTGGATACCGATACCAGTCCGTCCGACACCGTGGTGTTGCTCGCCAGTGGCGCGGCCGGGCATGCGCCGATTAAAAAACGCGATGCCGACTACGCGCGTTTTGTCGAAGCGCTCACGGCGCTGTGTCGCGATCTGGCCTATCAGATCGTGGCCGATGGCGAAGGGGTCGAGCATGTGCTGCGTGTGCGCGTGAGTGGCGCACGCTCTGCACCTGATGCGCTGCGCGTGGCGCGGGCCGTGGCCGATTCGCCGCTGGTGAAGACCGCCGTGCATGGGGGTGATCCGAACTGGGGACGTCTGACCATGGCTGCCGGCAAATCGGGCGCTCTGGTGCGGGCCGATAAATTGATCGTCAAAATCGGATCGATCATGGTTTACAAATATGGCACGCCTGCGAATGCGGATCTGAAAAAACTCGAAGCCCTGATGAAAAAATCCGAAGTGCTTCTGAGTTTTGATCTCGGGCTCGGCCGCGGCACGTGCGAATTTCTGGGTTGCGATCTGAGTCGGGATTACATCCGCATCAATGCGGATTACACCACTTGATCGCTGGAGTCATGCAATGGCGGGCCATGTCGCCAAGTCATTTGTCATGAAGTCCGCGTGGAAAATGTCCTCGTGGCGGCTTTGGCCCTCGCCGATACGGGCCTGTGTCTGGTAAGCTTCGTTCCCCGTGGAAGCCTATCTCGATAACAATGCGACCACCCGTCCGGATGACCCGGTCATCGAAGCGGTGCTGCATGCGCTGCGTGACGACTGGGCCAATCCTTCAAGCGTCCATCGTCCCGGTCAGCGCGCTCGGCGCGCCGTGGAACTGGCACGCGAGCAAGTGGCTGCATTGATCGGCGCTCGACTGGCTGAACTGATTTTCACATCGGGTGCGACCGAAGCCAACAATTTGGCGCTGCGCGGCATGCTTGCGGCACGACCCACGCGACGCACTTTGATCACGACGCGACTGGAACATTCGGCCGTGCGCGAACCGGCCATGCGGTTTGAAGCCGAAGGTCGTCCGGTGATCTGGTTGTCGGTGGATGTGGACGGGCGTGTGGATCCTGCGGCATTGGCTGCTGCGCTGGATCGGGCCGGCGACGATGCTGCGCTGGTCGCCATCCATTGGATCAACAATGAAACCGGTACGATTCAGGATCTGACGGCACTGGGCAATCTATGCCGCGCCAAGCGTGTGCCGATGTTCACCGATGCCACGCAGGCCATCGGTAAGATCGCATGCGATGTGAAACAATTGCCGGTCGATGCGATGTCGTTCGCCGGTCACAAGCTCCATGGTCCGAAAGGCGTGGGCGCTTTGTATGTGCGTGCGGGGACAGCATTGGTGCCGCAGAATCTCGGCGGGCCCCATGAACGCGAACGGCGCGGCGGCACCGAAAACACGCCGGGCATCGTCGGTCTGGGCGTCGCGGCAGAACTGGCCTCGGCTTTTCTGAAGACCGATGGCGCGCTGGCGCTGCTGCACAGCGCGATCGTCTGGAGCAGGCGATCTGTAAAGCGATTCCAGGAGCCGTGGTCAATTCGGCGCAGGCGAACCGTTTGTGGAATACCACGAACATCGGGTTCCGCAGTCTCGAATCCGAAGCCATCTTGCTGTTGCTCAGTGAACGCGGTGTTTATGCGGCGGCAGGAGCGGCCTGCTCCAGCGGTTCGCTTGAACCCTCTCCGGTGTTGTTGGCGCAAGGGATTGAAGAAGCGATCGCTCATGGATCGGTGCGATTCAGCCTTTGCCGCCACACGACCGATGAAGCGATTGACTATGCCATCGGTGTGGTGCCCGAAGTTATCGCAAAACTTCAAACTTCGATGTCGGTGTGATGCGCAAATGCGCCCCGGCACTGCGTCTAGATGCAATTGGGCCTTTTCTCATTTGGAGCGTTGAGATGAACACATGCCAAACTTGGATGTGGCGCATGGGCGTGCTCGTGGCGATGGCTTTGACGCCGGTCATGGCGGAAGAGGCAAAATCCAAAACGCAGAGCCTTGCCGCCGAACCCTTTCGTGTGGAATTGAAGCTCGATGGTGTTTTCGAAGCCGGCAATGCGCAGAGCTTGTCGGTGGAAACGCGGCGATGGCACAAGCACGTCAAAACGCTGGAGGTCGCAGATGCCGTGGCCGAAGGGACGGCCGTGAAAGCGGGCACGCCGCTGGTGCACTTTGCGACTGAAGACATTGATCTGGCGATTCGTGATGCAGAATTGGCTTTGGCGGCGGCCGTCAATGAATTGGCTCGCCAGCGTGAAGTGTTTGCGCATTCACAAAAAGTGGTGGAGATCACGCGATCCAATGCCGAACGGAATCACCGCCGTGCCGAAGAGGCACTCAAGCGATTTCTGGAGATCGACCGTCCGCTCGAAACACGCAAGGCCGAATTCAGCCTGAAATATGCCTTGCAGCGTCTGGCCTACGCGCAGGAAGAACTCAAGCAGCTTCAGAAAATGTACAAGGAAGACGATCTCACCGAAGAGACCGAAGAGATCATTCTCACCCGTCAGAAAAATGCCGTGGAAGCCTCGGCGTTCAATGTCGAGCAGACGCAGAGTTCAAAGCAGGCCGTGCTGGACGAAGTACTCCCGAATCGCCAGGAGGATTTCGAGGCGGCCCTGCACGCGGCTCGCGTCGAATTGCAGCGCGTTCAGGCGCAGATCCCTCTTGATATCGAGCGATCACGTCAGACATTGACCAGGGCCGAGGTGGCGCATTCGGATGCCGCCTAAGCACTGGAAGAACTTCAGGCCGATCGTGCCGCGGCTCACCGTGACCGCGCCGGTGGCGGGTGTGGTGCGATACGGGCGTGTGGAAAACGGTGCATGGGTTGATGTGGACAACGTGCGCCGTGCGATGCGCGCCGGTGGCAAGATCGTGCCGCAGGCGGAGTTCATCACGGTGGTGGCCGATGGGCCGCTGCGTTTGCGCGCGGTGGTGCCCGAAGATCAGAGCCAGTGGTTGAAGCCGGGACTGGCAGGTCGCGTGTCGCCCAAAATCGGGGTGGATCATCGCCTGCCGGCCGAAGTGATTCATATCGAGCCCGTGCGTCGACCGGATGGCGCGGTGGATGTGTTGCTCGGCGTGGATGTGCCCGAAAATCTGTCACTGCGTGCGGGCATGCATGGCCAGATTCGCTTTGTGCCGTATGAACGCGAAAAAGCGTTGGTCGTTCCGATCAAGGTGGTGCGCTGGCACGCCGGACATGAACCTTATGTGACCGTGCATGTGGATGATCGCACGCAGCGCAAGTCCGTCACACTCGGGCCGCGCGATGGGGATCGCATCGAGATTCTCAAGGGCCTGAATGAAGGTGATGTGATCGAACTCGATCCCAAAGAGGATTGAACCATGCGATCCTGCATTGGCTTATGCATGTTGTTGATCGCGGTGTCGGTTCACGCGCAGGTGCCGCCGGCGACGCCAGGCGCCATCGATGCCTCGGTGCGGCGCGGCGTCGATTATCTGATCGGCAAGCAGAATCCCGATGGTTCGTGGGGTTCGGCCAGGCGCACCAAGGATCTGAACATTTATGCCCCGGTGCCTGGATCGCATCTGGGTTTTAGAGCAGGTACGACGGCGCTGTGTGTGTCGGCACTGATCGAAGTGAACGACCCGCGTGCGACAGATGCACTGGCGCGCGGCGAAGCCTGGTTGCTGCGTGAATTGCCGAATGTGCGCCGTGCCGACGCCACGGCGATCTACAACGTCTGGGCACACGCGTATGGCATTCAGGCACTGGTGCGCATGCTGGGGCGCCATCCGGCACCGGATCGCCAAGCTGAAATCAAAAAGGTGATACTCGGTCAGATTGACCGGCTCGGTCGATACGCTTTTCTCGGGGGCGGGTGGGGCTATTACGATTTTGAGCATCACACCCAGCAGCCGGCGGGCAATGCCACCAGTTTCACCACCGCCACCGTGTTGATCGCGTTGCGCGAAGCGCATGATGCCGGCATCGAAGTCCCCCAGACGCTGGTCGATCACGGTCTGCGCGCGTTGCGCCGACAGCGCAAGCCGGATTTCACTTATCTCTACAGCGATTCATTCATCCATTACACCATGCGCGGCATCAATCGGCCCGGGGGTAGTCTGGGCCGTTCGCAGGTCTGCAATGCCGCGATGCGCCTCTGGGGTGATACCGATATCACCGATGCGGTACTCGACCAATGGCTCAATCGATTATTCGATCGCAACGGCTGGCTCAGCATCGGGCGCAAGCGCCCGGTGCCCCATGAATCATGGTTCGCGGTGGCGGGCTACTTTTATTACTACGGTCATTACTACGCTGGTTACTGCTTGCGCATGTTGCCGCCCGATCAGCGGCCGGAACATGCCGGGCGTCTTGCCGGTCTGATGATCGGATTACAGGAAGCCGACGGGTCGTGGTGGGATTACCCGCTTTACGATTATCACCAGCCGTACGGCACAGCCATGGCGCTGATGACATTGGTGCGCGCTGATGTACGCCGCGAGTAGCAATTTGCTTCACGACGTTCGTCTGGCCATCTTCTTCGGATTGATCTTGAGTGCATCCGCCGGATCAGTTCTCATCCGACTCGATCGATTCGTCGACCGTTTCAGACTCATCCGGCTCGAAAATGGGCGCGGCCCACGCGGATCACATTGCGCGCCGCATTCGATGGCCACCTCGAAATCATTGCTCATGCCCATCGAAAGAATATTGAAGCCATTGCCGTAAATATTGTCTTTCACCATATCCTGGAACAATTCAGAGGCGCGCGTGAAGAAGGGGCGGCTGGCTTCTGGCTCTTCAGTGATCGGAGCGACCACCATCAGGCCGCGCAATCGCAGATGCATCATGGTGCCGATCTGCTCGGCCAGATGCGGAACTGCCGGAAGAGCCAGGCCGTGTTTCTGCATTTCATTGGCGACATTCACCTGAAGCAGAATGTCCACGTCGCGCTCGCCGCGGGCGGCGGCGGTCTGGACTTCTTCAGCGAGGCGCAGGCTGTCGACGCTGTGCACCAGTCGAACCAGAGGTAGAACAGGTTTGACCTTGTTGCGCTGCAGATGACCGATCATGTGCCAGCGCACCGAATCCGGCAGTGGACTTTTTCGGACGGAGGGCATCATGCGCCGACGGGCCAAAAATTCCTCAGCCATTGCCGAGCGCTGTTGCAGTTGCTGGACGCGGTTTTCACCCAGATCCTGATGGCCCAGTTCAAGCAATTGACGAATTTGATCGGGGCCGGCGGTTTTGGTGACGGCCACCGTGATGATGTCTTCGGGGCGTCGGTTGCTGCGGATCGCCGCTGCGGCCACACGGTCCATCACACGCTGGTATCGTTCGCGCAGGGGGTTGCGAAGGGTCATGGTGAATGGGGCTCGAGTGGGTCGATCCTGTTGTGAATGCTGAGGATAGACCACTTCAGACGCCCCCTCAAGTGCCCGGGCGTTGGTTGTGACGCCAGAGAGCGCCCGTTAGGATTCGACGCGAAGATTCCACGAAAACCGGAATGATCAGAGGTGATGGATGACGCTCAGCAAACAGCAGGTACTCGAATGCCTGAAGGGTGTGAATGATCTGGCTGGGGGGGGCGACATCGTGTCGCGCGGTCTGGTGCGTAACGTGGCCGTGTGTGAAGGCCGTGTGGCGTTGACCCTGCAGGGTATTCAGAATGCTGATGATCGGGCCGCGCTTGCCGAAGCTGCCGCAAAGGCCGTGTGCCGTTTGGGTGATGCATTGGTCGAATGGCGCGTTGACTGGTTCGAGGGTGCTGCTCCTGCTCCCGCTCCCAAGCCGCGCGTGGTCGACCAGCCGGCGCCCACCACCAGCAATCCATTGCCCCAGGTGGGTCGCGTGATTGCCGTGGGGGCGGGCAAAGGCGGCGTGGGCAAAAGTACGATTTCAGTGAATCTTGCTGTCGGCCTGGCGCGGCGCGGACGGCGCGTGGGATTGCTCGATGGTGATATTTACGGTCCGTCGGCACCGACTCTGTTGGGGCTGAGTGATGCGCCGCCGACCGGAGTGGGTCAGGTGCTGGATCCCTTTCAGGCTCATGGGATCAAGACGATGACCATGGGGCGACTGGTCGATGCCGAGAAGCCTTTGATCTGGCGCGGTCCGATGGCACACGGCGCTTTCAAACAATTGGCGCTTCAAACCAACTGGGGCACGCTCGATGAGATGATCGTGGATCTGCCACCGGGTACCGGTGATGTGCCGTT
This sequence comes from uncultured Phycisphaeraceae bacterium, assembly GCA_942491355.1. Taxonomy (GTDB): domain Bacteria; phylum Planctomycetota; class Phycisphaerae; order Phycisphaerales; family Zrk34; genus CALOAZ01. The sequence continues at coordinate 19,042 of CALOAZ010000172.1, forward strand.
GACGTTGGCACAGATGCTGCCGCTCAGTGGCGCTGTCATTGTCTGCACGCCGCAGCGTGTTGCGCAGGATGATGCGGTACGGGCGGCGGGGATGTTTCGCCAGCTCGGCGTCCCGATTCTGGGTGTTGTGGAGAACATGAGTTACTTCATCGGCGATGACGGCAAGATCTACGATCTGTTTGGTCGCGGCGGGGCGCAGGCGATGGCCGAGCGTCTGAAGCTGCCGTTTCTTGGTGCAGTGCCGATTAATATGGCTTTGCGACAGAACAGCGACGCGGGTAATCCCACCGCCAACTTCGAAAAAGACGATACATTGGCCGCCGAGTTCAACGCCGTGATCGACGCGTTGCTGGCGCGCCTTGAAGACGATGATGCAAGTGCCGCGCAGCCGACGCTGACCATTTCATAAAAAAAGGACCATTTCCGATGAAGCGATTCATGTTGATTTTGATCGTGGGGATGTTCACACTGACCTGCGAAAAGCCGGCCCCCGAACCGGTGTCTACACCAGCACCAACGCCTTCGGCACCCTCCGCGACGGAGGCTTCGCCGAAAGCCCCCACCGTTTCATTGAAGGCCGAAACCTGCGGTACCGTGAAGAACCTGCACGTGTTCGGTGCCACGCATTTGGCGGGTCAGCCGGGTGAGGCCGACTTGGCCCTGTTGAAAGAACGCGGCATCAAGGCGGTGGTGACGTTGCGAGAAGACAGTGAAAATGCCGGGTTTGATGAGGCGCAGACGGCTGAAAAAATCGGTTTGCCGTTTCATCGTGTGGCGTTTCGTGCGCCAGATACTTTGACCGATGATGTCTTTGAACAGGTGCGGGCACTGATTAAAAAGCACGATGGTGCGGTGTTGTTGCACTGCGGCAGCGCCAATCGCGTGGGCGCGGTCTGGGCGGCCAAGCGCGTCCTCGATGACGGCCTGACCTGGGATGCCGCGCTGGCCGAAGCCAAAGAAGTCGGCCTCAGCAACGCCGGTTACGAGGCGAAGGCCAAAGCCTATGTGGAAGCGCATCAAAAATAATCGCGAAGCGATCGCGTCTTATTTGGCGTGATCGCGCCACAGCCATCGCATCGCTTCGGGCAGAATCGCGCCACCGTGAATACCGTTGTGGCCGCCTACGCCGTATTCAAATTTGTAGTCGTATTTCATGTAGTTCAGTGCGGCGGCCATCTGCTGATTGGCCAGCGGCCAGTTGCCGTGGCGATTGTCCAGATCGTTTTCGCCATCCTGCAAAAACACGCGAATGGGCTTGTTTTCGGTTTTCCGAATCAGAGCCGGATAGGCGTGCCCACCGCGGATGTTGGTGAAGCTGCCCACGTGGCTGAGTACTTTGCGAAAAGCATCGGGTCGTTCCCACGCCACGGTGAATGCGCAGATGCCGCCGGATGAAATACCGCAGATCGCTCGTTGATTGGGGTCATCGGTCAGTTTGTAGGTCTTGCCGACCTCGGGCAGGATTTCTTCGAGCAGGAATCGCGCATAATCGGCAGAGAGCGTGTCGTACTCGAAACTGCGATTGTTGGGATTGGCGCCCCAGCCGCGTTTTTCCGGCAGCTTGTCCACTTTGGCACCGGGGTTGAGAAAGATGCCGAGGGTCACGGGCATCGCGCCTTCGTGAATCAGATTATCCATGACGGTAGTAGCGCGAAACTGGCCTTTTTCTTCGACATAAGCATGGCCATCCTGAAAGACCATGACGGCGGCGGGTTTCGAGCCGTCATATTGCGCCGGCACGTAAATCCAGTAGCGGCGCAATGTGCCTTCGAAGACTTTCGGGCTGCGCCATTCGTGTTCGGTCACTTTGCCGGTGGGCACGCCTTCTTTTTTCTGAGAATCCGGACCCAGTGTGTAGGGTTCTTTGGATTTGTCTTGCGCGTGAAGATAAGTCGTGAATGTCAGTGCGATCAGTGTGCAGGTCAGAATGCGCAGCATGGTGAAGCTCCTTGAGCGGGATCAGCGTGGCAGGGCGGCGAGCACGATTTCGGCCGTGGCCAGATTGGTGGCCAGTGGAATGCTGTGCACGTTGCACACGCGCAACAATCCCTGAATGTCCGGTTCGTGCGGATGGGCGTTGAGTGGATCGACCAGAAAGAAGACGGCGTCGACTTGTTTCATGGCGACGCGCGCGGCAATTTGAGCATCACCCCCGAGCGGCCCCGACAACAGGCGTTCGACGGGTAGGCCGGTGGCGTCGGCGATGCGCCCGCCGGTGGTACCTGTGGCGCAGAGTGTCAGCGCAGCAAGCTGCTCCCGATGGCGTTCGCAGAATGCCACCAACTCATTTTTCTTGTCGTCGTGAGCAATCAGGGCAATGGTGGGCATGGCGATGCTTTCGGCAGTTATACGGTGACGCGCTGAGCGCCGTGCGTGTCGATTTCGGCTCGGGTCTGCGCGAGGAAGGATTCGAGCGACAAAGCGCCCAAGTCACCGGCCGTGCGCTCGCGCACCGAAACAGTGCCGGCGGTTTCATCCTTGCCGCCGACGATGAGCATGTACGGAATCTTCTCTTCCTGCGCGGTTCGAATCTTGGCCTGCACGCGTTCGGCCGACGTATCCATCGTGGCACGCAGGCCGCTTTTTCGAATCGCATCAAACACCGTACCGGCATAGGTCAGGAACTTGTCGCTGATCGGCAGCACACGTACCTGTTCGGGGGCGAGCCACAGCGGGAAGGCGCCGGCGAAGTGTTCGATCAGACAGCCGACGAAACGTTCCATCGAACCGAACGGCGCGCGGTGGATCATGATCGGTCGGTGCGGCTTGTTGTCGGCACCGATGTAATTCAGATCGAAGCGTTCGGGCAGGTTGTAATCGACCTGCACGGTACCGAGTTGCCATTCGCGGCCGATGACGTCTTTGACGACAAAGTCGATCTTCGGGCCGTAAAATGCCGCTTCGCCGGGTTCGGCGCTGAAGCCCACGCCGAGTGATTCGGCGGCGGCGCGGCAGGCGGCTTCGGCTTTGTCCCATCGCGCCGGATCGCCGACGTACTTGTCGGATTTCGGATCGCGCAGGCCCACGCGCACGCGGTAGTCGGTCATGCCGACGGCGGCGAACACGATCTTCACCAGATCCAGGCAGCCGCGCACTTCGTCGGCGAGCTGGCCTTCGGTGACGAACAGATGCGCATCATCCTGCGTGAAACCGCGCACGCGCGTCATGCCGCCGAGCTCGCCCGATTGCTCCCAGCGGTACACCGTGCCGAATTCGGCCAGGCGCACCGGCAGATCGCGATAGCTGCGCGGTTCGGAATCGAAAATCTTGATGTGATGCGGGCAGTTCATCGGCTTGAGCAGATAGCCTTCGATGTCGCCCGATTTGAGTTTGTTCGACAGTTCGCCGCAGCCGCATCCTTCGGCCGCGAGCAGTTGAATCTGTTCGCGATCGATCAACGGCGTGTACTGGCTGTCCTGGTAGTAGGGGAAGTGCCCGCTGGTCTTGTACAGTTCGAGCTTGCCGATGTGCGGTGTGAAGACCTGGTGATAACCCTGCTGATTCAGATGCCCGAGAATGAAGTCCTGCAGCGTTTGCCGCACGGCTGCGCCTTTGGGTGTCCAGAGAATCAAGCCCTGGCCGACGGCTTCGTCGATGTGAAACAGGCGCAGTTTTCGACCCAGCACGCGGTGGTCGCGCTGGCGGGCCTGATCCAGGCGCTCCTGATGTTGTTCCAGATCCTTCTTGTCATAGAAGGCCG
>CALOAZ010000173.1:0-6022 GCA_942491355.1 uncultured Phycisphaeraceae bacterium
GTCTGAAAACTGGTATCGCATCGGCCGATATGTCAGAGAAAATTCGTGGCAGATGTTCTTCTTTCTGGATATCGCATTCAGAACACGCCGCCATCCTTTTCTGCGTGGTCACGATTTATTTTTCAAACCCCTGATCGCACATCCGATCGGCAATGCCATCGCAGGGATCGCCACTTTTATCTGGTTCATGCTGATTCTCGGGCCTTATTTTGCTCTGGCTGACCGCCGGTTGATCGACCTTTGAATCCACCAGGATCGAACTCATCTTGTTTCCTGAGCCCAAGCCTGCAATGATGGCTCCACGTCATCCGTTATTTGAATTCAGCCATGGATCACCCCTTGTGAGACCACTGATGCATTCACGTTTCCATCGCGCTACTGGATCATGTTCAGCCCCCTGACGGCGACGGCATGTTCCAGCCCGAAAGTGACATCGCACCCATCCGACCCGCGTCCCAATATTCTTTTCGTCTTGTGCGATGACCACCGATATGACGCACTGGGCTACATGGGTCATCCTTTTCTGAAAACGCCTCATCTGGATCGCATGGCGGCCCACGGCGTGCACTTCGCCAACGCCTTTGTCACCACATCGCTCTGCTCGCCGAGCCGGGCTTCGATTCTGACCGGCCTGTATGCCCACAACCATCGTGTGGTCGACAACTATCACCCGGTGGATCCCACGCTGAATTTCTTTCCGCAGGATCTTCAGAAAGCTGGATACGCCACCGCCTTCTTAGGCAAGTGGCACATGGGCGAGACCGATGAACCCCAGCGCGGGTTTGATCACTGGGTCGTTTTCCGTGGCCAGGGCACTTATTACCCCGACGGTCACGGAACCAGTCGCGTGGTACCGCAAACCCGTTACGACGGCTTCAACGTCAACGGCCAGTTCCGTGTGCAACAAAAAGGCTACATCACCGACGAACTGACGGACTACGCACTGGAATGGCTCAGCACACGCAAAGACCCGCAGAAACCTTTTTTCCTTTATATCTCCCACAAGGCGGTTCATAGCGATTTCGTGCCGCGCGACAGCCAGAAGGAGCTGTATCAGGACGCCGTGTGGACACCTCCGAAAACTTTCGACAACACGCCTGAAAATCGCGCCGGCAAACCGGCCTGGGTACTCAATCAACGCAACAGCCGCCATGGCACTGACTTCGGCTACAACCTGGATCGCTTTGACCTGGGGTTCTACTACAAACGGTACTGCGCGGCGTTGGTTCCGGTCGACGACAGCGTCGGCCGGTTGATGGATCATCTCGAGAAAACCGGCCAGCTTGAAAACACGCTTGTGGTGTACATGGGCGACAACGGATTTCAATTCGGCGAACACGGCCTGATCGACAAACGCACCGCCTACGAAGCCTCGATGCGCGTCCCGTTGATCATGCAATATCCGAAGGCTTTGAAAGCCGGCACCAAAGTGGATCACGTGGTGGCCAATATCGATATCGCACCCACACTGCTCGAAGCCGCCGGTCTGCATGCGCCCGAACAAAATCGACGGACACAGCTTCTGGAAAATCGCACAGGGACAGCCCCAGAAAGACTGGCAAGATGAACTGCTCTACGAATACTACTGGGAATGGAATTATCCCCAGACCCCGACGGTTCACGCGCTGCGCGACGGCCACTACAAGTACATCCGCTATCACGGCGTATGGGATTCAGACGAACTTTACGACTTGAAATCCGACCCGAACGAAACGCGCAATCTCATTCGTGATTCCGATCATGCTGATCGCGTGACCGCCATGAAATCGAGATTGTTCGAAAAACTCGATCAATCTCACGGCCACAACATGCCCCTGCTGCCGGACAAGGGGCGTCAGTTTTACAACCGCCATCCCGAACGCTCGCCGCAAGCGCCCTTCCCGAAGTGGTATTACGACAAGATGGCACCGATCACGAATTAATTCGGAATACTTGAATCATGCCAAACCAAAAACCGGATCATTCTTTCTTGTTGTTCTTGCACTACGGCTTTTGCGCCCTGATGAGCCTGCTGCTCGCGATTGATCTGACCGGCTGTGCGACCACACCGACACCCGCCTTCACGACCGATCCCCCGAACATCGTTCTGATCATCGCCGATGACATGAACTGGGATGACTGCGGCGTCTACGGCCACCCCACCATCCGCACACCCCATATCGATCAACTCGCCCGCGAAGGCGTGCGTTTCAATCATGCGATCCTGACGGCCAGTTCATGCAGCCCGAGTCGCACGAGCATTCTGACCGGACGCTATCCGCACAATACCGGCGCCGAACAACTGCACTGGCCGCTGCCTGCCGAACAGATCACCTTCACCGAAAAATTACGCGCCGCAGGATACTGGTGCGCCGCTGCCGGCAAATGGCATCTCGGCCCTTTTGTGGAAGATCGTTTCGATCTGATCAAACCCGCCGATGTTTCGGGATTTCAGCTGCCAACCGGCCCCGACGGCAAAAAGGCTTCGGCCATGGTGGCGAAAGATGCCAGTGGTTGTGCCGACTGGATTCCGACGCTTCGCGAACGACCGAAAAACAAACCGTTTTTCCTTTGGCTTGCCGCACTGGATCCGCATCGCGACTACGCGCCAAACATCATTGCCCAACCTCATCGCCCGCAAGACGTGCGCGTTCCTCCGCATCTGCCCGATACCCCGGAGGTCCGCGCTGACCTGGCCATGTATTACGATGAAATCACGCGCCTGGATGACTATGTCGGTCAGGTCATGCGCGAACTCGATCATCAGGGCGTTGCCCACAACACCGTGGTGATCTTCATGTCCGACAATGGCCGGCCTTTCCCGCGTGACAAAACCACGCTTTATGACGGCGGCATTAAAACGCCTTTTATTGTGCGCTGGCCCGCAAGTGCCCCGGCCAACACCATCCGCAATGCACTGATCAGCGCTGTGGATATCGCGCCCACTTGTCTTGAACTGGCAGGTCTTCGCGCCGGATCCAGTTTTGAGGGACACAGCTTTCTGCCTCTGCTGAATGACGCGAAGGCACAAATTCGAACCCATGCTTTCTCTGAAGATCACTGGCACGACTTCGAGGATCATGCGCGATCCGTCCGGACCACACGCTACAAATACATCCGAAACGACTATCCCGATCTACCCAACACGCCACCTGCCGATGCCGGGCGCAGCCCGACTTTTCAGGCCATGCGCAAACTGCAACACCAAAGCAAACTTACTCCGGATCAGCAATCGGTCTTCCAGAGCCCCCGACCCACCGAAGAACTTTACGATCTGGAGATCGATCCGAATGAATTGCACAATCTCGCTGGCCGGCCGGAACACGCCGACACGCTGAATCAGTTGCGACAAGCCCTGGCCCACCACGCCAAACGCACCGGCGACTGGATGCCGTCGCAACGCACGCCCGATGAATTCGATCGCGAAACCGGCGACCCCACGCCGGCACGCATCCGCCCGCCCTTCAAAATGCAGATGTTCAAAACAAACGACGCCTATTGAACTTGCCGAGCGACACCCACGACACATGCGTGGGAAACATATGTTGACTTATATAGTCTTTGTTCGTATGCTCTGAACGTTGGTTCGAATTCCGGGGAAATACAAATGATTCGCCATGCCCATGCGCCCATGTCGGGCGATGATCCTGCGCCCCAACCGGGCAAGCGGTTGATGGTGCGCGTCCACGAACGCCTGCGCGTCAAACACTACAGTCTCAAAACCGAGCAGGTTTACGTTTTCTGGATCAAACAGTTTCTGCATCACCACGACTTGCGGCACCCGCAGACCATGGGCGATCAAGAGGTCACGGCATTTCTGAACCACTTGGCCACCGATCGAAAAGTTTCTGCCGCCACTCAAAACCTGGCGCTTGCTGCCATTTTGTTTCTTTACCGGCAAGTTCTGGGCCAGCAGTTACCCTGGCTGAATGATGTCATTCGCGCCAAACGCACACGTCGCGTACCCGTGGTCCTGACCCAAACAGAAGTACGGGCCATTCTGGATCAGATGACCGGTATTTATCAGTTGATTGTGTCGCTCTTGTACGGGTCGGGCCTTCGCCGATCCGAGTGTCTGCGCCTGCGCGTCAAAGACATTGATCTGGATCGCCACGAAATCACCATTCGGGGCGGCAAAGGCGATCGGGACCGCATCACCATGCTGGGCGAAAACGTTCGCACCACCCTGCGCCTTCAACTAGAACACGTGGCCAAAGCGCACACCCTTGCAGTGAAGCACGGGTATGCAGGGGTCTATCTACCCAATGCCCTGAGCCGCAAATACCCGAAGGCCGCCTTGGAACCCGGATGGCAGTATGTCTTTCCGGCAAACCGCCCGTCATGCGACCCTCGAAGCGGTGCTTACAGCCATCATGTCGGACAGCTCCTCGGTGCAAGCGGCCATCAAATGCGCCGCGCGCCTTGCGGGCATCACCAAATCAGTCAGCTGCCATATCTTTCGTCATTCGTTTGCCACGCATCTACTCGAAGCCGGCCAGGACATTCGAACCGTGCAGGAACTGCTAGGGCATCGCAATGTCAAAACCACCATGATCTACACTCATGTCTTGAACAAAGGCGGCCTGGGCGTGCGTAGTCCGCTCGATCGGCTCTGAGGAAAAACCACGAGTCGCCACTTTAAAGAATTGTAAATATCAGCACATCACTGGATTGGTGTTTTTCCAGAGCTATAATCCGCCGACTTTGTGGGGATCAGCTTCGGAAGTTTTTGGAGCTGACGGAAAGAAACAGACGTACGGCATTTCGCCAAGGATGGGGTTCGTTCAACATGCGTTATCTGCATACTTTTCTGACCGTTTTACTTGTGTCTTGCACTCTCTGGATGACCGGCTGCATGACCAGCAGTCCATTCCGGGAAGATGGCTCGACATTCCTGATGGAAACCGACCGCGCCAAGTACTACAACGTGCGCGGCCGCTGGAACAGCCGGCCGAACATCGATACCACGACCGTCAAACGCGTCGACAAACATTCCGGTGATGTCACTTACGGCACCACCGCCGCCAACAACATTGACAAAGAAAAATTCCTGAAGGCGGGCAAGCGATAATCGTTTCCAGATCTCCGGACAAAATAAAACACGCGCCCGCTTTTAAAGCCGGCGCGTGTTTTTATTTTTGTCCAAATGATCGATGGGACCGAATGCGCCCGTGAACCTCAGGCCGGTGATGGGATGGCTCCACCCGCTTCAGGTCCCATGCCTTCCTGCGAAGTCTTCGATTCAGTTGCCGCATCACCCGACGCTGATTTGGCTGCCTCGGCATCCAGAAGATCTGCGACCGTTGGCTTGTCCAGCGACTGCCCTTTCATGATCTTGTCGACATCATCCGCCGACAGCGTTTCATACTTCAGCAGCGCCTCTGAGATCGCAATCACTTTATCCCAATTCTTCTCGATCATCGCCTGAGCATCGTCAAAAGCCTCGTCGATGATGCGCTTGACCTCTTCATCCACGACCCGGGCTGTTTCTTCTGAATAGTTCTTCTCGGGCATGATCGACTCACGCAATTCAGGCGTGGCATAGTCGACGAAGCCGAGCCGGGGACTCATGCCCCATTCCAGAATCATGTGGCGGGCATAGCGCGTGGCCATGCGAATATCCATCGAGGCGCCACTGGTGGTATCGCCCGTCTTGCGATGTTCGGCAATGCGACCCCCGCACAACACGCGCAGCATGTCATGCAGATATCTGACACCGTAACCATAGCGATCTTTTTCGGGCAGACTCATCGTCGAACCCATCGCATGGCCGCGCGGAATGATGGTTACCTTGTGCAGCGGATCCGCGTGCTTGAGCAGCTTCTGAAGGACCGCATGACCTGCTTCGTGGTAAGCGGTCCCGACACGTTCATCTTCATCAATCTTACGGCTCTTGTCAGCACGGCCAGGCCTTGCACCTTGTCCACGCGACTTCTTCAAGATCAGCTTGCTCCACATGCTCTTTGCCGGCAAGTGTGGCAATGATGGCCGATTCATTGATGATCGCCGCCAGATCCGCACCGCTGAACATCGGCGTGCCGCG
>CALOAZ010000174.1:0-2640 GCA_942491355.1 uncultured Phycisphaeraceae bacterium
CATCAAACGCATCCGTAAACGCGAAGATGCCTTCGAAATCCCGAACCGAATCACCTTCAGTGGCCTGCATCAAACCGCCATCCACCATCGCAAACACAATGGCCCCGAAATCCTCACTGCGATTCAAATTCCAACGATGCAGCACACACCCGGCCAGGAATCCGTATTGCTCAATGGCGTAATCGCGCAAACCTTCACTGAGCTGGCGACCTGACACATGCCGCTCCTGCTCCGGCAGATCTTCGGGATGCGCATGAATGCGATGAACGGTGTAATCCAGCCCGCGCCGCACAAAATGGAACGCGTCCACGGGATAGCGCGTTTCGTCGGCGATCTCCTGCAGCGATGGGGCTTCATCGTTCAAAGCCAGGACTCCGGTTCAGGGCACGCACAAGCATAGGGGATGGATGAGCGATTCATCAAGAACACCTGTCGGTCTTTCACCTCAAAACCACCAGGAACAGCCGATGGTCAGCCCGGCGAAGGCATGATGGTCATCCTGCTTGGCAAAAGATTTGGATTGGAATGTCTGCGCATAGCCGACCGACCACCGAAAATCGTCCTCTCGGCCCTCGATCATGAATCCCAGTTGGAGTTCACCCACGGCATTGCGACCTTCGACCGAGTGACCATCCTTGAAATCACTGCCGTCGACAAACACATCATGTTCGACCACGCGCCCGCCCACGCGCACGTAGCCATAACCCGACAAAGGGGCCGTCGACCCGCGTCCCGTCGCCGACCCGAGATCCGCCAGACGCGTCGGGCCGAAATCATCCGGCAACGCATGACCGAATCGCAGCGTGAGATCGCCTTCGAGGTGACGCCGCACCGTGCCCAGCGCAAACCCCGCCTGCGGCACCAGCTGACACGACCATGGCGAACCCAGCACGTCGACATCCTGAACCAGATGCCATCGCCATTTGCGGCGCACGTAAAACTGAATCGTCACTTCGTCCGCAAGCTGATTGTCCCAGCCCAGCGGATCAACCGTATCCACCGCATCATGCAAATTGATCTGAAGCCATTCTGCGCCGGAGGCAGTCCCGATCACGCCCAGATCCAATTGGATGTGATCCATCACATCGCCGTATTGGCGCTGCCAAAATCCACCCAGATACATATAGCCGGCATAAGGGCGATCATCGGGAATCACCGCGGCCACCGAAAGGTTCTCCGGACTGAACATCAACTGCCCGAACGTCCAACCGCATGCGGTGGCATCCGGACGCCCAGCACCGGGCGCAAAGGGAATCACGTATCCCCATGGATCTTCACCCGTCACACGCTGCGCCCCACTGATCGCCAGGCCATTGGTGTACCAACGGTCGGTATTGTCATTCGGCTTCAGCGGCGTGGAATCGTTTTCCCAGAAGGCGACATAAAAAGCTTCCGGCTTTGGCGCTGCAGCCGCCAGATCCACAAGCATTGGATCTTCTGCCGACACGCGACACGCACCCGCGATCAGCATGCATGCGATCAGACTCCAGCGATCAGCGCACACTGACATGCGGATTTCCCTTTTCGTAAAAGCGCAGCGGTTTGTGGGCCCACGCCCCGGCATAGGCTACGCCCACGCGCGGCGCGGCCACTACCGCTTCTTGCGACACCGAATGACGACCTGCAACAAACAGCACATCACTGCGCACCAAATCTGCACCATCAAGCTCACGATCGATGGCCAGCGCCTGAGTCAGCTTCGCTGGCCCAGAACACAAATCCGTGTCGCGTAACACACGTGCCGATTTCTTGCGCGCACGATGATGCCGCATGGCTTCGATTCCTTCCACCGGCTCGATCGCCCGAATCAGACATGCGGTGGGCACATCCAAACGATCACTCACGATATTGACGCAATGATGCATCCCGTACGTGAAATATACATACGCATGTCCGGCGTCGAGATACATGCTGTGATTTCGTTCCGTATGGCGTTCATTAAATGTCTGGGCCGCCTGATCCGCCACACCCAGATAAGCCTCGACTTCCACGATCCGCCCCGAAAGCACCTGCCCATCGTTCAAAACACGCACCAGCAAACGCCCCAATAAAGCCTGAGCCAACGCGACCGGATCGCGCCGATAAAATTTGCGGCCCAAGGGACGATGTCGCATCACAGCAGAAGGCATGTGGCCCACATCTTACCGAACGCATCGGCTTACCGTGGCGTATCAGGTACGATCCGAATCCCGGCTCCAGAACCCGAAGGATCTGATTCCGAAAGATGTCCAGATTGCCTCTGCCCGGCGCATCATTCATGACGCGCCCTCTCAGGAGTTTTCCATGCCCCGTCTCAGTTCCGCCCTACTTGTGCTGACCCTCGCCACGACCGCCTGGAGCGCCGAACTCGGCAAACCCGATCCGTCCGCCATCGTCGATGCCGAACGGGCCATGAAGGCCTTCGTGCTGCCCGAGGGCACACAGCTCGAACTGTTCGCAGCCGAACCCATGTTGGGCAATCCTGTTTCAATGGCCATCGACGACCAGGGCCGTGTCTATGTCGCCGAGACCTACCGATTCGGCAACGGCGTCGGCGACAACCGCGGCCATGACTACTGGCTGCTCGACGATCTGGCCGCGCAAAGTGTCGAAGACCGGCGAGCGTACTACCAGAAGTGGATCAAAGCCGGCAAGAAAACT
>CALOAZ010000175.1:0-7436 GCA_942491355.1 uncultured Phycisphaeraceae bacterium
AAGAGGTCGATCCGGCGCATCACGAAGTCGTGCCGACGCCCGATCAAATTGGTGAATGGGTTGATGTCTCGCGCGCAGAGCGATCGTTGGCCGAAGAGCAAGAGACTGAATCGGAGGGTGCCTTGCATCCGGCCGATTCGGATTTCGATCTGGGCACCATTGATGAAGCGTCGGATGACGATGCGCCACCCGATACGCTGCCGTACCCCGATCGGACCGCAGAGACCGAAGTCGACGAGTCGGAGGTGAGTCTTGGAGATCTGGGCGACGGATACCCGGACGAAGAAGATGAGGACGATGAAGCAGAGGATGAAATCGAAAAGGGACAAGAGGATTCCGACGAGGACGAAGAAGACTTCGGCGTTGAATTTGAAGACGAAGATTTAGACGAAGAAGCTTCTGAAGAGATCGAGGCCGAGACCGATACGCAAGTCGGGCCCGGCTCGTCTGTGGAGGAGCTGGATCCAGAGCTGGCCGAATTGTCACCGCTGGCCGAGATGCTGGTCCGTCTGCATCGCACCGGGCGCGAGTTGTACGAAATCGATGCCGAAGAACATCGCGATGACCCGGAAGCGGCTCGGGAATGGTTCGATGCTTGGCAGGATGTTTATCGCACGTGGCGGGCCGAGGCCCGCCAGCGACTGGCTTCGGAAATAGATTCGGAAGTGGCCGAAACGTTTGCTTCGGCCCGTGATGCCACCGCCGGACCGGTTGAACCGGTCACCCCGATGCACAAGGAATTGCTCAGTCGTTTGCGGGGTGGATTGCGCGTGTTGGCCGAATGCGTCGATGCGCTTTGAAATCGCCGCGAGCGGTTTTGATCGAACCCATTTGAAGATGAAGCGATCAGGTCTGCGTGTGGATCACGCGGGCCAGTTCATGCAGCAGCTCGTCAGGCAACTGGCAGCGATCGCCTGAAGGGGTGGATTCAGGGCCGGGCTCTGGCGCGCCGGATGGCGCGGGCGACAGGCCGTCGAGTTGATGAAAGCCATTCCAGATCGCCTGAATCACCTGTTTTTCGGCGCGCTGATCGAGCAGGCGATGTTTCACGCGTCCCATGAATTCAAAAATGGCCGGCTCGGATTGATGCTCATATTCCCGGCGCCACAGCCCAAGCGTGTGCACAAGACGATCTTCCCGAATGTGGCTTTGCAAGATTCGCGCCACCACGCGACTGCGTCGCAGCGTCAGTGGATCGCCGGCCTGTTCGTCGGCGCTTGGGGGTGGAATGGGCGTAGACATGATGACTGACTCGATGACAAAGTGGGGGATCTTTCTCCCGAAGTCCGCCCCGTGGTTGCAGTCAAAGGTACCGCGTCCTTGAAATCCAACACGAAAGGCAGGAATCCACGAATGCTGTCCTCAAAAACCGCGATCGGGCGACGTGTCACCCGATCGCGGCGTACCCCGGAGGGCGGCGCATCGGCGCCGTCTCCGGCCAGCGATAGTTATGCGGTGCGGCGCGAGAGGGGTCAAGCGCGACAACGTGATAAGTGCGTGAAGGTGTCACACGCTCGGCATGGTGGAATAAAAAAAGCGGCGAGCCGTCGGGCTCGCCGCTTGGAGAGATCGTCGTGGATCGGGTTTTTCGGATCAGGCCACCAGGCGGGCGCTTTTGTCCGTCTTGGGCTGCAGGTCAAAGGGCACCGGTTCATTCAGGACGTAGCGATGAATCGCTTCGGCCACGCCGTGCCGGTTGTTTGAGGCGACTTCGTGGTCGGCCTGCTGCAGAACTTCGTTGTAGGAGTTGGCGACCGCGACGGCACAGCCGGCCCATTCGAGCATGGGCAGATCATTTGGGGCATCGCCGATGGCCATCACGCGTGAGCGATGAACGCCGTAATGGCTGCAGACTTCTTTGAGCGCCACACCTTTGTCGGCACCGATCCGTGTCAGTTGGACCACGCGATCGTCGGAGCTTTGCTGGAAGACGTGTTCGCCGAACCGGTCCTGGATCTGCAGGCGCGCTTCCTGCATGTGCTCCTGCTTGCCGAGGAACATCAGGCGCGTGACCGGCTCGATCATCAGATGTTCCAGGCAGTCCACGCGCGACGGCGCGTTGGCCGTGTTGCTGGTGTTGGGCTGAGCGCGATCGGTATACCACTTGTCGAGGACATCGATGCGGATCTGAACCGAATCGGTAATCGACCGGCACAGGCGGGTGATTTCGAGCGCCATGCGAGGATCGATCGCGCAATGCTTCACAATGTCCATGTTCTTGCCGTCGCAGATCAGCGCGCCGTTGTAACAGATCATGCGCGTCTCGAGCCCCAGTTGCTGTTGGATCTCCATCGCATTCACCGGAGGACGCGCTGTGCTGAGCAGCACGCGCACGCCGGCATCGGTTGCGCGGCGCACGGCGTGAATGACCTGGGGCGTCAACGTGCGATCACTGCGCACCAGCGTGCCGTCGATGTCGATGGCAACCAAGTCGTAGTTGATTTGACGGGATGTGTTCATGCTCAGTGAGGAAGACGACGCGCGCCCACCACCAAAGAGCCCAAAGAGCTTGGTAAAAATCGACACCCTCTACTCCCCGTTGCGTACTACGTGCTTGCGCCCAAGACCCTCCGGGCGGAAGCGACGAGGTATTTTTCCCCTCGAATCGTCCCGGGTCAATGTTTTGACCCGAAAAGAATGCGCGATTTATATCAAACAGGTCCGGTAAAACAGTGACACGGATACATGTCACTGGTCAGCGATTTTTGTAGAGAAACGTGTTTTTACGCCGCATGCCGGGTATCCGGCCGCCCCGCATTTTTTTTCCGGGGCGTGGGGCCCTTCGAAAGCACGTATTTGCGGATGGCCTCGGCCACGCCATGTCGGTTGTTGGAAGCCACTTCGATGTCGGCCGCCGTCAGTACTTCGGCATAGGAATTGGCGACGGCGACGGCACAGCCGGCCCATTCGAGCATGGGCAGATCGTTGGGCGCATCGCCGATGGCCATCACGCGTGAACGTTCGACGCCGTACATGGCGCAGACTCTTTCGAGTGCCACGCCTTTGTCGGCTTTCGGGTTCGACAGTTGGATAATCCGGTCGTCGGTGGCTTCGAATTTCAAAAGGCCACCGAAGTGTTCGGCCAGAGCCTTGCGCGCTTCGCGCATCGCGCGGCTATGGCCCAGAAACGTCAGGCGCGTGACCGGTTCCACAAGAATATGTTCAAGCCGATCGACCATGGCCGGACGATTGCGCGCCGGCTGGCCCTGCGCATTTTTGGATTGAAACCGATCGGTGTACCACTTGTCGATGACATCGGCGCGAATCTGGGCCTTCGGATAAATCTGGCGCACCAGATGCGCGGCTTCCAGAGCAAGGGCCGAGTCAATCGACCAGTGCTGAATGATTTTCAGATCCGAGCCACGGCAGATCAATGTGCCGTTGAAGCAGATCATGTGCGTGTCGAGTCCGAGTTGTTGCAGAACATGCTGCGCGTTGAGCGGCGGTCGGGCAGAACTCAGAACAATATGAACACCCTGATCAGCGGCGGCGCGCACCGCCTCGATCACGTGCGGCGTGAGCGTGCGCTCCGAACACAACAACGTGCCGTCGATGTCGACCGCGACCAGATCAAATCGTGTTTTGGGTGCAGGTGGCTTGGTGGCCACAGGACGTGGCATCGCATGGACAGGCTTCAGGGGCATGGCGCGCCCCCGTTTGCTCACGCCGAGGAGCCGGCTCAGTTTTTCAAACCAGAATCGCAAGAGATGACCCGCTCCGCCCGGAAAAACAAACTCACTCCTCCGTCCCGGGGGGGACGCCCGACTCAGAGATTGTTGGCGTGAGGGCGGTGGTCTTCCATGGTTTGGGGATAATTCGGAGGTGGGGAATTTACCGAGGATGGCGCAGGGTCAGTGTGCCACCGCAAAACGTGATGTCGTTGTAACCGGCTGCTTCAAAATGCTTTGGGCGCGTTTATCGGTTGGGATCGATGACGATTTTGCCGCGGGTGTGGGATTGGGCCTGCTCGGTATGAGCGGCCGGAAGGTCGGTCAAGCCGATGGTGCGCGCCACGATCGGCCGGAGTTTCCCACGGTCGGCGAGCTCGGCGGCAGAGCGCAGGATGGTGCCGTGGTCTTCCGGGCGGATGTCGTGAATCGGCTTCACGCCCATGAATTCCAGATGCAGCGTGCCGTTGATGCGGAACAGCTTGTCATAAATGGTGTCGGTCTTGGTGTAGACAATGCCCACCACATGACCGCCGATGGCCAGGCAGTCCATGGCCTGATCAAGCGCCGCGCCGCCGACGGTATCAAAGGCGACTGGTACGCCGGCGCCACCCGTCTCGGCGCGCACGCGTTCCACCACGTTTTCTTCGCGATAATTGATCACCACGTCGGCGCCCAGTTCCCGGCAGAGTGCGATGGATTCGGGCTGCGATGCCGTGGTGATCACGCGACAGCCGTGGGCTTTGGCGATTTGAATCGCGACATGCCCCACGCCGCCGGCACCGGCATGAATCAGCACGCTCTGACATGAACCGATGCGCGCCCGATCATGCAGCGATTCCCATGCCGTGAGTGTGACCAGCGGCAGTGCCGCGGCTTCGGCGTCAGTCAGGGATTGAGGTGCTGGCGCCGCCGTGCGGTAGTCCACGGCAACGCGCTGCGCATGCGATCCCGGCCGACGCAGATTCGGCGAGGCATAGATACGATCTCCGAGGGCAAAGCCTTCGGCCGCATCACCCATCCCGATGACCGTGCCGCAAACGTCATAGCCGGGAATGATCGGCAACGGCAGATTGCCGTGCGCGCCGGCACGGATCTTGGTGTCGACCGGATTCAGGGCGGCGGCGCGCACTTCAATCAGCAGGTCTTTCGGTCGGACTTCCGGCTCAGCCACTTCCTGGATTTTCAAGACGTCGGGCCCGCCGAAGGCGGTGATGGTCATTGCGCGCATGGCCATAAAACTCCAGGAAGAAAATCGAAAGGCCGATTGTAACGCGGGTCAGATCGGCCGATAGGTCAGCATCAGATCGTCGCCGAATCGGCGCACGGTTTTGAGAACCATGGCATGGGCCTCGGCCATACGCCGGACCTCCCGAGAGCCGCGCACCGCCGAAAGCCCGGGATGGCCGAGCAGTTTCGGCGCTACAAAGGCGCGGATCTCATCGACCAGGTGTTGCTCGAGCAAAAGGCCATGCGTGGTGGCGCCGCCTTCCACCAGCACATTCGTGGCATGATGTGTCGCAGACAAATGCCGCAAAAGTTTTTCGGGATTCAGCATCGCGCCGCGCCAGGGCCAAAGTTCCACGCCCGCGGCTTCCAGACGGCGGCGCAGCGTGCCGCGTTTGTCCAGCGAGGACTGACGCACCGCAAGCGTGAGTGGGGCTTGTTCAAGTGTGCGAAGCAGACGTGAGTTTGCCGGCAGACGCAAATCCGGGTCGATGACCACGCGTCGAGCCACGCGTCGGATGGGAACATCGCGCGCCGTGAGTTGCGGATTGTCGGCAATGGCGGTGCCGATGCCGATGAGAATCGCATCGACACGGGCGCGCAACCGATGCACTTCACGGCGCGACGTCTCGTTGCTGATCCACTGGCTGTCGCCTGACGTGGTGGCGATGGCGCCATCCAGTGTCTGCGCCCATTTGCAGATGACCCACGGCAGGCCGGTGGTGATGCGTTTTGAAAATGCGGCGATGCGCTCACGGGCCGCATCTTGTTCGACGCCGATTTCGACGTCGAGGCCCGCGCGGCGCAGTTGGCGCAAGCCGCGTCCAGCCACTTTCGGAAAAGGATCTTTGACGCCGATCACCACGCGAGCGATCCCGGCTTCGATGAGCGCCGCGGTACAGGGCGGTGTTTTTCCGTGGTGCGCGCAAGGTTCAAGCGAAACATAAGCGGTCGCCCCGCGCGCCGCCGTGCCCGCGCGGCGCAGGGCATGAATTTCTGCATGGGGCCCGCCAAAAACCCGATGCCAGCCTTCGGCGATCACGCGCCCGCGCTTGACGATCACGCAACCCACCGGCGGATTGGGCTCGACCCGGCCGAGGCCACGGGCGGCCAAGGCGATGGCGCGGCGCATGTGAATGGCATCATCCATATGTCGGAAGTGTAGCCGAAGTGGGCATCAGGCCAGCAGAGGGGGCATCGGGCAGCGGAGACTGTCGGCCATGCCGCGCAGCAGTTCGGCTTCGCGCGGGGCCACGTGGTCGTCGGCACCGATGCAGGCCACGCAGCCTTCGAGCACGGTGCGTTTGATTTTCATCGCGGCCTGATCGAGTTGCACCAGTGTGGTGTTGAGTGAGCCCAAAGAACAGGCTTCGGCCGGCGCGAGTTCCAATCCGGTGAGCTGCATGTGCTTGAGTCCGACTTCAAAGGCATGCTGGGCGGCGGAAGTTTCCGAAGCGCCCGCACGAGCCAGTGTGGAAAGCAAAATACGAACCGGCTCTCGAAGTTCGTCGAGGTTATGAAAAACGGTGCGCGGTAGTTTAACGCCGCAAAAACGCGGTTCGAGGTGGCGCAAAATCAAACGCTGCAAGACCCACTCGAAGAGATCCACCTTGTCGTCGGCACGAATCAGTTCAGCCACATTGCCTTTGAACTGGCGATATTGATCCGCGGAGAGTTGAGCGAGTGCGGGTGTACACAAATCCAGCAAGGGCAGACGCAGATCTACATTCAGCGTGGCGGTGTCGTCGAGCAGTTGGTGAACTAGGGTTTCGACGCCTGAATCCGCATGCTGCGCGATGCGCTTAAGTTGAAGTTGCCGAATGTCATCCTGAGGATCGATCAGCAGAGCATAGATGACCGCACGGGCACCGTAAGGATCGCGCGCGGCTTGCGTGCAATGCCTCGGGGATGCGCCCCAGCATGGCACCGGCTTTGGCGACATGTGCCGGTGAGGGTTGACCGATGTGCTGGACGGCATGGGCGAGGACGGCGGCACCCATCACCATCTTGCTGACATCCACGGCGGGTGCGGCTTCGGGTTCAGTTTGGGGCGCCGTTTCTCGCTCGGGCGGGCGCTCGAATTTACCATCCCAACTCGGATCCACACGACCGATGCGTTCTTCCAGTGGCGGATGGGTGCGAAACCACGAGGCGATGCCACTGTCGAGCGCCATCGCGAAAAACAGATGACTGGCTTCGGCGGCAGCGGCAGTGTGCAAAAACGAACTGTGGCGCGCTCCGCCGATGCGCTTCAGGGCGCCGCCGATGCCCTCGGGATTGCGCGTGAATTGCACCGCAGCGGCATCGGCCAGAAATTCTCGTTGGCGACTCACGGCGGCTTTGATCAGGTTTCCGAAAAACGTTCCGGCGAATCCCACGACAATCAGGCCCACCGCGATGGCCAGCAGCGGCAAGCCATTGCCGCCGTCTTTGCTGCTGCGCCGGGAGCGTCTGCCGGCACCGTAGAAAGTCATGCGCAGAATGCCGTAGCCGATCAGTCCGATCACCAGAATGCCGTGGACAAAACCGATCAGGCGAAGA
>CALOAZ010000176.1:0-11349 GCA_942491355.1 uncultured Phycisphaeraceae bacterium
GCACATTGCTTGTATTGATATAAACATAGGTAGTTCTTGATTTCTTGCCTCTGTTTTTCCAAAGTGTGGCGGCTTCGCTTTCAGCTACGCCGTGGCGGTCTTTGTCCTCAACTGCGTTTCGAACGAAGACTGGTCGGGGCGAGAGGATTCGAACCTCCGACTTCCTGCTCCCAAATTATATCGACTCCTGTACAATCAACCATATAACTTATTGAAATAACATCATGTCTGCAGCACCTAATTTTTTACATGCTTTGTGCGTGGTGTGCACGCTGTGAATAACAACGGATAGTTAAGCACGCCGTCGCCACAAAAGGGTAGACAAAGGGTAGACGAAATGCGATCGGAATGCAACCACGATATCAAAGGGGTTGTGCAAGTATCCGGTCCAATTTTCACCTGGTTTCCACCTTAGGATTACCTTTACTGGCACATGCCTGCGTGATTATTTGGGTGGGCAGTTTTAGAAAAAACGATCAACTCCGGATTAGGGATAAACTCCTCGGTGGACAAAAGGAAAAACGTTTTATGGTGAAAGAGAGCACGGTTGGTATCAGGGTGTTTTAAAGGTTCCACCGGATGAATTGCACCATGGTCCCGTGTGCGCAAAATGTCGTAGTTGGTCGTCACCCAGATCAGGTGGCGTCGCAGGTTGAATCATTGCCCAGTGCCGCCTCAATGTCTACACGCGCATGACTACGCCGAGATCATCGGGCATCTGGTCAAAACCTGGAATCTGGCGAGCCATTCGGTGACTGGTGCGGCGGCCAAGGCGCAGGACTATCTGTGCAAGCAGGCCGAGCGCTATGAACGTCTGGCCGACGAGTTTGCCGCAAGGCTGACCGCGCAGCCGCCGATCCGCTTCAGTTGGATCCACGACCGCTGCGTCTGAGGTCACGGCAAAAGTGCCTGCCGATCAAAAGTCGCAAGTCATTGAAATAACTCAAGATGTGTTATGAGATCGCCTACTGCCACAGGCCGGCTTGGCTGATTCCACGATATTGCGATTCAGTCGCAACTAGTTAGAATGCCTCAGCATCGTTGGATCGCCGGCTTAAAAAGAGCCATCGGTGATCTACCCGCCTGTTTGATCCCTGCCCTAATGGCAATCGAGGCGTTTGCAATGGCCACTGAGGCGAATCCAGATCAGGTGCGTTCATTCCGCGAAGTGCGAACAGGCGATGCCGGTCGCCTGGTGCTTTGCGGGGCCATCGATGCCACCCTCCAGCGCCTCATGGCCATGGGCCTGACACCCGGTGTTCACGTCAAAGTGTTGCGCATCGCACCATTGGGCGACCCGATCATTCTCGAAGTGGGCGGTGTGCAACTGAGTCTGCGTCGGAAAGAAACCGAAGGTCTCGGGCTCGCATCGGCCGCCGGATCTTCATCGTGACGCAGGTCGCCGCATCGCCGTCGTCTTCGACCGAGCAGCGCCGCCCGCAGATTGCGCTGATCGGCAATCCCAATACCGGAAAAAGTGCGCTGTTCAATCGGTTGACCGGTTCGCGTCAGCGCGTCGGCAATTATCCGGGACTCACCGTCGAGAAAAAGATCGGCACCGTGCGACTGGATTCGGGCGAGGCCGATGTCATCGACCTGCCGGGCATCTACAGCCTCGCGGCGATTTCGCCCGATGAACGCGTCGTGCTCGACGTGCTGGCCGGCAAGGTGGCGGGCGTATGCCAGCCCGATCTGCTGGTATGCGTGGTCGATGCGTGCAATCTCAAACGCAACCTTTTTCTGATCACGCAAATTGCTGAAGCAGGCCTGCCCGCTGTGCTGGCGCTGAACATGTGGGATACCGCCGAAGCCCGGAAAATCGGCATTGATTTGGAAGTGCTTTCGGCGCGTCTCGGTGTGCCGATCATTCCCACCGTGGGTGCCAAAGGTCACGGTGTGGATCAACTCAAGGCCGCGATCAGCAAGGGCCTGAGTGAATACCCGATGATGACGCGCGTGGCATGGCCGAAGCCCGTGGCCGACGCGTTCGAGCATCTGACCGAACAGTTGCGTGGCGCCGGTGGCCGACGCCTGACGCCCGCCGAAACACAGCGATTGATGTTCGACGTCGACGCCGATGCGCCGCTCGGCGGCGAACTGGATGCGGCGCACCGTGATCAATGCGTGGCCCAGTCGCGTGAAATTCTCAAGCACGGCGGCTACGAAGTGGGCCAGGTCGAGACGGCAGTCCGCTATGCGTGGATCGATGATCTCTTGTCGGGCGTGCTGACACCTGCAGGCAATGCAAAGCGGGCGTTTTCGGAATCCATTGATGATCTGCTGACCCATCGCGTGTTCGGCCTCGCTGTTTTCGGGGCTGTGATGTACGTCGTGTTTCAAGCGATTTACACGTTGGCTGGGCCGTTTATGGATCTGATCGAGATGGGTTTTTGGGCGCGGGGGAAATGGATCGGCGGCATGCTTGAAGGCATGCCGATTCTGCAAAGTCTGGTGGTCGATGGTCTGGTGGGCGGCGTGGGCGGTGTGCTGATCTTCCTGCCGCAGATCGTGATTTTGTTTCTGTTTATTTCGCTGCTCGAAGACGCGGGCTACATGCCGCGCGCCGCGTTTCTCATGGACCGCCTGTTCGGCTGGTGCGGGCTGAGCGGCAAAAGCTTCGTGCCCATGCTCTCCAGTTATGCTTGCGCCGTGCCGGGCATCATGGCCACGCGCACCATTCAGGAACCCAAGGCGCGGCTGACCACGATTCTGGTTTGTCCGCTCATGAGTTGTTCGGCGCGCCTGCCGGTTTATGTGCTTCTGATCGGGGCATTCATCGAACCGATTTACGGACCGGCCTGGGCGGGCTTCACGTTGTTTGTGATGCACTTTGTGGGGCTGGGTGTGGCCATCGTGGCGGCATTCATCTTCAACCGCCTGATTCTGCGCGGCCGCCCGACGCCGTTTGTTTTGGAAATGCCGCCTTACCGCGTGCCGCAATGGCGCGATGTGTTGTGGCGCGTGTACGAGCGTGCCCGCGAATTCGTCTTGCGCGCCGGCACGGTGATTCTGGCGATGTCGGTTGTGATCTGGGCCATGTGCTATTTCCCGCGGCCGGATTCAGTGCGCGAGCAGGCGCTGGTGCAGCGAGCTGCCGAATTGGTGCAACAGGAAGGCATCACCGAAGCGGCGGCCGTGGAGCGCCTGACCACCGATGAGGCACTGATCGCCTCTGTCGATACCGCAGCCGAAGGCCACTACCTGGAACAAAGCCTCATGGGCCGTCTGGGCCATACGGTGCAGCCGGTCTTTGCTCCTGCCGGTTTTGATTGGAAAATCACCGTCGGCGTGCTGGCCAGTTTTCCGGCGCGCGAGGTGATCATTTCGACGCTCGGCATTCTGTACAACCTCGGTGCGGATGCCAGCGAAGAAGATGAAGGTCTGGTCGCCGCCATGCGGAATGCGAAAGACGTTCAGGGCAATGCCGTCTTCACGCCGGTGGTGGCGGTGGCCATCATGGTGTTCTTCGCGCTATGCTCACAGTGCATGGCCACACTGGTGGTCATCGCCCGCGAAGCCAATTGGAAATGGGCGGTCTTCAGCTTCGTCTACATGACCGTTCTGGCCTGGGGCGGCGCAGTGCTGGTGTATCAGGTGGGAACGGCTTTGTTCCCGGTGGCCTGATCTTTTTGGAAAGTGAGATATGGATCGCGTCATCGAAATCACCGTCGTCGGTGCCATCGTGCTGGTTGCGATGATCTATCTCGTGCGCCAACTCATGAAGCGATTGCGCGGTCGCTCCTGCGGCGGCGGCAGTTGTGCGTGCGGTCCGTCGAAGGCAGAAAATAAAGCGGCGACGCTGACGGTGAGCGGGCGGCCGGTTTCGCATTCTTGATTCGGGGTGTGTAGAGTCCGTCGCATTTCCTTGGTGAGGTTTTGGCTGTGATAGAGCGGCAGACGGTCTTAGTTCTTGGAGCAGGAGCGTCGATGGATTATGGATTTCCTTTGGGAGTCGGTCTCCGAGATGATATTTGCAAATTACGCGATAATTATGAAGTAAGGAATCTGATGAGTCAGGCGGGATGTGTTTATCGGGATATACCGATATTTATTGATGCCCTGCGGCAATCTGCTTACACCTCGATTGATTGGTTTTTAGAAAATCGGCCTGAATTTATAGAGATAGGGAAGCTAGCGATTGCGGCTGCTCTTATTCCAAGAGAGCAGCCGGAAAAGTTGTTTCCGCCGGGGGCGCCAGGTCGCCATTGGTATGAACTCCTGTTTAATACGATGGACAATCCCGTAGGCGCGTTTGGTGACAACAAGCTTTCAATCATCACCTTTAATTACGATCGATCTCTCGAATTCTATTTATTCACGGTGCTGGCATGTCGGCTGGGTTCGGATGATAAAGCTATAGATGTGTTGTCAAGAATCCCAATCATTCATGTTCATGGATCGCTCGGAAAATTGGCGACGACTCACGATAAAGGGCGGGAATATTCGAACCAATTGACGTCCAAAGGACTCAAGTTGGCTGCGAAAGAAATTGTGATTGTGGGTGAAGCTTCTGGTCGGACACAAGCATTTCAACGCGCGAGGCAATTGCTTCAAGGCGCTGAGCATATCGTGTTTCTTGGGTTTGGGTATCATGCTGAAAGTATCCAGAGGCTTGGTCTTTTTAATGAGCCTTGGGATGACAGTCGGCGCAATACTGTTCGTGTGTGCGGGACATCAGGTATGCCAGCCCATAAGTGGAATCGTATTCAGTCAGAGGTTTTGAATGGTGCAATGCCTTCTGGTTCTAGATCAATGCATGATGTTTATCGCTTCTTGTCCGAAGTGAATCCCTTGGATGTGATTTTGGGCTAGCTGAGATCAGAAAGCGGTGCAGTCCCCTTTTTGGGACAAAAAGATGGCAGTCCCTGTACGGCCAAGACGGCGTTAAAATTTTCGGCAATATTCAGTTGCCATCTAAGTAAAATCAATCGCGCTTCATTCGCCAGATGGCGCTTACAACCAAGCATCACCTTCCAGTCGTTGGCGCAGTGTCGTCAATTCGCCGCCGGTATCCGGCGCTCGCCGGTCTTTCGACGCAATTGAATCGGGTCGCATGATCACGCCGCCGAGTGCGAAGCCTACGCGGGCGGTGCCGGTTTTGCGGTAGTTCACCAATGTTTGTGCATGCGTGGGGATGGGCACGGGTTTGATCGGGTAGTTGCCGCTCTCCATCGCCCAAGACAGATCCACGCCCGCTTTTTGATCCAGTTTTTCGATTCGAATCAAGGCCGCAAGAATCGCGGCATCGGCCGCGTTTTCCAGATCGGCAAAGGCGGGGATCGCGCGGGCCAGCGCGTGCCAGTTTTCATTCAGGACGGCGGCGTATTGGGCAGCAGTGGTGTTTTCGGGTTCGGGCGCACTCGGGTCGGCTGAAAGCACGCGCATGCGCTGGCCTTCCAGGCCGAATGACAAGCCGTCTTCAGAAACGCGGATCGGTTCGTATGCGGCTTCGAACCACCAGCGCCTGTAAATCGAATCGCCGCTCTCGGCCATGTCGAGATGGCTCTTGATGCCGGCAATCGGCGCGCGATCCAAGCCCAGGGCCAAGCGGCTTGAGCACGAAGTCAGCTTCGAGACAGGTGAACGCGAGGCGTGTGTCGGGCGCGATACCGAAGAATCGCACGGTCTGCAATCCGGCGGCTTCGGCCAGTTTGCCCGCGAGTTTGCCGCGCTGCGCGGTGGAACGCAGCGGACCGAATTCGCGAGCGGCTTCGGCGATGCGATTCATCGCGGCCTGATCCATTTCGATCGAACAGCCGAAAGTCGTACCGCGCTTGCCCGGTCCGGCGGTGCGCAAAGCAACGATCAGATCGTCGAGGCGCAGGGCGGGATGCCCCGATGTTTTGCCGATCGGGCGCAGCGGCAGCGTGGTGTCGAGTGCTTCAATCGGTCCGGCGAGGACCAGATCTTTCTGATCGGGAAATACGAAGACGGCATCGATGCGCGTGAGGCCGCCGAGAAAGCGCACGTCATCTTCAATCGCTTCGCCCGCTTCGATGCGCGTTTGTGCCGCATGTAGCAGGCGCGGCAGCGAGACGTAGCCGAGGGCGCCGTGTTTTTTGGGCTCGGTGGCGCTCAGGCGCACGCGGCGCAGGTGATCACCGTGATCCAGTTCGCGATTTGATCACGCGGTCGGTATCGACATACACGCCGCCGGCACCGGCGGCCTGCGCAAATACTTGGGCAGGTTGAAGAAGACAGAGTGCGACGAGCGCGAAAAAAAGGAGGCGTTTCATCGGCGGGGCCTCGAATCGTGGAAGGAATGCAAACATTCTACCACCGCTCAAGGACGCGCCGGGATGAAATTCAACCGTTGTTCAGCACCGTCAGGCGGGCTTTGAGGTCGGATTTTGCCGTTTTCAGGTCGTCGTGTACCGGGCTTTGCTTGTAGTGATCGTCGAGTGGGAAGCAGCCGCTGATCATGCCGTTGCGCGCGGTGCGGTGGTGCAGTCGCTGAATGTGCGGCAGATCTTTTTGGTGGCAAACGCATTGCCTTCGAGAACGTCGGCGGGCAGATCCCAGTAGCTCAGGACCATGCGCCCGAGGCCGACCGAATCCACCCAGCCGGCGCGCACCACGGCTTGAGCGACATGCGGCAGATATTCCTGGAAGTAGGTGTAAGCCGTGCCGATGATCGGCAGGTTAGGCACGGCGCGTTTGATATCGCGCACCGCATGAATCTGGCGCACGCAACCGATCAGCGGATCTTCCGGCGGTTGATAGCCATCGCTCGGCGGGAAATAGGCCGGTCGTTGGATGTGCGGATTGTAGTAGGGCGATCCTGCCGAAAGATTCACGGCGCACACGCCCAGATCATCGCGCATCATTTCAAGCAGGCGCGTGGGTTCATCGAATTGCGGTTCGAGCGGCGCGCTGCGATTCAAGCCGAAGCCCGGATAGTTCGAGGTCGGATGTTCTTCGGGCATGCCCGGGCCGAGTTTGCCGCCCGAGCCCTTGTCGGGATCCGGCTTGAAGGGCGGCATGTCGAACAGACTCAGTCGCACGCCGATGAGCAACCCAGGGCATTCGGCGCGAATGGCGGTAATGATCTCGCGCAGAAAGCGCGTGCGGTTTTCGAATGAGCCGCCGTAAGGTCCGGGACGATCGAAGGCCGAGAGAAATTCGTGGCCGAGATAGCCGTGGCAATGTTTGACGTCGACGAATTGAAAGCCGACGCGCTGCGCGAGCTTGGCCGATTCAACATACGCGTCGATCAAGCCGTGAATGTCGTCATCCGTGAGCAGCATGGCGGCGTCGGATTCATGTTCGACGTTGTATTTCCGATCGAGGACCGGGTGGCGATAGGCCATGCGGGGCTCGATGGCGTCTTTGCGGTTCGGTCGGCTGAAACGTCCGGAGTGCGTGAGTTGCAGGCCGACAAGCAAATCGTCGGTGCGGCCGAAGCGTTCCTGATGTGCGTCAGTCAGTGTGCGCAGCAGGTCGCGCATCGGCGCTTCGTTTTCAGGTCTGTAATAAAGCTGGTTCGGATTGGCTCGCCCGTCGGCCTGCACCGCAAAGGCTTCGCCGCCCCAGATGAGTTTGGCGCCCGACAGGCCGAAGTGCTTCCAGCGGCGCTGGGTGTGTTCGGTGGGTCGGCCGTCGGTGGTGCAGTCCCAGCCTTCCATGGGATGAATCGCAATGCGGTTGCCCACGCGAAAGCCGCCGAACGTCCATGGCTTTCGGCCAGCGGTGAAGCTTTGGACGGCGGCTAACTTGTCGCGCATCGTCGGTCGGGCAGATCGAGGCCGAGCGTGGCGAGATGATCGCGGAAAGCTTCGATGGTTTTCAGATGGCCGATGCGTGTGTACGACATGGTTTACGCTCCACCGAGTGCGGTGAGTGCTTCGAGAATGACTTGAAGGATGGCGCGGTCGCTCGACGGGCGCGACTGGCTTTCGGGATGGGTTTGATCGGTGGCGATCCAGCCGCGCAGATTCAGGAACATCGCCGCGGAGTGCTTGTAGGCCGGAACCGGATCGCGGAATGCAAGAAAGCCCAGGTATTGCAGTGTGTCGTTGAGTTCGTAAAAAGCCGGGTCGCCTGCGGCCCACAGTGCATCGCGCTGGGCGAAATAGTCTGGTGCAAACGTACTCAAGCCCAGAAGGTAATCGCTGCCGTACATCACCATGTCGATGGCCAGGTCATTGCCGGTGAAGACCTTGAAGTCGGGGCGCACGCGATCACGCAGGATCAGGCGCTGCCATTCCAGTTCTCGGCTGAGTGAAGAATGCTTGGCACCGAGGCATTCGGGAATCGACATCAATTGCTCGTAGGTTTCGAGCGTGTAGATGCGCCCGAACGGTGCGAACATGTTGCCCAGTTCAAAGCCGATGAAGCGCGGGCAGAAAGCGGCAATCTGCGCATAGGCCTCGGCGATGGCTGATTCGTCGAGCGACCCCAGGCCGTAAGACTGAAAAATGACGGGCGTGCCGCGGCGCGTCAGGATCGCTTCGGCGCCGGGCTGATAAGCCTGCGCGTCGAATTTAACACCGGGCGCATCGCCTGTGTAAACGCCTGCGACGAAGTCGCGACCACGTGCAATCGCTTGCGTGCGATCGAGTGCCTGGGTGCGTGTGGTTTCGTCGATGAGGTTCGCGTAGCCGGTGTCCATGTTCACGGCAGGCGTGAGTCCTGCGTCGAGCGTGCGATCGACATGGGCCTCAAAACCATGCCAGTCGACGGCGCCGCTTTCAAGAAACGGCAACAGAATGGCGCTCATGCCGGTGATGGTGCGGCGCGGGCGCAGGAGGGTGATCGGGTCAATCATGTCAGCGGTGTTTGTCATTTTGCGGGGTTTTCTTACCAGTTAAGTTGTGGCGGCAGAGGGCGTCAGGCTCCACGGCAGAGGAAAGAGGCGTGGGTCATTTAGTGTCATATTATGCAATGCGGCATTTAAAGTACTAATAATATAGATTTGAATTCGTTTGCATATCGGGCAATTGGCGCCTAGTCTGTGCGTGATGTCACATGGCACCTTGCGTAAAACCCGTCGTGCCCAGCCCGAGACCATTCCGGCCTGGGGCGTGTTCATCATCGAAAGCCATCACGAGGAAGGCTTCGAGATGGACACGCGCGTGCACGATTTCATGAAGATCTTGTCGGTGGTGGGTGGGGCGGGGCGCATCCATCTGGCGGGCAAGCCGGTGCCGATGACCGAGGGCGATGCGGTGATCGTGCCGCCGGGCACGCCCAACCGTGTGGAAGACGAGCCGGGCAAGCCGATGTCGTTGTACGTCTTGTGCGTGGCGCCGAATCTCTGGCAGGCCGATCCGAATCTGCTCGCGCGTCTGGGCACCGGACGACTGGCTTTGCGCCAGGCCGCGCGGCAACGGCTCGGTGCGCTGATGCGCCGATTGTTGTTCGAACAATCGCGATCCGCGGGGGATGGCGCTTTGCCGATGGTGAGTCTCGCCTTGCAGACGATTCTCCTGCTGCTTGAAGCGCCGCGCCCGACCGGAGCGCATCGGCCTGCGTGAGATCGTCGAGGAATATGCCGAAGAACTCGAACGCACATTTTATGAATCGGATCATCTGGATGCCGTGGCCGAGCGCCTGGGCATGAGTCGTCGCCGGTTCACGCAGCTGTTTCGCGAAGTCAGCGGCAAAACATGGCTCGAAGCCGTGCGCGATCTACGTCTGGCCCATGCGCAGCATCTGCTGCGCGAGACCAATCGCACCGTGGCCTCCATTGCTTTTGAGTGTGGCTTCGCCGATCTGTCGTCGTTTTATCGTGCGTTCAGTCGTCAGGAGGGTGTGAGCCCTCTGAAATGGCGCGAGACGCAGCGCCCGTCATGAAGCTCACGCCCGAACTGCTGATCTCGGCCTATGTGCAGGGCGCCTTTCCCATGGCGCGCAGCCGGGATGAATCGCCCATCGACTTTTACAGCCCCGATCCGCGGGCGATTCTGCCGCTCGATGATTTTCACTGCCCGCAATCGGTGCGCCAGCGCGTGCAGAGCGGTCGTTTCGAAATGCGCGTGGATACGGTTTTCGAACAGGTGATCCGCGCATGCGCCGATCCTCGGCGCGAGACCGACGAAACCTGGATCAACGAAGAAATCATCGCGGCTTACAGCGAACTTCATGCAATGGGCTTGGCGCATTGCGTCGAAGCCTGGCGCGCAGGCCGATTGGTGGGTGGCCTGTACGGTGTGGCGATTCGCGGTGTGTTCTTCGGCGAATCAATGTTTCACGATCCCGATGGCGGCGGGACCGATGCGTCAAAGGTTTGCCTCGTGCATCTGGTCGAACGACTGCGTGTCAGCGGCTACGCACTGCTCGACGTGCAGATGGTCACGCCGTTGACCCAGCGGTTTGGTGCGATTGAAATTCGGCGGGAGGATTACATGCAGCGACTGCAACAGGCGCTGCTGGTCGAGACGGATTGGTGTGCATAATGCAAGTGCATCGCTCTACTCGGCCAGCGCCGCTTAAAACACATCCGGCCGCAAACGATCCAGCACCTGATTGCTTTCGATGATCATGCGTTCGGGAATGCCGCTGGCGCCGATGTAGAGATCGCCCCAGTGGCGGCGGTGGCGCCAGAGTGTGTAGCGTGTGGTGTCGAGGGCTAGCAGCATCTCTCACCCGATTTCTGCGTTGGGACTCAGATCCGAATCCTCGAAATATTTCATATATTCCTCCGGTTCGAATCCGACTCCCGCCTTGAACTCGGGAGAAATCTACCCTTTATGGATGGTCGCCAACAGCCGCATGATGAGATTTCGAAGGGAACAGATGGACGAAAAGATAGACAGCAATGCCGAAGTCTTGGTCGCGAGCATCCGGGAGCGTGCCCGCAACCTCTACCAGACCCGCCAGATGCTGTGCACGGAGGCGGTGGTTGCGGCGATAAACCACGGCCTGCACGGCGGACTGAGCGATGCGCAGGCCATGGCGATGGCCGCCCCGTTTTCAGTGGCTCTGGGGGAGAGCGGCTGTCTGTACGGGTGCGCTCAGCGGAGCCGTGATGGCGGCCGGGCTGCTCTACGGAAACGAGCATCCCTATCAGCATTGCCCGGGAGATGCGTGACAGCGCCCGCCAGTTGCACGACACCTTCAAACGCGTCAACGGTGCCACCTGCTGCCGGGTGCTGTCCAAACCGGTCAGGCATGACAAAAAGGCCCATTTCCGGCAGTGTGCCGATTTGACCGCCCAGGCAGCCGAAATGACGGCCAGGCTGGTTCTTCGGGAACGGCCCGACCTGGCTGACCGGGCAGACGATGAATATCTCAACCGGCGGCAAACCGCCATCAGCGGCGCCCTGTCGCGTCTGGCGCATCTTTTTTCACGATGATAACATCATTTCTCTTTTCAAGGATCCTATAAGGAGATGGGCATGAGCGAAG
>CALOAZ010000177.1:0-18500 GCA_942491355.1 uncultured Phycisphaeraceae bacterium
GGAATGCTTGGCGCCACGCACGTCCGAGGAACAGATCGAAACCGCAGGCGCGCGCTGGTTGGAGAACGCGCCGACGAAAGCGCGGCGCTCATAGAGCGTGGAAGCAGCCGGCGAGGACACGGCCATCGGCGACGATGTCTTCGCCGATCTCGGCGCTGAGACGGTCGAGCTGCGTCGTCCAGTCCGCCGGGGTCGTAGCGGAAGCTGACGATGTTCAACGGGACCTCGGCCAGGCGCACGAGGTCGGGGGCCTGGTCGACCCCGCGGGCGCAGTGGGCGGCCAGATCGAGGCAGTGCTCGACGACCTCGCGCACGCCGCTCTTGCCATAGGCGCTGAGGGTGGCCCAGGTCGCGAAGCCGCGCGCGCGGCGGGAGCTCTCGGGGCAGTACGCGCCCAGGGTCGGGCGGGGATCATCCGAGGCCGGCAGGTAGTCGGCGGTGTAGCGGAAGGCCCGCGACATCAGGCCGTGGTCGCGGGTGAAGGCGTAGCCGACGTCGTAGGGCACGTTGAGCCATTTGTGCCCATCGACGGTGACCGAGTCGGCCTCCTCGATGCCGGCGACCAGGTGGGCCGTGCGGGGCGACACGCGCGCGAAGACCCCGAAGGCGCCGTCGACGTGGACCCAGCAGTCGTGCTCCCGTGCGAGGGCGATGATCTCGGCGGCGGGGTCGAAGAGTGTGTGCAGGGAGCCGAGGCCATCTTCGGACAGCTCCACGTCGAAGCTCGCGGCCACCTCTTCGGCATCGTCGAAGCGCTCGATCCGGTTCCAGCCGGCGCGTCGCCGGCGTGTGGGGCTTACCGGCAGGGACGTCTACTCGTTGGCCCAGAAGAGGACGTCGTCTTCGTCCTCGTTCGTCGCGTCGATTTGGAAGACGTGGGGGTCGGTCCCCACGAGTCGGCACTGGAGGTGCTCGAGCTCCTTGTGGATCCGGCGTAGGGAGGCGCGGTGGGCGGAGCATTCGGCGTCCAGGGCCGAGCGTTGGGCGTGGAGCGAGAGGGTGAATGCGGCCGCGCTTCGCCAGGAGGGCTGCAAGCGCATCCGAGCGCTCCTTGACGCCAGCCGCCTTCGGCATGGACCATCGGCCCTTCGTCGCCGTAGTGGTAATGCGCGATCCATGATCAATGCGACCCGCTGGGCCCTGCCTTGCCGATGGCGCTCCACGTGATTCGGCATGCCGAACAGATCGGTCACCATATCGGCATCGTGCACATGCGGATCCAGCAAGGCTTGCCGCCGGATGGGCGCGTCATCCAGAAACCAGCCCGAGGCGGGCGCGCGGCACCAGGCGATGAAAACGAGCAGCACGCACAGCGCTATACGTGTGATCTTGCGTATGGCTTGACGAAGCCAGACATAGGATGGGCTGAAACGCACCACCATCGCCGGCATCAGAATGCGATTCATTTTCGCCGCCACATCCACTAGGTTTTGCGCCGAGGCGGCGTCCAGTGCGAGTGGTTTTTCGCACAGCACATGTTTTCCGGCGCGCAGTGCGGCGAGCACCACTTCCTCATGCTGAGGCGTGGGCACACAAATATCCACCGCATCGACTGAATCGAGCGCGATCAGTTCGCGCCAGTCGGTGGTGCCGGTGACGCCGGCCATATCGACTTTTTCGATGCCGCCTTCGAGATTGCCCCATCCTCCGCTCAAGTCGCCTGCGGCGCGCTGTTCGCTGCGATCGCTGATGGCGGTCACCGTCGCATTCGGGATCTGTTGATAAGCTCCGAGATGCATACGCCCCATAAAACCCAGGCCGATTACGCCGATACGCACCATTTAATGTTTCCTTTCAGATCGTCGCGAATTCGCGGCAGACAAATGTCCGGGCCGCAGTAATATCTTCCACGCGTGATGTGCCCGCTTCGCGCTCGATGCAAAGATCGTCGGCATAACCCGCTTCTTGCAGAGCGCCGAAAAACGCCGGCCAGTCGACCTGCCCGGTGCCCACCACCACCTCTTCACCCCACGCGCCCGGCGTGGTGGTGCGATTCGCATCCTTGAGATGCACCTGCATCACGCGCGGCATCAGCGCACGCAAGGCTTCGATGGGATCGCCCATGTCGTAAAGAATCATGTTCGCCGGATCAAAATTCACGCCGACGTTGTCTCGCTCGAGTCGGTCCAGAAACACACCCAGCGTCTGGGCATCTTCCTGACCGGTTTCGAAACCGAGTTTCAGACCGTGCTTCGAAAAACAATCGGCGATCTGCCGCAACCGTGAAACCAATTTGCCGTAGGCCAGATCTGAGGATCATGCGGCAGAAATCCGGCATGAAGCGTGACGATTTCCAGCTTCAGCGTTTGAGCGATTTCGGCCATCTGCTGAATGTTGGACCAGCTTGCATCCCACGTGGCATCTGGCACTGTTCACCGCCGGTGGCCTGAATGGTCTGCGGCGTCGTGTAATCCTCACCCACGGTCATCATCATGCCTGAGGCCACGGTGATCCCTGCGGCCTTGAACTGCGCGGCGGTATCAGCCCATGCGCCACCCTCTCTCAGGGGGTCGATCGCGAGCTGCACACGGTGAAGACCGATCTGTTTCAGCTTGGTGATCAGATCCGCAGGGGTGGACGGCTGAAGCGACCAGCTACATACGGCAAGGCGATCGATGAGTTGAGGCACGACTTTCTCCTGTCGACAGGAATAACCTCGGTATGATAGCCCCTTCCCCACCGGCTGACAGCCCCGAAGCCCCGCCGGCTCGATCTCTGGCCTACGAGCAGGCCCTGGGATAGTTTCTTACACTGTGCGGCCCCAAACCGATTGAGGACAAGCTGATGGAACTGCCGCAACTCAACCGCCGCAGCCGCCTGACCACCGAAGGTCTTGGCCGAGCCCCCAACCGTGGGATGCTCCGGGCCGTGGGTTTCCACGACGATGATTTCAACCGCCCGATGATCGGCGTGGTGAATCTTCAGAGTGATATCACACCGTGCAACGTTCACCTCGATCGCTTGGTCAACCAAGGTTGCCTGGGCATTCGGGCCGCAGGTGGTGTGCCGCAACGCTTCGGTGCGCCCACCGCAACCGACGGCATCATGATGGGTCATCAGGGCATGCGCTACAGCCTGGTGAGCCGCGAGGTGATCGCCGACTCGATCGAAGTGGTTTCGGGCGGCATGAATCATGACGGCGTGCTGACCATCGGCGGCTGCGACAAGAACATGCCCGGCTGCGTGATGGGCATGGCACGCCTCGACGTGCCGGGCATCTTCGTTTACGGCGGCAGCATCATGCCCGGCATCGGTTCGGCCGGCGAAGTACTCGACATCGTTTCGATCTTCGAAGCCGTCGGCCAGCGCCAGGCCGGACAAATCGACGACACCAAAGTTCACGACATCGAATGCCACGCCTGCCCCGGTGCCGGTTCGTGCGGCGGCATGTACACCGCCAACACGATGAGCAGCGCGATTGAAGCGCTCGGTTTGTCATTGCCTTACAGCGCCAGTAATCCTGCGGTCTCGGCCGCGAAAGAACGCGAAACCTATCTCGCCGGCGCAGCGCTGGTGAAGATGATTGAAAAAGGCGTGAGCACGCGCGATCTGATCACGCGCGAAAGTCTTGAAAACGCGGTCACATTGGTGATCGCACTCGGTGGGTCCACCAATGCCGTGCTGCATCTGATGGCCATGGCACACGAAGCCGAAGTCGACTGGACGCTCGATGACTTCGATCGCCTCGGCGACAAAATCCCGCACATCGCCGATCTGAAACCCAGCGGCAAATACGTCATGTGGGATCTCTATCAAGTCGGCGGCACACCCGCCGTACTCAAGGCGCTGCTGAACAAGGGCTTGCTCCACGGCGACTGCCCCACCGTCACCGGCAAATCACTCGGTGAGAATCTCGAAAAAGTCGAGAGCGTGTACGACCGCGAACAAGTGGTCGTAATGCCTTTCGAAAAACCAAAGAGCAGTAAAGGCCACATCGCCATCCTCAAGGGCAATCTTTCGCCCGAAGGCGCCGTCGCCAAACTCTCGGGCCTCAAAGTGAAAAAACTCACCGGACCGGCCAAGGTGTATGAATGCGAAGAAGATTGCTTCACCGCCATTCAGGATCGCAAGATTCAGGCCGGTGACGTGGTGGTCATTCGCGGCGAAGGTCCCGTCGGCGGACCAGGCATGCGCGAAATGCTCTCGATCACCGGCGCGCTCATCGGCCAAGGGCTCGGCGCCAGCGTGGGCCTGATCACCGATGGTCGCTTCTCAGGCGGCACGCACGGCCTGGTGGTCGGGCATGTCGCGCCCGAAGCCTGGGTCGGTGGCACCATCGCTCTGGTGAAAGACGGCGACTCGATCACCATCGACGGCGATGCCAAAATCCTCGAACTGAATGTCGACGAGGCCGAACTCACCAAGCGCCGCGCCGCTTGGAAAAAACCGGAAGTGCGCGAGAAACGCGGCGTGCTCGCCAAGTATGCACGCTGCGTGGGCTCGGCCGCCGGCGGCGCAGTCACCAGTTGATCGTATCAACACCTGACGGCCCATTCGATGCCCGAACCGCGAAGAGGCTACTGCCTTCGAGCGGTGGCGATGTCGCGCTGATTCGGCAAGGATGGCCTGTCATCCCTGAGGATTTTTTCATGGCCGCGATCAAAGCACGGTATGCGCATACGAATGTGGTCGCCAAAGACTGGCGCGCCCTGGTGAAGTTTTACGTCGAGGTCTTCGGTTGCACACCCGCCGGGCCCGAGCGCAACCACCGCGGCACATGGATCGGCGAAGTCGTCGCCGTACCCGATGCCGCCATCGACGGTATTCATCTGCGCTTTCCCGGTCACGGCGATACCGGACCGACGCTTGAAGTCTTCACGTATGCCGATCAGCCCGAACATGATGGACCGATGGCCAATCGTCCGGGCTTTGCGCATATCGCCTTCGAAGTGGATGACGTCGAAGATGCACGCGCAGTCGTCCTTGCACACGGCGGCAAAGACTTGGGCAAAACACACACGCGCGATGTGCCCGGTGACGGCCGCATCACGCTGCATTACATGACCGACCCCGAAGGCAACATCGTCGAGCTTCAGCGTTGGGAACGCTGAGCGAATCTTTTCGCTCGAAGACATCGCCACCGGTTTACAATCGCGACATGACGTCGCCCCCTGCTAACACGCATCCGACTCCAAAACCGCGCCCCTGGTGGCGCCGCTTTCTGGTGCCCGTTGCGCTGGTCTATGCCGTGTGGCTGGCCATCGGATGCGCCGTGCAGCGCAGCGTGGTGTTCCCGCGCCACATGGCTGCCCCGTCACCGCAACCGGGCATTGATATTCCCGATCTTCAAATGACCTGGCTGGAAACCGACCAGGGCAAAGTGGAAGTCTGGTTCGCACCGGGCCACGGCGTCAGCGCTGATCATCCTGGCCCTGCCGTGATCTTTGCGCATGGCAATGCCGAACTGATCGATGACCAGGGATCGATGGTGTACGGCTATCGCAAAATGGGCGTGAGTGTTTTGCTCGTGGAATATCGCGGCTACGGCCGATCGGCGGGATCACCCTCGCAACACCACATCACGCAGGATCTGATCGCGGCCTACGACCAGCTCATCGCGCGACCTGAAGTCGACGCCAATCACATCGTGTTTCACGGCCGCTCGGTCGGCACAGGCGTGGCTTGTTCTCTGGCAGCGCATCGCCCCCCGGCGGCGCTGATTCTCCGATCACCGTTTCTTTCGGTGGCCACGATGATGGCGAAGTTCGGCATCCCCCGATTGTTCGTGCTCGACCCGTTCGACAATCTTGCCGTCGTGCAATCCTTCAAGGGATCGGTGCTGGTCATGCACGGCAATCTGGACGAGGTCATCCCCTTCGCGCACGGTCAGCAACTCGCCGAGGCCGCCGAACGCGGCACCTTCGTCGAATTCGATTCGCACCACAATGATTTCCCGGACAGCGGATCGCGCCACTGGGAAGTCGTTCGCGATTTTCTGAATCAAGCGGAGATCATCGCGCCGCCTACTCCTGCGCCGTGACCGTGACGAAGCATACACACTGATTGAATCGCAATTCGGCTTCGGTCACGGCTTGGGTGCCACAGGCTGAAATTGATCGATCGAAATCGCGGCGAACGAGATGCGTGCATAACCATCGCGCTCGAACAACACACCCACGCGCCCATCTGCCAACTTGACCAGACATGAATAAGCCGACGATCCGGCATAAACCGGCTTCGAAAAAGACCACGTCATTCCTTCATCGAGACTCATCTTCACGGTCAGGTTTTCGCGCTTCTTTTCATGGGACGGATTGCAGAACAAAATGCGGCTCGCGCCTTCTTCGGGCCATGCGTAGCGCAATAGCGATCCCTGACAAACAGGTTCGATCAATGTCTGATCGTCGCGGTCTTCCGACCAGGTCATCCCCGCATCGGCGCTGGTGGAAACACGGCGATACGGGGCGCCACCCGGCGACCGCATGTTCTGAAGCAGCGAGCCGTCCGACAATTCCACGATCGTCGATTCATTTGTGGCCGGTCCATGCGCGCCGCCGCGCTGCCAAGTGACGCCGTGGTCATCCGAAAAAATCACGTGACTGTGATTGACTTCGGGCGTGCGATTCTCGGCAGGCACCGTGTGGTTGCAGGGAATCACCAGCCGATCGCGATGATCGCCGCGCACCAGTTGAATGCCGTTCACCGGTCCGGTGGCGTACCAGCGCCATGTCGGATCGGCGACCGCATCGGTGATCTCACTCGGCGGTGCCCAGGTACGACCGACATCCTTGCTGTGCGTGATGAACACACGCCGGCGCTCTTTGGAACGACCGGCAATGATGTCGTTCTCATGATCGGTGCCGAG
The DNA here is from genome assembly GCA_942491355.1 of uncultured Phycisphaeraceae bacterium. GTDB lineage: Bacteria > Planctomycetota > Phycisphaerae > Phycisphaerales > Zrk34 > CALOAZ01. Next base: position 6,806 of record CALOAZ010000177.1, read on the forward strand.
ATTGCGCGTCATCCCCAACCAGATCGTGCCGGTGGTGCGATCGACCACCGGCGCGGGATTACCGCACGTGTGGACACCGTCATCCCAGATCAGAATCGCATCGGACCAGGTCTGCCCGCCGTCACGACTGCGTTTGGCCAACAGGTCGATATCACCCGTATCGGATTTGCCGCCGCGACGACCTTCGGCAAAGGCGATCAGCGTGCCATCATCCGCACGCACCACTGTCGGAATCCGATATGCGGCATAACCGTCGGCTCCGGAAACAAACACATCCACCCGCGGCGGCTCAGCAGCCCACAGGATCGACGCCATCGCACTCCAGACGCTTAAGATCAAAAGAAATCTCACCATGGCGATATTGTAAACCGGACCTTATTCTGGTGGTCAGGCACGGAAGCCCTTTTTAGGTTTGCATGGAAGACACCACCCCCGCCATTTTGTTCACGGCATTCGAACCCAGCGGTGATGAACACGCCGCGCCGGTGATTGCCGATCTGCGCCGCCGCCGCCCGGATATTCCGATCTGGGCGCTGGGTGGCCCAAAAATGGCCGCCGCAGGCGCGCGCCTGATCGAGACCACGACTGAATCTTCGGCGATGGGACTCAGCGCTTTAAGCAAAGCCGCTGAGCATCAACGCTTGCTGGGCGTGCTGCGCCAATGGTGGACCACCCATCATGTGGCGGTGCACGTTCCCACCGATTCACCGGCGGCCAATTGGGCCATCTGCAAGATTGCCAAACGACACAACGCCAAAGTGGCGCATCTGGTGGCGCCACAAATATGGGCATGGGCCACATGGCGCGTGTCGCGCTTGCGCCGCTGGTCAGATCTGACCTTGTGCCTACTGCCTTTTGAACCGCAATGGTTCAAACCCTTCGGTGTGCGGGCACGATTCATCGGCCATCCTCTGTTTGATGAGCCCATGGAAGACACTGAATCGCTCACATGGCAGACTGCAGGTTATCCCACCGGCCGACCACGCATCGCGCTGTTGCCGGGCTCGCGCCCGGGCGAAATCCATCGCCACTGGCCCATCATGGCCGAAGCCTTCGAACGCTTGCGTACACAATTCCCCGAAGCCCAAGCCGTGGTCGCCACACCGAACAAACAAACGGCAAAAATCATTCGCACCGCCACGCCGAAAATGCCGCCGTCGATCATGCTGGTGGATGACGGCGCCGAGACCGCTCTCGCTTGGGCCGATGTCGTCCTCACCGCATCGGGCACAGCCACGCTGCATGTGGCGCGCCACGGCAAGCCCATGGTGGTCATTTATAAAACATCACCCATCACGTGGCATCTGCTCGGTCGCTGGCTGATCAACACGCGCACCTTCACATTGCCGAATCTGATTGCCGCCGGCGGGCCACACTGCGAACCGATGCGCCACATCGTGCGCGAATTCGTGCCTTATCTCGGCGATGCTTCGAGCGTGAAACCCGTGGTGGAAGAACTGATCGCGCTGCTCACCCATCGTGACAAAGCGGCAAAACAAGTGGACGCACTCAAACGCGTGGTGGCCGCATTCGACGGCTACCACGCCGGACCTGCGGCCGCCGCAGCCATCTGCGAAATGTACGACGATGAAGCTCTCGACTCAGACCCGGCGCGCCTTGAGCATCAGGTACGGGGGTAGAAACAACGCGCGATGCGCCGGATGCCCTTCGGGCGCCAGCGCATCGGCCAACGGCGGTTCGCGCAGCGATTCGATGACGAAGCCTGCTTCGCAAAGACCGCCCACCAGCGCTTCAAGCGTGTGCAGATATTCCGAAGTACCGGATTCGCGGTGCGGCCCGGATCCATCGTCTGCAAGTGCCTGCCCTTCAATTTGAGCCTGATTCACACGATAGCCGTGACCCCAGATCGCATCGGCCTGAAGCATGGCCGGCTGTTTGTGCTGCACCACGTACAACCCGCCCGAGCGCAGCACGCGCGCCACCTCACGATAGATCTTTCGCACATTCGGCAAATAACACGCACTGACCGGCTGGATCACCCGATCGAACGAACCTGCTTCGAGCATGCTCAAATCATCGATCGAGCCTTGCACAAGATTCAGATCGAGACCCAATGCCTCGGCCGCACTTTGATCATGCGCCAATTGCTCTACGCTGAGATCCACGACGGTGACCCGGCCGCCCGCCAATGCATGCAGCGGACCATGACGTCCACCACCGGCAGCCAGACACAACACGTCGCGATTTTCCACGCCGGCTTCGGCCACCCAGGGATCGAGCGCCGCTTGCGCCGCGGCGCGATCCGGCGGCAACGACGACGCACCGGCAAAACGTTCATCATCTGATCGCGCATCCCATGCCGAACGATTGCGATCCAGAGAGACCGCGCGATCGGCCGCACATTCAGCCACCCACGCTTGCATACGATCAAAAAGATCGGGCAGCGCGGCGGCGTGATTCGGCTCGGTCAATCGGCGCCGCGCCGCATCGATCGGACTCGCCGGTCGACCGCCCACACGAAGCCGCGGTGCCTGCGTCTCTCCCAGACCGATCCATCGGGCCTCCAATTCACGCACGGCGATTTCACCGAGATAAGCGCCGTAACACGTGGCCAATTCAGTGATTTGATCCGGCTGACGGCCGATCAACATTGCGCGATCGGCATCGGCCAGACTTGAAGATGAACCATCGAGCACCAAGCCGTGCATCTGCTGCGCATGCTGCACGGCGGTTTCGGCCAGCGCGCGCAGCATCGACTCGGGTTCAGACATCCGGATAGTGTCTCAGATGGTGCCGGACCAGTCCGGCGGCGTGGTCAACACCGGAATGCTGGCATGCCGCATGATCTGCTGCGGCACATCGCCCGCCAGAAGACGAGCGATGCGACCTTTGCCGCTCAGACCGATGATGATCAATGTCGCATGCTGCTCTTCGGCGGCATTGAGCACGGCCTTGGCCACGTCATCACCGTAAAGCAGCAATCCTTCGGCGGGAATATTCGCTTCGCAAAGTCGATTGGTCAGTGTGGTCAGTGTCTGCTCGCCGCGCTGACGCGTGTCGTCCGTGCTTTCATCCTGCTCCGTCGGGCGTGCCACGTGAGCCACCACCACCGTGGCATTCAGACGATCGGCAAGATTACAGATGGTCGCGAACAGCTTGTCGCTGGCCCACGGCGTCGAAACGGCTACAAAGATTCGGCTACCGATCACGGTCGAGACTCCTGATGCTTGAGCGCCGCTTTGACGGCGCTTCAGCCTCCATACCCCGACACCACGACTCGGACCCGACACCTGCGTCATCGCGAATCAATCCCTGCCGGCCTGACCAGCTTCGCCCAAACGCACCGGTGCTTGTTGCGGATCCGCCGGAACAATATGCAGTCCTGCCGACGGCATGGTGCGCCGCAGACCGGCCGAAGCCTCGACACCTGAATGCACCAATGGTGTCGCCAGCACGGATAATGCAATCACACCCAAGGCGGCTGCAACCGCCGCCAAAGAACGACCCGGCAGCGCCGACACCTCGACAGGATGCTCGCCGACTTCGGGCAGATAACTTTCAGCCACCAGACGCAGATAGTAGTAAGCAGCGATCGCCGAATTGACGACCAGCACGATCGCAAGCGTGGTTTCACCCGCGCCCAATACCGAACTGACCAGAAACAGCTTGCCCCAGAAACCCACCAGCGGCGGGAAACCGAGCAGACTCAGGGCACAGATGGCCAGCGATGCCGCCAAGACCGGATGACGCCGCGACAAACCGCGCAGATCGTCATACGTTTCAGCTTCTTCGCCGTGCCGCTTGAGCAATCCGATGACGGCAAAGACACCGAGATTCATCACACCGTAAGCCACCAGATAGAACAACACCGCGGCCACACCGTCACCCGCTTCAGGTGCATTGCCGCCCGAACCGGGTCCGGCCACCAGAGCAGCAAGCATGTAACCGCTGTGAGCCACAGACGAATAGGCCAACACGCGTTTCACACTGCGCTGAAGCAGCGCCAGTGTGTTACCGGCAAACATGGTCAACGCCGCGAGCCACCAGATCACTTCGTGCAGAGCGATACCACTCGCATCACCATTCTGATTCAAAGGCCAGCCGACCAGTGACAAAATCAAAATCAGCGCCACAAAGCCGGCCGTCTTCGGCACAAAGGCCAGAAAGGCGGTCACCGGCGCGGCCGCGCCCTCGTAAACATCGGCGGCATAAAAGTGCATCGGTACTGCTGCGATTTTGAAACACAGACCGATGATCGTGATGATCAGACCGGTCATCGCCAAGCCACTGAGGCCGCCGTCGGCAGATTGCGTGGCCAACGTTGCGGCGATTTCACTCAGGTAGGTCGATCCGGTGGCACCATAGAGCAAGGCGAATCCGTAGAGGAACATGGCCGCCGACATCGCGCCCAGGAAAAAATACTTCACGGCCGCCTCGGGCGCTCGAAGACTCGATCGGCTCACGGCCACCATCACATACGTGGGCAAACTCGTGAGTTCCAAGGCAAGGAACAGCCAGATCAGATCATCCGCACCGGCACACAACATCGCACCGGCCAACGACAGCAGGAAGAAACCAAAAAATTCGCCGCCCAGCGTATTCGCCACATCAAAACGCTTGGCATCACCATCTGTCGGTAATTCAACCGCTGCCAGCAACAACAACAAGCCCACCGCTGCAACGGCGACTTTGATGTACACCGCCATCGGCGCGACTGTCACGCCCAGAGCACCGGAGGTGGCCGCCAACACCATCGAAAGAATCAGCGCCAATGCGGTCAGTGGACCGGTCGAGCGCCGCACGGTGGCATTCGGACTCAACCCCACGATCATCACCACAAACGCGGTGACGATCAGCACCAGTTCGGGGCCGATCGACTGCACCTTCAATGTCATTTCGTGCAGAGCGTTCACCGGGCTACCTCCTCTTGCGCGAGGGTCAGAGCCGCCGGCGATTTCTGCGCGGGAGATTGCTCCACCATGGATGTTCGCGCTGGCGCTGTAAGCAATTCGATCGATGGCTCCAGGCTTCGCAGCACCGGAGTCGGATACAGACCCAGCACCAGACAGGCCACCGCCAGCGGAGCCAGCGTGCAGATTTCACGCAGATTCAGATCGCTGACTTCAGCGTCATACTTCTCAGGTGCCACCACCGGTCCCATCACGACGCGACCCACCATGTACAGGATGTAAATCGCACCGAGAATCAGACCCAGCGCGGCCCAGATCGCATAAGGCGCAACGCCTCATTCTGGAACGCGCCGAAGATGGTCAGAAATTCACTGACAAAGCCGTTGAGTCCGGGCAGGCCCACACTCGCCAGACAGAAGAACACCATGAAGGTCGACCAAACCGGCAGACGCTTGCCCATGCCCGACAAATCCACCATGTCACGCGTGTGATATCGGTTGTAGAGCATGCCCACGCAAAGGAATAATGCGCCGGTACTCAAGCCATGGTTGATCATGTAGAGTACCGAGCCGCCGACCCCTGCGGGATTCAGCGCAAACATGCCCAGTACGCAAAAGCCCATGTGACTCACTGACGAATACGCCACGAGCTTTTTGATGTCGCCCTGCACCCAGCAGATCAGTGCGCCGTACAGAATGCCGACGACCGATAGACACGCAATGGTCGGACCGTAAGCCACCACCGCATGGGGGGTCATGGGGATGGCGAAACGCAGCAAGCCATAGGTGCCAAGCTTGAGCAGCACACCGGCCAGGATGACCGAGCCGGAAGTCGGTGCCTCGGTGTGCGCCAACGGCAACCATGTGTGCACCGGGAACAAGGGCACCTTCACCGCAAAACCCGCCATCAAGGCGAGCAACACGTACGCCTGCTGCGAAGGCGACATCGGTGCGGCGGGCCCGGTCACGGCTGCCACCAGATCCGGAATGTGGAAAGTCCATGCGCCGGTGCGCGCGGCCACATGCCAAGCCACATAGATCACACCCGCAAAGGTGAAGACCGATCCGGCCAACGTGTAGATGAAGAATTTCTTGGAGGCATGATCGCGCTGCTTGCCCCCGTAAATTCCGATCAGGAAGAACAGCGGCACCAGCGTCATTTCAAAGAAGATGTAAAACAAAATCAGATCGGTGGCGGCAAACACACCGATGAGCGCCGACTCGAGTACCAACAACCAGAGATAAAACTCCTTGGTGCGGCCGCGCGTGTCATCGCCGTATGAACCGAGAATCGCCAGCGGCATCAGAAACACCGTCAGCAAAATCAGCCACAAACTCACCGCATCAAGCCCGAATCCGAAACTCACACCCAGCGGTGCGATCCACGGCGTGCTCCAAACCAGTTGGAACGTGCCGGGATCCGACCAGTTGAACACACCCGCCACGATCAGGCCCAACACACCCAGTAAGGCCGACACCGCCAGCGCGATGTGTCGCACCAGGTCTTCGCGCTCACGCGGCGTCCAGGCCAGCGCCAGTCCCGCAATCAACGGCAACAACACCATGACCGGCAACAGCCGACCGGCAGCCGCCGGTGCGGACGCCAATGTCGTGAACTCAGACAACAAGGTGGCAGCAGCGATCATGGGTTCACCACCTTCCAGGCGATGAGGAACACAATCACTGCCAAACCCACAGCCATGGTCAGCCCGTAACCCTGCAGCGAACCACTCTGGAACGGACGCTGCGCCCAGCCCAGCCATCGCGGGGCATGACCGATCAGCACATTCACAATCAGACCATCCACAATGAACCGGTCGATCTGATAAGCGATGTGACCGACCATACGCAGCGGCAGACGGAACATCGCATCGTAAATTTCATCGATGTAGTACTTGTTGTGGAGCAATGACACCACGCGCGGGAATTTGCGGGCCACTGCGTCGGCGGCTTCGCGGCGATACAGGTGGAAGTAAAACGCCAGACCGATCATGACCAAAGACCCGAGACCCGCCACATAAAACACCGCCGCATGCGCGGCATGTTCGTGATGTTCGTAAGCAGCTACGTCAGCGATATGTTCGTTGGCGGCGATGACGGTACTCTCGGTCACACCTGCGGTGGAAGCTCCGATCATCTGCTGCATCCAGCCCTGACTGGCCACGCCCGCAAGCAGGGCGCCCACGGCGAGTAAAATCAGTGGAGCATTCATCAGCCATGGCATTTCATGCGGCGCATGATGATGGTGACCGTCATGGTTATGGTGATCGCCCGCGTGAGACTTCACTTCATAGCCATGATGTTCATGGCCCATCTCATACTGCTCGGGGCCCCAGAACACACGGAACCACAGGCGGAAGGTGTAAAACGCCGTAAGCAACGCCGTCGCCACACCAAGCCAGCCCAGCCAAGGGCAGTGAATCATCGCTTCGATCAGAATCACATCCTTCGAGTAATAACCCGAAGCGATGAACGGCACGCCCGCCAATGCAAGACAGCCGGTGAACATCAACCAGCAGGTCACCGGCATCTTGTGACGCAGGCCGCTCATCTTGCGTAGATCAAGCTGGCCCGCCAGCGCGTGCATCACTGAACCGGCCGTCAAAAACAGCAGCGCCTTAAAGAAGGCATGCGTGTACAGATGAAACACAGCGCCGTACGTGCTGAGCACGCCGACACCGAGGAACATGTATCCGAGCTGCGAAAGGGTTGAATAAGCCCAGATGCGTTTGATGTCGTACTGACAGAGAGCGATCGTCGCCGCAAAACAGGCGGTCACACCACCGACGGTGGCGACCGTCGCCAAAGCCGCGGGATTCAACTGAAACAGCAGAATCAGACGGGCGATCATGTACACGCCCGCGGTCACCATCGTCGCGGCGTGGATCAGCGCCGAAACCGGCGTCGGACCTTCCATCGCGTCAGGCAGCCACACATGCAGCGGCAACTGAGCCGACTTGCCGAAGGCGCCGAGCATCAATAGAAACGGAATTGCCAGAAGCAACGTGGTTTTGTCGCCCGCCAAACCATATTGCTGATTGGCATGGTCATAAGCGACCTGCGCCCCGTGGGTGAGCGATCCCAGATCGGCCTGCCCCAGCGCGACCTTTGTGGCCGGAAGAAATTCCGCAAACTGAATCGTGCCGAAGACGACGAAGGTCGCCATCAAGCCCAGTGCGAAACCGAAGTCGCCCACGCGATTGACGATGAAGGCTTTTTTCGCAGCCGCCACCGCCGACGGTTTGCGATAGTAAAAACCGATCAACAGATAACTCGCGGCACCGACGCCTTCCCAGCCGAGAAACAGCATCAGAAGGTTGTCGCCAAGCACCAGGCAGGTCATCGCGAAGATGAACAAGCTGATGTAGGCAAAGAAACGGGCATAACCGACGTCGCCGGCCATGTATCCCGACGCATAAATCGCAATCAGTGAACCGATCCCCGTGACCACAAACAGCATCACGACGGTGAGCGGATCCACAAAGAAACTGAAATCGGCCGTAAAAGATCCGACCTGAATCCAGTCAAAATAGTGCACCACGGCTGAACCGGCGCCGCTTGCGCTGATCTCCGTCAATCCGGCCGAAACATTCAAGCTGCACACAAAAGCGCCGACAATCGCAAGGATCGTGACCGGCGCTGCCAGCTTGCGCACTCCTTCACGCTTTGAGCATGCGAACAGACCGCACACCAGCATCGACAAAAACGGTAACGTGGGAATCAGACGCACCGCGAGCGACGCGCTTTCAGACATTGGAATGGCTTGAGCCAAATCGGACATGACGCTTGCTCGAACTCCTAGCCGCGCATCAACGACCACGTCTCGGCATCGAGCGTGTGTCGGCGACGGAACAGCAACACGACCAGACCCAGTGCCAGCGCGGCTTCGGCCGCAGCGATGGTCAACACGAAAATCACGAAGATCTGGCCATCCATGTTCAGGTGGTAGCGACTAAACGCCACCAGTGTCACGATGACACCCTGAAACATCATTTCGGTGCAAAGGAACATCACGATCAGGTTGCGCCGCGTGATGAATCCCATCAGACCCAGCACGAACAAAACCGCGCCGGTCAACAGGTAGTGACTCAGAATGCCGGGCGCCATGGCTTCGGTCATGCCGCCCCCCCTTCGACTTCGGGCAGACGGCGCTTCGAAATCACCACCGCACCCACCATGGCCAGCAACAGAATGATGGCAGCCAACTCGATGCCCAGCGCATGCCCCTTGAACAGCCCGAGGCCGATCGAATCAATGTTCGTCACATAACCATCGAGTACATCACGAAGACCCGGATGCGATTCGATATTCAATTCGCGCGCCCGCGATCCTGGGGCCTTGCGCACACGCACCACGCCCGCGGCCACATCGACATCATCCGCCGAGTAAATCCGCTCATCCTGTTCGATCAACTGGGCTTTGAGCAGACTGGTGCGCAATCGATTCGGACGCAGCTTGCCTGGCATCTGAGCAAGAACAGCTCGCGCGGCGCCTTCACTGGGCTTGTTGGCCGGATGCGGCGCTCCGGGCAGATCAAAAATCACCGCGCTCAATGCAGCCAGCAGCAGAAAGCCCATCGCTGCAGCCTCGACCGGCCTGCGTGAGACGCGATCGTAGATGGCTGCGGTCTCAGGCTCATTGGCCGACTGCGGCATCGTCGCAAGCATGATCACGAACATGTACGTCACCAGGATGGCGCCGCCATAAATGATGATCATGGCAAAGGCCATGAATTCTGCTGACAACAACACCATCAGGCCGGCGGTCGACAACACCACAATCACAAAATAAAGCGCGGCATACACCGGTCGTGGATGCGTGATCACGCGCGCTGCAGACAACACAGAAATGGCTGTGAAAATGTAATAAAAAGCTTCGGGACGCCCCTCTTCCAGTGGCAGCATGCGAATCGCTGCCACCAGCATGCCGCCAAGTGATGCGCAACCAATCAGGCCGATGAATCCACCTGGGATACGTCGGTCACGTGGCAGCATCCAGCAGACCGCCAGAGCCCCAAGAGCCAGTGCGAAATAAAAGACCAGTGACATCCGCGGGCCTGAATCTCTTCCTAGTCACCCACATCCGGGGCAAACCCGCATTGGCGCCTTTCCGGCCGGCCGTGGAAAGGCCTCACGATAAGAATGTCGCCCCTTTTTTGCAACCGATCGACCCGGGGTCCACAAACAAGCACATCATGATGTTTTTAAACGATTTACGGCAGACACCAACCCTGTAATCTTCCACGCAAACCTCGAAGATTCGTGCGCAGCGTCACCCGCCTGTTTCTGCACCACCCCACCGCTCCACTCGAAACCCGTCCATCCAGCCCACGTAGAGGGCGTGATGCACTTGCGCTCTTGCGGCAACGGTTTTTCAGTCCCCTGCCAGTGGTCGCAGGGACTCAGCGGCCGGAAAAAGCCACTTGCGCCCCCTTTCCCGCGCGCCGGGAGCAGCAGAATCCTAAAAAATCACGCTGCGCTGCGGCCAAAGTGCATTACACCCTCATAAAGAAAGACGTCGGAGTCCATACCTGCCGCGGCGCCACGCGGCGTGCGATCGGACCGCCGCAGACAGTCCCGCACCCCTTCATGGCAGGTGGACCCGACGCCAAAATGTCGATCAGAACCCTCTCCGTCACCGCATCAGGCAACGAGCCGGGCGATCATGCCTCTGCAGGCGATTTTTCATCAGCCTCATCGGCCTCATCAGCATCTTTTTCGACAGCCGCTGCTACGGCCGCACCACTCAGCGGCAACCCCTTCGCCCGAAGCACATCCCGACGCACTTCATCAGCCAGATCCGGGTTGTCCTTCAGGAATTGCTTGGCGTTTTCACGACCCTGGCCGATGCGCACATCACCGTAGCTGAACCATGCGCCACTCTTGGCAATCACGTTTTCGGCCACCGCCAGATCGACCAGATCGCCCGAGGCACTGATGCCTTCATCGAACATGATGTCGAATTCTGCCACGCGGAACGGTGGTGCCACTTTGTTCTTCACCACCTTGGCTTTGGTGCGATTGCCCACCGCCACGTCGCCATCCTTGATCTGTGTCATGCGGCGAATATCCAGGCGCACGGTCGAATAAAACTTGAGGGCGCGACCACCAGGCGTGGTTTCGGGATTGCCGAACATCACGCCGATTTTCTCGCGCAATTGGTTGATGAAGATCACTGTGCAGCGGCTCTTGGCAATTGCACCGGTCAGCTTGCGCAAGGCCTGACTCATCAAGCGAGCCTGCAAACCCACGTGGGCATCGCCCATATCGCCTTCGATTTCAGCCGAGGGAATCAAGGCTGCTACCGAGTCAACCACGATGACATCCACCGAGTTGGATCGCACCAGCATTTCGCAGATTTCAAGTCCCTGCTCGCCGGTATCCGGTTGCGAAACCAGCAAGGCTTCCAGATTGACGCCGATGCGCCGTGCCCATGCCGGATCAAGCGCATGCTCGGCATCGATGAAGGCCGCCACGCCACCGGCCTTTTGAGCACTGGCAACCACATGCAAAGCCAATGTGGTTTTACCGGAAGATTCCGGGCCAAAAAATTCACAGATACGCCCACGCGGCACGCCACGACCGCCAAGCGCTAAGTCCAGGCTCAAGCAGCCGGTCGAGATACCGGGAGGCAGATTGCTCGGATCATCGTCCAGACGCATGATCGAGCCTTTGCCGAAGGCACGCTCGATCTGCGTGACGGCCTGGTCCAGAGCGGCCTGCCGCTCTTCAGCCATTTTTTTGGGATCGGTTGATTTGGCCACAGAAGCTCCCTTCCTGGGATCAGTTGCATCCTGCAATTTGGAGGCCTTTGCGGCCTTACCGT
>CALOAZ010000178.1:0-9867 GCA_942491355.1 uncultured Phycisphaeraceae bacterium
GGAGCACCGGTGAACTGGTGAACATCGACAAGTCGTTACGCCAGGCTTCGTCCGATCGTTCCAGCATGGGAACGCCATCCATGTCACTCTTTTTCAGTGCAGCAACGCGCTCAGGCGTGGGGATGGTGGTCGCCCACATGCGGCCATCGGCATTCGTATCCAGATTTTCGCCCTCGTGGATCAGGATCACCTTGCCCTTGTGAAGCACGGGTGACGCATTGATGCCGCCGACGATGTATTGCTGACGCCAGATGGTTTGACCGGTGCGAGCATTGATGCAGGCCAGTGAGCCCGATCCCAGGCCCGAGTAAAAGACACGTTTGCCATCCCACCAATCGAACACGGGTGTGGCAAAACACGAGTCTTTGAGATAGGGCGGTCCAATACCTCCGGTGGCGGCCCATACGGCTTGGCCTGTTTTTTTATCAAAAGCAAAAAAGCGATCGCGGGGTGGGCCTTGAGCGCCCCAGTTGCTGGTGACGCCGCGCACGATCACAAGATCAAAATCAATGACGGGAGAGCCGGTGCGACCGTTGGGATAGGTGTTGCGACCAAATTCTTCAGACATCGTGTGCTGCCAGAGAATCTTGCCGTGGATCCCATCCACGCAGACCAGCTCACCGGGTGTTGTTTGCAGGTAGATGTTGCCGGTTTCAGGGTCGAGGGTTGGTGCCCCGACCGTGTAACGGTTGTAGATGACATCCGAGTTGAAGTCGGTGAATGGGATTTCCCAGTGGACTTTGCCGGTGGCGGCATCCAGGCACAAAAGTTTTTCGTACAGATCCTGGGTTTCGCCCACATAGCCCCAGACGTACATGCGATCGCCATTGATGACCGGCGTGCCGCGCCCGCGGAGATCCATTTGCCAGAGATCGTTCGTCCCACCCAGTTCCCACGACGCGGGAAGGCCCTTTTCAAGGCTCACGCCCGTCTGGAGAGGGCCGCGCCAGCGCAGCCATCCATGGGCTTGGGTTTCGGCGGCGGGTGGTCAAAGGCACGGCACTCAACATGCCCACAATCGCACTGAGGACACAAAAGGGTCTTGTTCGTGCTTCAAAGCCTTATAAATAAGGGGGCTATCGGAACCTCGTCGCCCGTTTCCCGGAAACCCTCCCGGGGCGAACTCCGCCGTGCGGCGGGGGGTCGTCAGGCCGCGAATTATACCTGTACGTACTTTTATTGTCCACCACGTTAGGCCCCGTTGATGACCAAGGCAAATCCTGAAGATGACGCTCTGGACCACCCCGCCAATCGGACGCTGCCGCCCTTGCTACGGCGTTCCTGGTATCACCTCACGCAGGCGTTTCGGCGCCGGCTGACGCACTTGGATCTCACGCCGCATCAGTTCACGGTGCTGCGCTGGCTCGATGAGGACATCACCGGTGAGTTGACGCAGCGGGCGCTCGCCGAATTGATGGCGTCGGATCCCAATACGGTGACGAGCGTGCTGAGCCGTATGGAAGCGGCGGATCTGATCGAGCGATGTGAACATCCGCGCGACAAGCGTGCCAAGTCGATTCATCTCAAGCCGCATGGCCGGATGGTTTACAAGAAGGCGCGAAGATCGCCGAAGGTCTCAAGCACGAAGTGATGGGCGCGCTGCCCGAGCCGCGCCGCAATGAATTTCTGCGCGATCTCGAGCGGATTGCGGAGGCGGCGCAGAAAGCTTGGGATGATTCATGTGGCGAAGGCGAATGATCGCATCGTTGCGCGTTGTGTGTGTGAAAGAGGTCGGCGATGAATCCAATCGAACAACTTGATCAACTGATTGTGGCGATTCGCGCGGTGGGCGATCCGCGCCGCGCCACCACCGAGTGGAAGCAGGCGTGGAATCACCTCAAGAAAACCGACCTTGATCGCAATGTCGTCGACAACATGGTGATGCGCCGTGATCTCGACAAACTGGTTGAGATGGTGGCCTCACTCAAGGCGCCTGCGGCGACCGACGCCGCGCCCGATCCGGATGCGCCGGATGATGCCACATGTCAGGCCGCAATCAAGATGTTCAGAAAACGCCTGAAATTCATGCGACTCGATGATGAATCGAAGATCAGCAGTCGTAATCCGCTCACCAGCGGCGGAGCTTCGGAAATCAAGATCGTCCAAGCGCCTCTGGAATATCCGGCACCGGTCTGGAAAGAACTGGTGCGCCGCGGCAAGCTCTTTGATCGCGGCCAGGGGTTTTACGAGCTGACGGGTAAATAGGCAGTTATGGACAATAATATTGAAATCATCAAATCCCTGTCTGCGCCCATCAAATCGGCATGTCGGTTAATAGAGGCCCTACTTGGCAAGCCATTTGAGGTTTCAGGTGAGATCCTGACAGATCAACTACGTTATTGGCAGTGGTTGAATCGTGTCAGGATTGCGGAAAAGGTTGAGGTTAAGTTGGAAGAAGAAGGGGTGTCTAGGCGCATACTGACGCCGGACTATTTGCTTCCGCTGTTACGTGATTGTGGCGATGTGTCAGATGAGACTCTGCAATCTGCCTGGGCAAACATGCTGGTATCAGCCATTGCTTCGCCCGAAGCTGAGCATGTGGCTTTTGTTAATGTTTTAAAAGACCTTACGCCATTAGACGTTCAGGCCATGGATGCATTAATACATCATGGATACATTCGTAGAGATCAAAGGCCGGGTGTTATTGCTGGCATTTTAAAAACAGATTCGACTCTGATTGAATTGTCCTTTTCAAATTATTACAGGCTGGGCTTTTTCGGTCCTTCCGGCAGGGGTCTTCGGAAATTTGCTGTATTATTTCTAAAGGCCTGTATTAGAGATAATGAGGCAATAGAAAAATATATTGAGTCCGAAGACAAGGGTGGTCATATGCTTATGGACTAGTGCTTGTCCATAAGCATATGGGCTGTAACGGACGCGTACAGCTAGCGGCTCCAAACTAAGGTCGCGCATCTCGCCACTAAGCTTAAAGACGTTGTCGTGTCCGCGTGTGTTTTTCGGTCATCATGACTCATCATGATCATCGCGCGGTCCGACCCAGAAGAGCGGGTTGTGCGCAATTTCCCAGAGATGGCCATCGGGGTCTTTGAAGTAACCGCTGTATCCACCCCAGAAAACCTTTTGCGGTTTTTTGGTGAGTGTGGCTCCGGCTTCAATGGCTTGATTCACCACTTGGTCGACTTCGGCTTCTGAATGCACATTGTGCGCCAGCGCGAAAGATCCGAAGCCATTGCCTTCAGATGAAACATTCGCATCTTCTGCCAGCGCTTCGCGCCCGTATAGCCCGAGCCATGTTCCATTGAGCGTGAAGAAGGCGACTTCCGGCGGCGATTCCATTTGAGGAAAGCCGAGTCCCTGTTTGTAGAACTTCACGGATGCCGCAAGATCGCGAACACCCAACGTCATCATGCTGATGCGCGGTTTCATAAGAGCATGCCTCCGAGATGGATGGCTTGCATGATATGAAATATGCGGACGTTGTCAGCGCATCGGTCAGGCATTTACGGCTTGGCGTCGTCTTTGCGGTGGCGATGCCGGTGCAAGCGTGACATTTTTCTGCGGCGGCGGTCCTACGAAATGAAAGCGTTCCACCACGACTTTGAGTGCGGACCGGTTCTGTCCCTGCTTGTCCTGCCAGCGATCCTGTTTCAGGCGGCCTTCGATCAGGATCGGATCGCCCTTGGAAAAGAACTGTTCGATTGTGGTGGCGGTTTTTCCCCAGGCTTCGGCATCGACGAAGGTGGTCTCGGTCTGGCGCTGGCCTTCTTTATCCACCCAGGTGTTGTTGAGGGCCAGGCCGATGTTCGAGACTTCGGCCCCGCCCGGCGTGGTGTTGAATTTCGGGTCGGCGGTGAGATGGCCCATGAGTGTGACGCGATTGAGATTCGGCATCGTTCGCTCCTTTCGCTGGCGGCTTCGAAATGTGATATTCCCCGGAAAGAGAATGCCTAACATTATCCAAACAAATGTAGATTTGTCAATCCCTTTTGCGGGACGGACTTTCGAAGCGGGATCGGCATCGTTCCAGAGCCCCGACCGTGAAGATCAGTGGATAGAGCTTTTCGAAATACCAGAGTTTGGCGAAGTAAAAACCGATGGGAGCCGGTTCGAATTGTGTGCCTTCGCGGGTGTGAGCCGCCAGCCAGGAGAGGCCGCGATCGATGGCGGTCTGCGCGTCGTCCGTTTGGCATGCGGCGAGCGATTCGATGGCCAGTGCGGTTTCTTCGAGTGTGGAGGGTGTATCGGGGCCAGCGCCCCATCCGCCGTCAGGATTCTGATGCGCGATCAGCCAAGCGGTGGGACGATCGCGAGCTGCAGTCGGCATCGCGATCATCACGCGCGTGGTGCCGTAGGTGGGATTCTCTTCGCGCGCATGATCCTGATTGCCGAACCAGAGTGGTGTCCATGATCCATCGGGCGCTTGCGTTTGTTGTAGATATTGATTCGCGGCTTCGGTTCCTGATGTAAAACGCCAGGCTTTAGCCGCACGCAAAAAATGAGCGGTGATGTCCTGACTGCTTCGGTCGAAAGGAAGCCTTCCCCATCCGCGGCAGAACGTGGGCATGCCGCCATCGCGGTTCTGCATTCGCGCCAACCATTGCAAGCCGGATTCGACGGCATGGCGCACCGCAGGTGATGCGTCGTCGAGATGATGCAGCGCGAGAATTGCGCCGCTGGTATCGTCGGCATCCGGCACGCCGCCGGGCAGATCGGTCCATGCCCATCCACCGGGCTCGGCATTCGTGTAGGGATGCACCTGTGTGTATTGCTGCTTGAGTAGCCACTGACGAAGTGTGCTGCGAGCATCGTCGTCGAGATGCGTTTCCAACGCGCCGCCTGCAGCCAGGGCGTTGATGCTCAGTGTCGTGACCCAAGTGGCGAGGTTGGTATCGATGGGCCACGAGCCGTCGGGGCGCATCGATTGCACGAGAAAGGCCGCACCTTTTTCGGCCACCGGATGATCGTGTCGGTCTGCGCCGGCGAGCGCCATGGTGACGAAGCTCGTCAGCGGCGTGGCTTCGAGAAACCCACCGTTTTCAGGTTGAATCTTTTCAAGCAGGCGACGCGTGCGCTTCAGGGCCATCTGGCGGATCAGGCGCGCCACCGGATTGCGCGAAGGGCGACGATGATGGCGCAACTGGCCGATGGCGATCAGTGCCGGCAATGCGTAGCTGACGACGCGCAGGTTCACACGGTGAAACCACTTCGCTGGAATGGTCGCCAGTTCAAACGGCAACGACTGCACCCAACGCCAGGTGGCGCGATCGTTTGCCGGGCCCAGTCGACCGCACAGCGCCGCCATCATCAGAATCGGCACACTGAATGTGCGATCTTTTCCGTAGCGCTGCATGATGGCTTGAGCGAGCGGCGCAGGTTCCACCGAACCGGCGGCTTGCTCAAGCCATTGTTGAGCGTTGGCATTGGCCGCATGTTCGGGTGCGATCAGACCGAGTGCCGCCCAGCACAACGTGGTGGTGGAGATATTGGAATGGCTGCGCGTCGTGTCGCCCCATCCGCCATCAGGGTTCTGATGCGCGATCAGCCAGTCGGCGCCGGCGCGCACGGCGGCGGAATGGATTTCCGTACCGGCGCCCTGATCGATCAGATGCAATGCGACGATGGCGGTGGCAGTGGATAGGGCACTGCTCGAAAGTTCGCCGACCCAATGGCCTTCGGGTGAACGCGCTGCAAGCAGTTGTTGGACTGCATTGCGGCGCGTGCGGTCAAAAATATCGGGGTCAATCGTCATTGGGGGTCAGACGCTCAGATGTCCCAGGGCCAGCAGGCCGTAATAGGTGTACTCGACATCGAGGTCTTCTTCCTGTTCACCCCAGTGACCGTAGAACCCGCCGCGACTGGTCCAGAGCGTGTCGACAAAGTCGAGGCAGGTTTCGCGAATGGGATCGATGCTTTGTTTCAGGCAGGCCAGTGCGTGCAATGCGGTGGCGGTGGAGAGCAGGTCGGGCATCGGTGCTTCGGGCATGGCAAAAAAACCACCTTCGGGATGGCAGCACGAAAACAGAAATCGGGCGCTGTCTTTGTGCGGAACGTGGCCGAGTTGATGCCCGATCGCGATCACGGCAGCCGTGCCCGGCGCATTGCCCAGGCGAATGTCGGTGTCGTTGGCATAGCCGCCGTCACCGGTGCTCAGCGCTTCGAGCGATTGAGCCAGCGCGGCAAGATTCGGGCAGTCTTCTTGCAGATCCTGATACGCGCCCAGCGCGACGAATGCGCCGTAGGCTGATCCATGCGTGGCGTCGACGCTTTGATGAAAGCCGCCTTCGGGTGTGCGATGGGCCGCAAAGCGTTCGAGCACGGCGCGGCGCACATTTGAGTCGATGGTGTGATTTTTCAGATAAGACCAGCAGCGTGCCAGTGCGCCCAGATGCACGAAGTCGAGCTCATCGGTATTGAAGCCGGAGAGATAGCCTGCGAGTTGCGCTTCGTCGAATTCCTGCTGCAGGGCAATCAGGCATTGCAGGCCGAAGACGGTGTAATAGAGATCAGGCTCACCGGCGCGATCGAGAAACCCGCCGGAGGCGTGTTGTTTCGAGCGAACGAATTCGGTGACGCGATCAGCGCTCTCACGCAGCGGATTCGCTGCGAGACGCGCTACTTGAAGCGTTTGCAGTCTCAGACTCACTGCACCAGCCCTTGATCTGCAGGTCGTTGAAGATTTTGGTCATCACGCGGCGCAGCAAGCCTTTGAGTGTGGCGTTCTGGACATCACGCAGCGCCCGCACCGACTGCTCTTTGTAGGCCGTGAGCAATTCGCGGGCGCGTTCGACCGCGCCGCTGTCTGCGATATGCGTGCGCAGGCTTTCGGGATCGCTGCCTTGCAGCCAGAGCGTTTGTAAGGCGGAGCGATTGGCGGCCGAGGCACGCTCCAACGCAATGGCGGGCAGCAAGGTCGGGCGTCCGGCTTCGGCATCGGGTGTGCCCTCGCCGCCTGTCCAGTCGTCCAAGTCATCGCGGATCTGATAGGCGACGCCGAGATTTTCACTGTAGGCGGTGAGCGCTTCGTGCGTGGCCGCATCGGCCTCTGCGAGTGCGGCGCCCAGACGCAGGGCCACTTCAAAAGCCGGCGCGGTTTTGCGTCGGAAAATTTCGATGACCTGCGCCGTTTTCAACGCAGCGGGATCGGTGTGCCAGCTCAGTTCGTCGCCTTGGCCCAGACACAGGTCGCGATGGCCAGCGGAGGCCACGCGCAACATCTCGACCATGCTCGCCGGTTCAGCTTCGCACAAGCCGATCAGGCGATAGCCTTCGCCCAGCAGCAGATCGCCGGCATTGAGCGCCACGGGAATGCCGTGCTCGGCATGCACGGTGGGCTGGTCGTAGCGCGTTTCGTCGGCGTCTTCGATGTCATCGTGAATCAACGAGGCCTTGTGGAAGCATTCGACGGCAATGGCCAGGCGCTTCAGATCATCGGTCATCGGCGCATCAGGATCATCCTGCAGGGCGCGCCAGGCGCAGGCGGTCAGGAAGGGACGCCAACGTTTGCCGTCGCGCCCCAGCCAATCGCGGGCGATGCGTTCGGTTTCGTTGGCGGTCGGGCCGCACAGGCGATTCAGTTCATCGGGTGCGAACCAGGTTTGCACTTCGTTGCGCAGTGCATCGAGATCCAGGCGATAGGTTTTGTCGTCACTGCTGACGTGAATGGCTTCCCAGAGCCAGTCCATGTCGATGTTGGTGTTGGCGCAGTCGTCCTGCAGCAACGGAATCGCCACGCCGGGAATGGCGGCCGATTCCATGAAGGGGAATGCTTTTTCGAGGACTGACAGGCAGCTCACGCCGACGATCGCATCGATTTTGCCGGTTTCGATGATCGACATGACCAGCGCCGAACCTTCGGCGATCAGCACGGCATAGCCCATGCGCTCGGCTTCTTCCTGAAGATCCTGCAGGCTGCACTGGCCGCAACTTTTGCACAGCAGGCCGAATTCATCGAAGGGGGCCGGGCAGGTTTCTTCCTTGCGCAGGCACTTGGGCATCAGCAGCAGACGCGCTCGTAGGGGACTGATGCAAGTTTGTCTTGCCACATGGCATTGTTGATCAGTGTGGCGGTATAGCCGAGGAATTTTTCATCGATGCCATGTGCTTCGTGAATTTTCTGCGCGTGTTCACGCAGTTCGCTCATGGGCATCGGCGGCACCGGGTCGAATTCGGTGACGTAGCGCCGCGTCAGCTCGAGCAGATGCTGTCGCTGTTCGAGTGTCGACGGAATGTCTTCCTGCGTGGGACGCAGGACCTGCGCCGGAATGGTTTCGGGCAGCTTAGCCAGTGGCAGCGGAATGCGCATGGGCTTCGCTCCTGTCAGGATTCGGTTGGGCCGGCGATTTTCCCTGGAAGTCAGCGTAGGCGCCGAAGTCCGTGAAGAAATGCTTTTTGGCCAACCGGTACATCCAGTGTTTTTCGGGGACGGGTTCGAATTCGGGCAGATACTGCGAGTGACGACCGGTCATACCGGCCAGTTCGGCCGCAGCCGTGCCGCGCAACGTGGAATCGCCGGCGGCCTGGCTTTCGGCGAAATCCTTGAGCAGATCCGGCCGTTCCAGAACGATGCAGCCGCGTGTGCTCTTGCGCGCCAGATCGCGGAAATCGCTGAGGTAGTTTGATTCAGTGAGCGTGCGGTAAATACCGCGCTCGTCGCGAATGTTTTCTTTCGCAAATTGTACGATCGGGCAAGGCTCGACATGACCGCCGGGACCGATGTGATGGCTGATGCCGGTGGCCGCCGGGCAAAGTGCCTGGCCCTTGTCGTCGTAATACGCGTCGACGATGCCGATGGCTTTCGTGCAGCGCATCTCCACGATGAACTTGCGCACGCGCATCAATTGCTCAGGGCTCAGCGCCAGTTCGGGTGTGGATTCGGGACCCACCGGTCGATACGTATGAAACCATACGTAGTGTGCGCCCATTTCAATCAAACGATCGAGCCATGTTTCGTTGACCAGATCTTCGATGTTGGTCTGGCACACGCTGGTGGCCACACCGGTGAGCACCGTTTGCGATTGGCAGTTCTTCGAGACCGCGCAGCGTTTTGTTCGAGCACACCGTTCTTGCCGCGACGTTCATCGGTGACCACATCGGTGCCTTCAATGCTGATCAACGGCGTGGCGTTGCCCAGTCGGCGCAATTGTTCGGCGAGCGATTCGTCGGTGATGAACTGGCCGTTGGTGAAAATTGGAAGTAGCAGTCCGGATGCCGTCCGAATATCGTGAGCAGATCGGGTGCATGAACGGTTCGCCGCCGAGAATGCCGAAAAAGCTGTTGCCGTAGGCTTGGGCTTCCTCGATCAACTGGTGCATGGCCGCCGCGTCGATCTTTTCCTGCTTGGCCGCCACATCGACCCAGCAACCCTGGCAGCCGCAGGTTGCACGAGTTGATGATCGACAGATACAAAAACGGCGGAAACACCACGCCGCTTTTGAGTCGCTTCTTGAATTTCTGAACCGAGCGCATGCCCTTGTAGCCGAAGTTCCAAGCGAACTTCATCAGGCAGCGTGTCGACCGTACTCAGGATGCGTGTGCCCAGGCGCATGATCATGACGTCAGGCACTCCCGAATCAGATTGGCTGAAACATCGACCATGAAAATCAGTGTCCGGGCTGTGCGTTGAGGGCTTCTTGGGCGCGGCGTTTGGCGGCTTCGGCCTTCTGGCGAATTTCATCCTGGCTTGGCAGGCTTTTGAGGACTTCCATCGGAATGTCCATGCCCTGCGTCATTTTGTTCAGGCAGCGCATGCGCTCACTGAGTGCGGCTTTGTCATCGCGTTCTTTGCTGAAGCGTTCCTTGGCGCGGGAGGAGCGATCGCGCAACTGGCCGTAGATATCGCCGCCGAGCAGAGCCGAGATATCGACCTTCATCGCTTCGCGCTTGAGATCCTCTTCGCGGACTTCGGCA
>CALOAZ010000179.1:0-7656 GCA_942491355.1 uncultured Phycisphaeraceae bacterium
CTGCTGCAGCATGAGATCCAATTACTCAAACGCCTCGAACCCGCCCCCGACGCTTTTGCAGAAGGGCTCGACCTGTTCCCCCTGCCCGGATTTACTCCTGGAACCTGCGGACTGCTGATCTGCCAGCCTCAACACACCATTCTGATCGCCTCAGATGCCATCCCCACCGTGGAGCATCTGCAACGCGGCCAGGTTCTAGCGGGGGCCTGGGACTTGGAACAGGCCCAGGAAAGCTTTAAAGAAGCCATCGAGATCGCCGATTGGATCATCCCCGGCCACGACAACCTCAGCCCCAACCCCATCCGCACCGGCCGCTGACCCCCGTAAATCAAATTTCCAAAGTGAACCGATTTGACGCGTCAGCCGATATATAGAGCTGGAGCGCGAAAATCCACTGTGGGAGAGAGAAATTCCAGCCGACAGGCTGCGCAGGCGTCACGCCGCAACGTCATTAAAAACAACCATTTACATTAAACTTTGATTTTTAATGCAAATTTTTCAAGTTTTTTTTGACTCTGCGTGCAACTTCGGCGTATCGCCGGCAACTAAGACAGTGAAGTTGGACCGGCCGATCACCAACCCATCTTGATCGGCCCCTGACTTTCGAAAAAACGGAGGGTTCACGCGTCATTGAAGTAGGAGGAGCCCCCGCCGATGCCAGGAAGGCTGAAGCGGGTTTCGCGGGGGGCGAATGAAGGTTCCGATGATGCGTTAGAGAGGTTGGGAGCAAAGCCATGTCGATTTCTGCCGTCAAAAACACCGTGACCGAGGAAAAAGATCCCGAACGCGAACTCACGCCGGAGGAAATGCTGGAAGTGATTCTGGCCAATCCGATGGATTTCGTGCCGGACGATGCTTTCCCGAAGTCCAACGCCGAAAAGAAGCTTTTCGAAGAAGCTCCTGAAATCCCGGAACCCAATACCAGTTGGTATCACCCGGTGATGGAAGATCTGGGTGCAAGCCGCGGTGCCAAAAACGTGGTCAATGTCGTGTTGAACGCCCCGCAAGAGCAAGCGTTGTTTCTGCAGTTCAACTACGCCCGCTATCGCGTATCGCGCCAGCAGAAAAAACTCGGCAACAAAGCGCCGAATAAAACGCAGACCAAAGAACTGCTCAAGTGGTACGTACTCTCGCGCCAGCTGCGCGATCAGATTGCGCAGTCCAACTTGGCGCTGGTGCTGGCGATGGCCAAGCGCGTGCGTCATTCCGACATGGACTTCGCCGATCTGATCAGCGAAGGCAACATGGCACTGCTGCGAGCCATCGACAAATTCAATGTGTCGCGCGGCTTCAAGTTTTCAACGTATGCATGCCGCGCCATTCTCAAGGCCTTCAGCCGATCGGGCATCAAGCACAGCCAGTATCGCCAGCTGTTCCCCACCGATTTCGATCCGGCTCTGGAGCGCAGCGATTATCAGCGCCGCAAGTTTGACGAACACGAAGGCGATTGTGCTCGCGAAGTGATGCGCATCGTGGAGGACAACCGCGCCGAACTCACCGACGTGGAACAGGCCGTGATCCATCACCGCTTTGCGATCAAGGATGAAACCACACGCGGCGAACCCTCACCGCTGACCCTTGAGCAGGTGGGCCAGATTGTCGGCCTGACCAAGGAGCGCGTCCGCCAGATTCAAAATAAGGCGCTGGATAAAATCCGCCGCTCGCTTGAATCAGGCTTCCTCGACGGACGCCTCAAGAAAGGCATGTCGCGTCTTTCGACTTCCATGTGATCACTGATGGCGTAGGGGAGAAACGCCTTAAACACCCGGTCCCCCCGCGGACCGGGTGTTTTTTTATGCGCGTCGATGGCCGTCGCCGTCATCTTCTTCGTCTTCATCTTCGTCTTCATCTTCGTCTTCATCTTCGTCTTCAGCCTCCGAATCGTCATCCGATTCAGCTCCGACGGCACGCTCATCATCATCGACTTCATCGCCTTCTGCATCCATGACAGGCTTGCGGACCGGTTTGCGCAAAGTCGACTTCTGCTCTGAATCATCCTTGTATTCGCCACGCCAGATGAAGCCTTGCAGCGCCACACCCCATAGCGCTAATACACTCACAAACAAAAACCACATCGTGGTGCTATGCGGCAATCGGGCTGAAAGAAAATCAGGCCCGAACCCGTACAACACACGGGCCAGCGCCGCGAGGATCAATGCCGATCCATAGAAGGCGGTCACCAGAGTATCGGCCGCTTTCGGATGCTGAATCCCTGCGAGAAAACCCACCACGGCGCCGAGAAGAGACAAACCTACCAACAGGATGGCCGCCAACCATCCCGAAGAAGTGATGGTTCGCCCAGCGGCTGAACTGGCCTGCCCCACCGCGTGACCAAGAATGGGTTCGATCCGCGGCATCTGCTCAAGATCCGGCTTGCGCCCGGCCTGCTGGGCTTCTTGCACCTGAAGAGAAGACATCTCGACGGTGTTCGCCACCTGCGTCCACGCGTCATGCATACCGGGACCAAATGTGTCTTGAGCCGGGGCGGCAATCCATGTGGAGCCCAGCCCGAAGGCCCATGCCAGCACCACAGCCAACGCAGAGGCAATCACCATACGGCTGAGTACAAAGCCCAACACACCGCAAATGACGCCGATGCCCATCACCCATGGTGCCACGTGAGCATCAGGCATCCAGCATCGCACGATCAGCCATGCGGTGACGCCACCGAACCCCACTCCCCCGACCACACACATCCCCCGTGACAGCGAACGACCAAAGGCCCAAAGGCATATTCCCATGATGCCCAGCCACACCAAGACCACGTCAAACCACCACCAGGGCATCTGGAGGTAGCCGCCTTCACCCAATCGAATGCTGTAAACGTCCATATCCCACGCTTTCACGGCAGTTTGACCGGTCCCGGAGGGGTCTTACAATGACCCCCTCAAAGGGAGCCGCGACGCGTGAAAAAGTCTACCACAGCCGCAGCTCCACGGCCGGACGACGCGATGAGCGAAGCCACCGACAAGCTCGAAGCGATGCGCCAGCGCATCGACGGCCTCGACGAACAAATTGTTCGCCTGCTCAACGAACGCGCCCAGTGCGTGGTGGAGATCGGCGATATCAAACGCAGCGGTACCACCGAAACGCCTATTTATGCCCCGGATCGCGAACAGCGCGTTCTGGAGCGGGTTCGCGCCGCCAATGAAGGCCCCCTGCCCAACACCTGCCTCGAAGCCATCTGGCGCGAGCTGATGAGCGGGTCATTCGCTCTTGAACGCAAACTCAAAATCTCGCATCTCGGCCCGGCAGGTTCATTCAGTCACCTCGCAGCCCTGCGTCAGTTCGGTGCCTGTGTCGATTACCAAGCGGTCGAATCCATTACCGAAGTTTTTCGCGCCATCGAATCACGCAAGGCCGATCTGGGGCTCGTCCCAATCGAAAATTCCATCGGTGGCGGTATTCATGAAACCCTGGACTGCTTTCTGCAGACCTCAGCGCATGTGTGTGCCGAGGTTCTGATCCCGATTCATCATCAATTGCTCAGCCACGCTGAAAATGACGCGGCGGTCGAAAAAATCTATTCGCGGCCAGAGGTCTTTGATCAGTGCCGTCGATGGCTGGCCAACCACGTGCGCCATGCCGAACGCATTGCGATGACTTCGAGCGCCAAAGCCGCTGAAAAAGCCGCCGGCGATCCCACGGCTGCGGCCATCAGCTCAAAACTGGCCGAAGAAATCTACGAATTGCCCGTGCTACACGCTGATATTGAGGATAACCCGAATAACATCACACGGTTTTTCGTGATCGGCAATCAATCCTCACGCCCGTCCGGCGATGACAAAACTGCGGTGCTATTCACCACAGCCCACAAACCCGGCGCTCTGGCTGCTGTGATCGATGCCTTTCGCGATCACGGTGTGAACCTGACGCACATCGACAAGCGCCCCAGCCAGCGCGTGAACTGGGAGTATTACTTCTTTGTCGATTGCGAAGGCCATACCGACGAAATCACCGTGCATCAGGCTCTCGAAGCCGCCCGCCCGCACTGCCTGCAATTGACGGTTCTGGGTTCATTTCCTCGCGCCGCTCAAGTGGTGAATTGACCGGTAACCAAGGTCCGTTTTGAGTTACCGACAGGCGGGTTGACCCGTAGTTGGACAGGCCGCGACACGTTCCTAGAATGGCGTGCATGTCCAACGTTTCACCGAGTTCATCCAACACACAATCACTTCGCCTAGTACATCCGGATCGTGATATGGCTGAACCTTCTGTGATCGATTTCGAATCTGCTTACCAGCGTACATTGCCACGTATTCCACTGACCGAAGCCCATCGCCTGGTCGAACAGATCCGCGCCAAACTGGTCGCGGGCACCGTGGATCTTTCGCTGCGTTTTGATCATCCGTTTTCGGATACCGATCCGAGCATTCTGGAATTCATCGATCAGACCGCAGAAGCCGCCGAGGTCAATCTCATGGCGACTGAACGACGCACCAGCCGTTACGAAGGCTGAGTGCTGATTCGCCATGACGGCGTTCGTTCAGATAAAAATGCCATTCTGGCAGAAACCTTCCGGCCGCTTTCAGCGGCCTGTTTTTTTATCCACCTGCAAAAAAGGGAGTTAGCAAATCACGTTCTGCGTGATACCGCGCACGATATTTGCCCATGATGATCTACAGAAGACCGTGATCCCCATATTTGAGGAGTTACCCCTATGAGCTCGATGGATCAATTCACCACCAAAGCCAATGAAGCCCTGCAGAACGCGCAGATGTCTGCCCAGACCATGGGCCATGCCCAGGTCGGCGCGCTGCACCTGCTGCATGTCTTGTTGTCCGAAAGCGGCAGCGTGGCACGATCGCTGATGCAGCGCATCGGTGCTGATCCGGCGCGCGTGGCCCAGATCACCGAATCCGAACTCAAGCGACAACCCACCGTCAGCGGCGCAGGCTCCGTTTCGATGGGGCGCGATTTGGGCGAAGTCATCGGCAAGGCGAAACAAGAAGCCACGTCGATGCAGGATCAGTACGTGAGTACCGAGCATTTGCTGCTCGCACTGGCCGAAGTCAAAACCGAAGCGCGCGAAGTGCTCTCCGTGAATGCCGTCGATCGCAAACATCTGCTCGATGCCATCACCACCATGCGCAAGGGACAACGCGTCACCGATCCCGGTGCCGAAGAACAATACGAAGCTCTGACCAAATACGGACGCGATCTTGTCGAGCATGCCCGACAAGGAAAAATCGATCCGGTCATCGGGCGCGATGATGAAATCCGCCGCACCATGCAGGTGCTTTCACGACGCACGAAGAATAATCCCGTTCTGATCGGCGAACCGGGCGTGGGTAAAACCGCCATTGTCGAAGGTCTTGCTTTGCGTATCGCCAACGGCGACGTGCCGACTTCGCTGACCGACAAGCAGCTGATCGCGCTCGACATGGGCGCCCTGATCGCAGGTGCGAAATACCGCGGCGAATTTGAAGAACGCCTCAAGGCCGTGCTTAAAGAGGTCACCGGTTCGGATGGCAAAATCATTTTGTTCATCGACGAGCTTCACACCGTCGTCGGCCTTGGCAAAACCGAGGGATCACCCGATGCCGGCAACCTGCTCAAACCCATGCTCGCCCGCGGCGAACTGCGCTGCATCGGTGCCACCACGCTCGATGAATATCGCCAGCACATCGAAAAAGATGCAGCGCTCGAACGCCGGTTCCAGCCGATCCATGTCGGCGAACCGAGCGTCGAAGACACCATCGCGATTTGCGCGCGGCCTCAAGAACCGCTACGAAGCACACCACGGCGTGCGCATCCAAGATGCCGCCCTGGTACAGGCCGCCCTGCTCTCGCACCGCTACATCACCGCGCGGTTTCTACCGGACAAAGCCATCGATCTCGTCGATGAAGCCGCCGAGCCGCCTGAGCATCGAAAACGAATCGATGCCCGCTGAACTGGACGAACTGCGCCGGCAGATCATGCAGCTCGAAATCGAACGCGAAGCTTTGAAAAAGGAAAAAGACGAAGGTTCGCGGCAGCACCTCGAACGCATCGAAAAACAACTCGCCGACTTGGGCGAACGCAACAGGGACATGCGCGCCAACTGGGAATCCGAATGAAGTCAATGCCCTCAACGCCGGCAAGAGTATTCGCGAACCAAATCGATGCCAAACAGATCGAGCTCGAACACGCCCAACGCCGCGGCGATCTCGAAACCGCAGCTCGCATTCAATACGGCGAACCTGAAAGACCTCGAATTGCGCAAACAGTTAGCGAAGCCGAAGCCCAACTGACCGCTTCAACAAAGGTGACGGCTGCGGACTGGTGCATGAAGAGGTTACGGCCGAGCAAGTTGCACGTGGTCTGTCCAAATGGACCGGCATCCCCGTATCCAAATTGCTCGAAAGCGAAAAAGCAAAACTCCTCCGCATGGAGGACGTCTTGCCCATCGCGTGGTCGGCCAGGACGATGCCGTTCGCGCAGTCTCCGACGCGGTACGGCGTTCGCGCAGCGGCTTGGGCGATCCGCGCCGACCGATCGGTTCATTTTCTTTTCCTGGGCCCACCGGCGTGGGCAAAACCGAACTGTGCAAAACGCTGGCTTCATTTCTGTTCGACACCGAAGAAGCCATGGTCCGTCTCGACATGAGCGAATTCATGGAACAGCACTCGGTGGCTCGCCTGATCGGTGCTCCGCCGGGGTACGTGGGCTACGAGGAAGGCGGTCGGCTCACCGAAGCGGTGCATCGCCGGCCCTACAGGGTGGTTCTCTTCGACGAGATCGAGAAAGCCCATCGCGAAGTGTTCAACGTGTTGCTTCAGGTGCTGGATGACGGCCGACTCACCGACGGGCACGGCCGCGTGGTGGACTTTCAGAATACCATCATCGTGATGACTAGTAACATCGGTTCGCATCACATCCAGGCGCTGACCGAAACCGGCGCTGAAGATTTCGAAATCGAAGCCCGCGTGCGCGGCGAACTCAAGCAGCACTTCCGACCGGAACTGCTCAACCGCATCGACGAAACCATCATCTTTCACCAGCTCACCAAAGAGCAGATTCGCAACATCGTCGATATCCAGTTGCACCATCTCAAGACGCGCCTGGCCGATCGCGACATGGGCCTCACGCTCAGCGACGCTGTGAAAGATCGCATCGCCGAAGAAGGCTACGACCCGACCTACGGTGCGCGGCCGCTCAAGCGTGTGATCCAGCAACGCATCGAAAACCCGCTGGCGTCGCGCTTGCTCGGCGGTGACTTTGTGCCCGGCGACACCATCACCGTGGGCCTCGAAGGCCAGAGCTTTACCTTCAGCCAGAAGAGCTCCGCGCCCGAACCCAAGAAAATGGCCAAGCAAAACTGAGGTCCGGCCTCAACTCATATGGAGACCGATCCATGCTCGAGCGGATCAAAACACTACCCACCGGTCTCGAGGGCGTGCGAGCGACGGGAAAGGTGACACGCGAGGACTACGAGCAGGTTCTCGAACCCCTCCTTGATGAGGCCCGGCGCGAAGGCCGGCGGGTCCGACTGCTCTATCACCTTGGCGAGGGCTTCGAAAACTTCACCGCTGGCGCCGCTTTGGAAGATGCTCACGTCGGCTTGAGTTCTCTGCGCTTGTTCGACGGCTGCGCTCTGGTCAGCGACATCACTTGGTTACGCGCTTCGACTGACTTTCTCGGCCATTTGATGCCATGCCCGATGCACGTCTTCA
>CALOAZ010000180.1:0-6623 GCA_942491355.1 uncultured Phycisphaeraceae bacterium
CGTGCGCATCCGCTACAACCATGCGTTGCTGCCCAGATGCCCGTATCAACATGATGAAGCTCGGGCCGTCTTGCTCAAGGTCGATCTACACCGAGCCTTGGCAAACTCGGACTGGCTGGAAGCGCTGGATGAGGGGCGAAGGGAAAAACGACAGTGGAAAGATGCGCAGCCTTATTCATTGTCTGGTTGTTGCTGCGAGCCTGAATCATCCAGAACTGCTTGAGATTTTGCGGTTGGATTCAGGCCGGTCTGAACGACTGGGCGATCACGACGGCTGGGAATTGGTTTCGCACTGTTGAGCGCGGCCTGTAGCAGCCCGCCCGCTTTGACGAGCGTCAAAATGTTGCTACCGAAGTCGGTCGCCAGCATTGACCGCCACTGTCGGCTGTTCGCCTTCGATACAGCCTCAGATGATGCTGCGTCTGAGCGGCTGGAGATCGGGGACCAGATATTTTTCGAGCTGTTTCTTGAAGAAGGCCCGCTGTTGCTGCGCCGGCGTCAGGGCTTCGGGTGCCCACGTCGTTCTGCAATTCGACCCGTAGGAAGTACGGCGGAATAGGTGTGCCTTCCACCACGATCTGCTTAGGCGCATAACCCAGCAGTGAGCAGCGAGCCGGGAATGATCTGTTCGGGGCGTAACTTAGCCAGACCGCGTCCCGCCTTGGTAATTCGCGGTCACCACCCATTGCGGCATGAAGCCGGTCGACCACGCGTCGACATGCTGATTGGGAATCAGCACGAAAGGTTTTGTGTTGTGGTCGTGCGCTGCATCTGTTCGAGCTGCGGTTGGCCTGATCGACACGTCGACCAGTGGCGAAGGGCCAGTACGACCCCACACCTTCGGAGACCAGGCCACCGGTATCGTCGACGATCGACGGATTGCCGTGGCCGCGCGGGGCAACCAGTCGCCAGAGCCATGCCAGCGACGGGGGCAGAATCTGAAGCAGGCCGAAGATGCCGTAGGTCGGCTTGTCTTTGGTGCAGGGCGGTGTGCGGACGCCGAAGCTGCGGATGTCGACCGTGACCGGACCGTCGACCACATCCGGCACGCAGTGGCGTGGCACGATGACACGCGGATTCGGACAAGGCTCGCCCGGCGAATCTTCGATGTGTTCCCAGATCAACGTGGTGGCGCCGGGATGCGCTTCGATATTGAGTGTCAGCAGTGGTTCGGGCGGCTGGATGGTCAGTTTTTCCAGATGCGGATCGGTGCCGTACTCGGTGATGTGGTTCACGCGGACGAACCACGAATCTTCGGCATCACAGACCGTGAGTTTGCCGTTGCCGGTCTGATGTTCGGGCAGACACAGTGCCATGTCGTCGGTGACCGGATGCAGTTCGCACGTGCGCGGCAGCGATAGGTGGCGCGTGTCGCCATCGACGGTGTTTACACCGAGCAGCAGTCGACCATCGCGTTCGCGGTGCGCGTGTTCGAGCATTTCACTCTTGCCGCCGCCCGAAGCGCCTTCGTGCATGACGGTGACGATGTTGTCATACGGGGTGACCGCCTGCACGGTGGAGCAGTGGGCGGTGACCCAGCCTTCGCGTTCGCCGAGCTGAATCAGCACACCGTACACGCCTTTTTTGGCGCTTGGTCCCGGATACAGGTTGTAGCTGAACAGTTCGTGAATTTCGTCGGTGCGGTGATGCACCACCACCTGCTTGCCTTCAAAGTGCGTGTGACGGAAGGGCGGTGCGACGTAGATGACGGCGCGCGGTGTGTAATCGGGCGAAATTTCATCCGGCGTGATCATGCCCTGAAGCATGGCCAGGCCCAGTGCGAAGAATCCAGCATTGGCCGGGGCGATCACCAGAGCGGGCAGGCCGTGGGTGCGATCACCGGCATAGAACGGCAGCACGCAGAGTTTTTGCGTCTTGAGCCAGTCGAAGGTTTCCTGGCGCGTGGTCTGGAAGTCGCGGTTGAAAAGATCGTTGTAGCTTTTTTTATCGGTCGGCCAGGCATCGCCGATCACGGTGGCATCGGGATCGCGACGGCGCATGTAGGCATCGGTGTAGTTGGCGGCAATGGCATTGCGTGTGCGGCAGACGCGGGCTTCGACGATTTTTCCCTTGCCGGGAATGTCATAGGCCACATCGGCCCAGCCGGTGGCGTCCACATCGGCGACAGACATGTCTGCCAGGTGCTTCCAGCTCTGGGCGAGCACAAAGCCCGGACAGGCGGCCAGAATTTCCTGCACATCGCCGGTGACACGGAATGGCAGCGTTTCGATATCGGTGGTCATGATGGTCCTGCTCCCTTGGGCCGTGCGATTGAGGCACACGGCGGGGGGGCAGGCTAGCAGATTGCCGTGTTTCAGGCCAGAAGCGGCGATTATCGGAGGGCTTCGAGGAGGGCCGCGCCGTACCGATCCCAAAGGACGGGCCCCGGCTCGTGTTCGGCATGGGGCGGCAACTCGAAGGTGATCACCGACAAACCCAGATCGACGCCCGCCCATGCGCCGAGTGATCCGGGTTGAGCGCCGAGTTTTTTGACAGGCAGTCCGCAGGCGCCGCTCATGCGTTGAGCCAGTTCGACGGCCGGGCCGTCGTAATCAATGCATTGGATGGGCTGGTGAATCGACACGATGCTCGCCGGTTTTTCAGTCAGAATCAGATCGTGCAACGCGCGCGACTCCGGCTCACTGAGCGGTTCAAGGCCAAAGCGTTTGCGATCCCGGCGATTGTCGGCCGGAAAGTTACGATTCAAGTCGACTTTGCGCGTGTTGAAGCGCATGCGCTGCGCATGGCCGTCGGGATTGGCGATCGGAATCAGGATGATGCGATGATGGCGCATCAATACTGGATTCGCATTCAGGTGATCGCGCAATTGAGCCAACAGAGGTGTGCCGGCGGGTTCCGAGCCGTGAATGCTCGCGATGAACAGCACGGTGGTGGAGCCTGTCCCGGCTTCCAGGCATTCAATGGCACGGCTTTGTACTGAAAGGCCGATCTGGCGTATCAACCAGCGATCTGGGGCAGGCGATTGCATCACCGGAGCGCAGGCTGTCAGTATGAAACTAATTCCGAGTGTGAAGGTCAGGAGATGGCGATGCATCATGGCCGGCGCAATCGGTTGAGCGTGTAGTACAGCGTGGGTGAAAGCATCAGGTGGCCATCGTCATCCGTTGCGCCTTCGAGTGTGATTTCATGCACGAAGCCGGGTTTGAGTTCAGCCAGCGCGATTGAAGCACTGAGTCGATCGGCGCTCAGTTTCATGGCGGTGACATTGACCGAAGCTTTGTCGAACTGATCCGAGCCGTATTTCGCGTGATAGGCATAACGAAAGCGGCGTACGGAACAGGTGGCCTCTTTCAGTTGCATGGGCCGGGTGAACTGCACATTGAATCCGGTGGGTGTTAATCGGATTGACTTGATGGCCGGCGGCACCACGCCGGTCCACGTCAGGCGCTGCATGCCTGAATCGCCCACCCACTTGCCTTTGCGCTGTGTCTGGCCGACCCAGAGTGATCCGTCGGGCGCAAAGGCCATGCGATTGTTGCCCATGTGCAGACCAGCGCCTTCGTAGAAGGAGGTGCAGGCGCCTTGGTATTCACCCTCGACTTCATCGAGCATCACGCGAATCAGACGCGGCGCATTCATTTCACCGATCAGCAACTGGCCGGCGAAAGGTCCGAACTGGCCGCCCGTATCGTCGCACAACGGTTGCGTGGGAGAGTTGGCCAGAATGCCGTGCGGCAGCAGCACCGCGGCGCGGGTGCGCATCGCATCGAGTTTTTCGACCGGCAGTGTGATCGGATCTTCCGTGAGTTTCAGGTCATCGCGCCAGGCGAGTGAGGAGGGATGTCCGTAGAAATGTCCGGCGCGGATGTGATGCAGCTTGCTGGTGCCGACCCAGTCACCCTGGTTGTCGGCCACCCAGAGATTGCCTTTCAGGTCAAAGCCGATGCCGTTGGGTTCGCGCAATCCGCTGGCGAAAGGCGTCATGGTACCGTCGGGCGCAATTTTGCAGACCCATCCACGCCAGGGCACGCACGCAAATTTCGAGCCGGAGCTGCTGGTCGGATTGAATTGTCCGCGCAACTCGTACCGATAGCCTGCGCCGCCGCCGCCGGAGGCCAGGCCGTGAGCGATATACAGATTGCCCTGCGCATCGGCTGCGGGTCCGAAGCTGAATTCGTGGTAATTGCCGGTCATGCCGAAACCGTCGTGCAGCGTGCGGTAGTGATCGGCGACGCCGTCGCCGTCGGTATCGCGCGTGTTGCCGTCAGTTCGCTCTGTTGAAGGACGAGAATTTCAGTCTCGGATCGGGCCAGAACGCCCAGCGGATTCTGAAGCCCTTCGGCGTAGAGCGTCCATGTGCCGGTGGCAGGATTGTGGAGATACACTTCGCCGTGATGCCAGCAGGTGACCAGTTTGCCTGAAGGGGTGAAGGCCACGCCGCCGTTTTCAGCCGACAATCCGGGCGGCATCGGAATGTTTTCAATTTTGTAATAGCGCGACAGGTCGACCTCGGCGGCGAAGACCGGGCACGCCCACAACAGCATCAGGCCGATCATGCGTTTCATGGCTGAGTCTCCCGGTCGCGGCGCACGAGTTGAGCAATCTGTTCATCGCTGAGTACGCGTGCATACACGCGCACTTCATCTATCGCGCCCAAGTATGGATCTGAACCCTGGCGCGACCCGATTACCAATGGAAGACGGTGTGCCGGTGTGGCGACTTCGGTTTTTGCCTGCAGGTTTGCCGTCGAGAAAGACCTGTGCGGTGTTACCCATGAGCGTGACAGTCAGATGATGCCAATCGGCAGGCGACTCCACGGGTGCCATGGCTGGCGTTCCGAAGACGCCGGTACGACCGGCGTCGTATCCGATGGCGATTTCGTCACCGAGACTGAACACCGTGCGCTTTTTCGCACCGGCCTTGTCGGGTTTGATCCAGGCCGCGAACGTGGCGCCGCGCAAAAAATGGCCGCTGTTCAGATCGGTCTTGATCTGCATCGGCTCTTTACCTTTTTTCTGCTGGTCGAATCGCTCGGCGCGACCCACCACGCCCGGCACCAGCACTTGGCCCACCGTGAAGTCATTGAACGACCAGTAGGCAATGGGTGCATGATTAAGCCGTAGCTGCATCGTGAGGGTGACTGACGGTGTGTTGGCCGGCAGCACGAGACGTTCTTCGTGGAATGATCCGACGTCAGAGGTCACATCGGCGCCATCGTCCGGATCGACATTCATGATGATGGGAGTCGTGATGCCTTCAAAATGAAAAATGCGCGTGAAGCTTGTGCCATCGGCCTGCGCCTGGATCAGTTCTCGCGCACGGTCACCGCGCGCTGATCCGGTATTCGAATTCGGGATGGCGATCGATCAATCGGTAGCCGAGGAATTGCGGTGCAGGATCGTGATCGGTGATATGGATCGGCATACCGATTGAAGCGCGGTACCCAATGCGGCCGATCGGCGTGGCGAAGTCGGTGCCGGCGCCGCTCCACTGCGGCGTGTTGTCGACGAAGCCGCCCGACCAGGCATAGCGCAGACGACAAACGCCTGCATCCCAGCAGTAGGAAAGTCCACCGGGGAGTCCGACGGCAATGGCGGCGGGGCTCGCATCGCGCAGCAGCGTTCGACTGACAGCGGGAAGGCGCGTATTCACGGGCGCGATGGTGGCTGCGCTAATTTTCGGCACGTGCGGATCATCTGCCAGCGGCGGCATTTCGGTGCCCACATACAAAGCGCCGAACATCAAAAAGCCGTGGCCTGGAAATGTGCAGACGTAGGGATACACGCCCGCTTGTTTCGGCGCATCGAAGGTGATGGTCTGCGATTCACCCGGGCCGAGCATGCGCGTCGATGTAATGACGTCGTCGATGGGCGGCACGTAGTGCAGTTCCGGACCGCGTGCTCCGAGTTGAATGGCGGCCATGACCACATCCATGCGCTTGGCGGGTTGGGTCACCACCAGGTTGTGCAGCATGTTGTCGGTATTGGTGAGCGTGAGGGCCACGCGGGCACCGGGTTTCACGGCAAGCCGGGGTTGATCAAACTGCATCCCGGCGACAGCCTGCAGGGTGAATTTAATCGGTTCATCTGCGTACAGAGCGGCCGTTGCGAGAGCAAAGACGAGGCAGGACAACAACTTGGTGCGCATCACACGGTGGCTCCGGCAGATTTCGTTTCCGGCATACGCCCGATCGTCGCCGGATTGGACAAATTTTGTCGCGACGAGCGGGTATCAGGGTGCTGGCGTTTCGGGCAAGCGAGGATTTCGGAGGTCTGCAGACCGGCCATGAAGTGAGCATAGCGCATGGCAGAGATGCGGACTTCCGAAACACGGCACTACATCAGGCCGGCTTTTTTGAGTCGGTCGTAGGCATTGGCCAGTTCGACGGGCAGATCCGTGGCTTGTGCATCGACCACATGCACGCCGCGGGCCTGAAGTCTGAGGAATGTTTCGTCACGTGATGCACGGTATCCCACCGCAGCATGCCACGTCAGTGCGGCTTCAAGCGTGTCGGGTTCGGCTTGAAGGCATTGTTCGACACTGCGCTCGCGGATGGAAGCAACAAGGACTGCATGGGCGCGAATGTGCAACAGGCCGATGGCGGGGATCAGTTCGTCGGTGTCTTCGCCGCGCAGGTTGGTGAGGATGACGACTGCGCTACG
>CALOAZ010000181.1:0-4841 GCA_942491355.1 uncultured Phycisphaeraceae bacterium
GGCCACGGTGTATGACGCTGAAACGCGCGTGTGACACATTATCTGAATGGTCATTCCGTGGGTTCCGAAGCGATGCGGACGTATCTGCCGCTGACGATCGGTCCCGCCCGTATCGGTGGATGGAGTCACGGCAATCGCACGCTGCAAGGGCGCGTGGGCGAATTGTTGATTTATGACCGTCCATTGGATGCAGATGCGGTACGTCAGCTTTACGAAGCCGGCCGGCCGGCACCGACCATTGCGCCTGAATAAACGAAGCACTCTGATGCAGGGAGATCATGCGATGAATGCCGTTTCGAATCGAGTGAATCGAGAAGCCGGTCTGACGCTGGTGGAGGTCATGACCACCATCACGATCATGATGATCATTTTCACGTTGATTGCGGTCTACTCACCGGCGATTCGCGAGAGTTCTAGGCACACACGTTGCTTGGCGAACATGAAGCAGTTGTCTCTCGGCTGGGTGTCCTATCAGATTGATCATCGCCGCCGGCTGGTGGGTGGGCATACGGCGAATTCATGGGATTGGGTAAAGCCCGGCAATACGGATCAAGCGACCAAAGACGGGAAGTTGTATCCGTATCTCAATTCTTTGGAACTGTATAAATGCCCGACCGATCCCAAGCCGAACCTGCGCACGTACAGCATCATCGGCACGATGAATGGTGAAGCCTTTGGTGCTCAGCCGATTCCGTTCTTTTCAATGATCCGAAATCCCGCACAGCAATTGGTGTTCATGGAAGAATGGGACTATCGCGGTTCATATAACAATGGGTCGTGGGTGATGTTTCTGAATAATTACCAATGGGTGGATTACGTGGTGCCCTGGCACAAAAACGGCGACACCAACAATCTCGGTTTTGCCGATGGTCATGCCGAACAGTGGCTTTGGGAGGATCCCGATACGCTCAAGCCTCTGGTGTCGGCTGAGGCGGCTTCCTTCAGTGCATTCTTTTTGAGCGATCCCGGCAGCGCTGATTGGGAACGCATGCGATCGGTGTATTACAACGTCGATCGCTGATAGAGGTTCGGCGGCAAGTTTGCGCCTGCCTCTGTCGCAAATCCCTCGGTGAGCGGTCGTGTTCTGATTTAATCTGGCTTCCAGTTGAAACTGAGCTTATGGTTTCCGCGATGATGCGGCGTCTTTTGGCTCTGTGCTTTCAATCGGTCCGCGCCAATCTGGTGCCGGGGCTGGCGCTGTGGGTGCTGGCGCTGGTCGTGGTGGGGGCGTATTACTTTTTCCCCTCGGCCAAACCGTTGTACGACGAAGTGGGAAATCTGAAATCCCGCTACGGCTATCTATATTCCGCCCTCACGACGGCGTTTTTCGGTGGTATGGTCCCTTTCGTCTGGCTGGTCTCGACGGGAAAAATCCCACGGGCTCAATGGGTGTCGCACGGTCTGTTCTTCGTGCTGTTGTGGTTGTGGAAGGGCGTGGAGGTCGACTTTCTCTACCGGATGCAGGCAGTCTGGTTCGGCGAAGCGGCCGACGTGGCGACGATCACGAAGAAAGTGATCGCCGATCAGTTCATCTACTGCCCATTCTGGTCAGCGCCCACGATGGCGCTGCTCTACCGCTGGAAAGACAGCCGGTTCGCCTGGCAATCGTTCCGGCGTTCGCTCGATCGTGAATTCTTCCTGCTGCACATGCCAGCCGTTCAGGTGGCGATGTGGATGGTGTGGATTCCCGGCACGGCCTTCATCTATGCCATGCCCGCGGCGCTGCAGATCCCGCTGTTCTCGCTGGTGCTATCGTTCTTCGTGTTGATGGTGAGCCTGCTGGGAGATGGCGAATAAAAGCCCGCACATTGGCGTGTGGCATTTTTAGATACTGGATGGCTTCAGGTAAAGAGGCTTCAGGTAAAAGACACCCACCTATCTTTTTTTTGGCTCAGCAGTGCGGTGAATGCCGGGGTGTGGGTTAAGCTGGTTTTGGAAATAGGTGGGTGTCTTTTATCTTTTACCGAGGCTCGATACGTCGTCGATCGCTGGCGGATGGATTACAACCATCATCGCCCACACAGTTCGCTGGAGTACACGACCCCGGCTGCATTCTCAGCAAGCTGTAATCCCTGCGGCGAGTACGCCTCCGGGATCACAGCGGTGAAGGTATAATGATCAACACCACTCTCATTCAAACTGGTACTAAAAACCCAGGCACGTCAGAATCAGATCGGTGATTAAGCGGAGTGGCTCTGGCGGGGCAACTCCCGGATCATGGATTTGTAAGTCTATTGCCTCCAATAATGTACGCATGTGCCCGGTGGGGGAATGTCCAATTTCGTCGGCGTGTGCTTAAAAGTGTTGAGGCGATCAGGAGCGATCGCGGATCGGAGTGCGTGTGGCAGAGCAGGAACCGACCGGTACAGACGATTTTGTGCAGCGGCTCACCCGGCATCAGGGCGATCTGCTGGCGTTCGTCTTTGCGCTGGTGGGTGACTGGGCCGACGCCGAAGAAGTGCTGCAAGAGACCAACACGCGTCTCTGGGAGCAGCGGGCCGATTACGACGTCACGCGGTCGTTCATGCCGTGGGCGCGCACGATCGCGCACTACATGATTCTGGCGCAGCGCACGCGCAAGCGGCGCGAGAAGATCCAGTTCAATCAGGATGTGGTGGATTTGCTCGCGGCCGAAATGTACGTGATGGCCGACGAGCTCGATCGTCGTCAGGCGTCGCTTGGCATCTGTCTGGAGAAATTGAATCCGTCGGCGCGTCGACTGGTGGATCTCTGTTATGCCGGCGGGCAAAAGATTCGAGATGCGGCCCGGCAGATCGGGAAATCCGAGGCGGCCACTTACAAATCGTTGGCTCGCATTCGAAAGACGTTGCATGACTGTGTTGAGCAGCAGGGCGAAGGCGTTTCGGTATGAAACTCGATCACCTGTTTGAACAAATACATCGACTCGCGACGGCGCAGCAGGAAGGTCTGCTGGATGCCGCGGGCATGGCGGAACTCGAAACTTTGTTACGCGATCATCCTGAGGCGCGACACCTTTATCTCAAGCATGCACATGATTCAGCCGCGTTGCATTTGCACGCGCATGGCAGTGCATCGGACGCCGCGGTGGAAGCGGGTCGGCGCAGTCTTTGGCGCTGGGCCGTGGCGGCGATGATTATCGGCATGATTTCGATTTGGGGTTGGATCGGACTGCCATCGAGGTCGTCATCAGGCCCTAATCTCACGGCGGCGCCGGGTGTGGCGTTGTTGAGTCGTACGGTGGATGTTTTGTGGCAGCATGAGCCGATGCTTGTGGACCGAACGTTGCCTGCCGGTTCACGTCTTGAATTGAAGGCGGGTCTGGTGCAGGTCGAGTTTTTCAGCGGCGCGACGGTGGTGATCGAAGGCCCGGCCGATCTCGAACTGGTGGCCTCGGATCAAGTGATTTGTCATCGCGGACGTGTGCGGGCCAATGTGCCGCCTGCGGCGCAAGGGTTCACTGTGCGCACGCCGCGCGGGCGTGTGGTGGATCTCGGGACGGAATTCGGCCTGTCGGTGGGGGCGGATGGTGATTCGGAGGTGCATGTCTTTGATGGCAAAGTGCGCCTTGAACATGCTGATGCGCCGAAGGAATTGATGACCGGTGGCGCCGTGCGCCTGTTCAAACACGGCATGGAAACGATTGCGAACATGCCCGATGTTTTTGCAGGACCTGCTGTGCTGGCACAACGCACGGATGCCGGTCAAGCCTCGCGCGTGGCCCGGTGGGAGGCGCATCGTCAGCGCGTGTTGGCCGATCCCTCTTTGATCTTTGCGTATGACTTTGAAGGCGGCGAATCCTGGGCGCGGCGCCTGATCAATCGGTCGTCGGCCGGATCGGCACTGGATGGGGCGATTGTCGGTGCCACCCTGGGCCGAAGGGCGCGCTGGCCGGGTAAAGGGGCGGCCCAGATTCAAGCGCTGGTGATCGTGTGCGGCTGCGTGTGCCTGGAACTTATGACGCCATCACGTTTGCGACCTGGGTGCGATTCGATGGATTTGATCGCTGGCTCAGTTCGCTGCTGCTGACAGACGGTTTTGATCTCGGCGAACCGCATTGGCAGGTGAGCTGGGATGGCGAAGTCATTCTCGGCGTGGCCGGACCCGGAAATCATTTTTCGCCACGTGTCATGGGGGCAGAACACTTGGGCCAGTGGCTTCACCTGGTGACGGTTTATGACCGACCGGCCGGCCGCGTGGATCATTATCTCAATGGCGCGTTGATTGGATCCAAGGCCATTCGGAATCCGGTTGCGATCACGATCGGCGATGCTGAAATCGGCAATTGGAGTCATCCGATTGGCGCTGAGGCGCATCATGTGCGCAATCTGAACGGCCGTCTGGATGAATTTCTTGTTTTTAGTCGCGCTATGACTGCAGAGCAGGTACGTCAGATGTATGAAGCAGGGAAGCCGTAAATGCGCATGAGCATGACGATAATCTGTGTGTTGGCGGTGTCGGCTTTTGCAAAGGACGATCCGAAATCAATTGCGTTTTTTGAATCCAAAGTGCGGCCGATCCTGGTCAATCACTGTTACAAGTGTCATTCATCGCAAGCGGAAAAATTGCGCGGCAAACTATATCTGGATCGACGTTCGGGTTGGGAAAAAGGCGGTGATCGCGGGCCTGCGATCACGCCGGGTGATCTCAATGCCAGCGTGCTGATTCGTGCGGTGCGTTACAAGAATGACACGCTTGAGATGCCGCCCTCGGGTGTATTGGCGTCCGATCAGATCAAGATTCTGGAGCAATGGGTGGCCATGGGGGCGCCGGATCCTCGGGATGAGTCATTGCCCGAAGTGAAACTTAAAGAGCCTGTGTCCATCGAGGCGGCTCTTGCGCAACAGTGGCCGTATGGTCCT
>CALOAZ010000182.1:0-10997 GCA_942491355.1 uncultured Phycisphaeraceae bacterium
TCCTTATCGAGATCATATAGATAACTTGCCCTTTCGTAGCGTTTCAACTTATCTGTTGCCCATGCACATTTAAGCTCAGCTTTTTTCTGTTTCGCCAGCCGTTTATCTTTTTCTTCACTCTCACGCACACGATCTTCAGAGATCGCATCCAGCAACTTCTGACGCTTTTCTTCACGCGATTCACCTGTATTTATATGTCCTTTTCTGCTGGTATCAACATCTAATGTCTGTGCTTGATTACCGGGCATGTCCCCATAATGCGTATTACCATCTGCATCAACCCACTTAAAAATCTCAGCTGAAGCCAGCTGTGCATGTAGTAGCACAAGTAAGATAATGATTATCCTATGCATAGTCACTTCCTGTTTTTCTATTATCAATTACCTTAGCAGAAACCCTTTACTGATTCATCCTCATCCACAAAAAAGGCCGGTGCAATGCACCGGCCTCGACCACACAAACCAGCAGGAGTCTAAGCTACTGGTATTTACTCCAAGTCCTACTTGGAAGTAAATTCTGGGTAGGCTTCCATACCACAATCTACAAGGTCCATTCCTTCATATTCATCCTCTTCGCTTACACGAATACCCATTACTGCTTTCAGAATACCCCAAACAATCAGACTTGTTACAAATACCCATACAAAGATAGTTATTGCACCAATGATTTGTCCAGAGAAGCTCACACCAGAGTTAGTTACAGGTACTAATAGAAGACCCAGTAAACCAACTACACCATGAACTGAAATAGCACCGACGGGATCATCAATTTTCAGTTTATCAAGCATAATGATGCTGAATACAACCAGAACACCACCAATTGCACCAAAGATAGTTGCCTGTAATGCTGTAGGTGTTGAAGGTTCAGCAGTGATTGCTACCAGACCAGCTAAGGCACCATTTAACAGCATAGTTAAATCAGCCTTACCAAACAGTAAGCGAGCTGTAATAACTGCTGCAATTGCACCACCAGCTGCTGCTGTATTAGTGTTCAGGAATACCACGGCAACTGCGTTTGCACTTGCGATGTCACCCAGCTTAAGAACTGAACCGCCGTTGAAACCGAACCAGCCCATCCACAGAATGAATGTACCCAGTGTCGCTAATGGAAGATTAGCACCTGGAATTGGGTTGATCTGACCGTTAGGGCCATATTTACCCTTACGTGCACCCAGTAAAAGAACACCTGCTAATGCTGCAGCAGCACCCGCCATGTGTACGATACCTGAACCCGCAAAGTCAGAGAAACCAAGGTCGCCAAGGTTGTACATACCAAATACGTCATCGCCGTTCCAGGTCCAGCACCTTCCATTGGATAGATGAAACCCGTCATTACAACTGCGAATGCCATAAATGCCCACAGCTTCATACGCTCAGCAACCGCACCCGATACTACAGACATTGCTGTTGCAACGAATACTACCTGGAAGAAGAAGTCAGATGCATCAGCGTAAACTGAACCACCGCCAAAACCTTCTTCAGCAGAAGCCGCAAGTGCGTCAGTTACCAGTGATTCACCACCCGCTATACCTGACAGGAAGTAGCTACCGCCATACATAATGGCATAACCAGACACCATATACATGATGCAAGAAATCGCAAACAGCGCAACGTTCTTGGTTAAAATTTCAGTTGTGTTTTTAGAACGAACCAGACCAGCTTCCAACATTGCGAAACCAGCGGCCATCCACATTACTAATGCGCCACACACCAGGAAAGTAAAAGGTGTCCATCGCATACTGTAGTTCGAAAATTTGATTTTCCACTTACATACCCTCTTTATTCTGTTTAAAGCGCTTCTGTACCGCTTTCGCCGGTACGAATACGAATAACTTGCTCAACAGGATAAACAAAGATTTTGCCATCACCTATTTTGCCAGTGTTCGCCGCGTTACGAACAGTCTCAATAACCTGCTCAACAATGCTGTCATCAACTGCTACTTCAAGTTTTACCTTGGGCAGGAAATCAACAACATACTCAGCACCACGATAAAGTTCTGTGTGCCCTTTTTGTCGACCAAAGCCTTTCACTTCAGTCACGGTAATACCCTGTACGCCAATTTCAGATAATGCTTCACGCACATCGTCCAGCTTAAAGGGCTTAATAATTGCAGAAATTAATTTCATATTAATCACCTTGTTTACAAATCTACTTCGGTTTGATTTGCTCTTAAAAAAATCGCTATCAAAAATTGATAACGTTCATCCTACGAGTCATCAAAACACTTCTTACGTTCCATTAGACGGGTTTTGAATGCTCTAACTGGTTTAAACAACTATGCCCTTACGGAATATTTACCGGTTAATTGCATACTTCGTTTGGTCATACACTCATTTACCCCCTGGCGTTCAAAATGTTTAAAACTATCTTGCTCGTTACAGTGGCAACATACATTGCAGCAGATGTGCCAATTAACAAAATTTCATATTTATCAGTTATTTATCAATGAGACTGTGCTAACCTCGACTAAAACACATGTATAAGGAGGGCTATGCATGATCCAGAATAGACACTTTGCACCAAAATAGCGCATACGATCCCATGCACAAAGCAGGTGCATGGAAAATATTGTACACTTCCATCTCCTATTGCAGATTTTCACATTGGCCATGATAGATACAGAAAACATACACAAGCTCGCAGATAAACTAAGCCAGAGCCTCCCCGACAGCTTCAAAACGCTAAAGGGTGATCTCGACAACAACCTTAAAGCACTGTTAGAAAGCACCCTGCGTGAAATGAATATGGTTAGCCGCGAAGAATTTGATATTCAGAGTGCCTTACTTGAACGTACTCAACGTAAACTTGAAGAACTGGAAAAGCAGCTGGACGCGTTACAGAAAGATAACTCCCCACACTACATCATCAAATAAAGGAAAGGATTCCATGTCACTTGCAACAATCTCATACCCAGGTGACTTGGGCCGCAAAATGCTCAACGCGCATGCCTTGGCGATGCACCCGGACGGCAAGCGATTTGCCGTGGCCGCCACCAACGGCGGAAGCAACGGCAACGGCCGAAAACTCGGCAAAGACGGCGAATATGAGAACAATGTTTCGCCACTGCTTTTATTCGAACGAATCACTGAAACCCTTTCGCCCACGCAGTAACGCTTGCCATCCGTGCGAACCCACGGTCGTCGCCTACTCCCCTTCGACCCTTTCGGCATGCTCATGGATTGGCAATGCGATACAGCGCTTTGTCCGTACGCAAATAAATAGCGCCGTCGGAGACGGCATACGAAGCCAGCGCCCGCTCACCCAGATCGTTGCGCGACACTTCCTTGAAGGTTTTTCCGGCCTCGATCACCACGGCTTCGCCTTCTTCGTTCTGAAAATAAATCCGCCCGTCAGCAAACAGCGGTGAAGCCGAATAATTACCGCCGAGCCGCTGCTTCCAATGTTCTTCGCCGGTTTTCGCATCCATGCATGAGGCGATGCCGCTGTCGGCCACCATGTACACTTCATCACCCACCACCAGAAGACTCGGCGTATGCGGCACGCCCTTGTCTTTCTTCCAGCGCACGTGCGTTTGCGTCACATTGCCTTTCGCCCCGCTCGGATCGATGGCATACAGCACCGGCTTGTTGAAACCGGAAC
Source organism: uncultured Phycisphaeraceae bacterium (assembly GCA_942491355.1). Classification (GTDB taxonomy): domain Bacteria; phylum Planctomycetota; class Phycisphaerae; order Phycisphaerales; family Zrk34; genus CALOAZ01. The sequence goes on from CALOAZ010000182.1 coordinate 3,601, forward strand.
AGACGAATAGCAAACCGTGTGCATACACCGGACGCGGCACCACCGAATAACCCTCCGGATAATCCACACGCCAGACCGCCTTGCCGGTTTTGGGTTCGTAGGCAAATACGGCATCCGATCCCGGCAAAATCACCTGCGTCTGACCAGCCACTTCGATCACCAGCGGCGTGCAGAAGCTGAAGGCTCTTTTGGGTGTGGTGTCGCGCGGGGTTTTCCAACGCGGCTTGCCGGTGTTCTTGTCGATCGCAAGGACGTACGGGTCTTTTGCCGCATCGCAGGAAAAGATCAACAGATCATCCACCAGCGCCGGCGAACCCCCATTGCCATGCACCGGCGCATACGCAAAAGAATCGTTCTTCCAGAGAATCTCACCTTCGCGATTCAGACACGCGATGCCCTGATGACCGAAATGCGTGTAGATCCGATCGCCTTCAAGGATCGGCGTCGGGCTCGCGTGACTGTTCTTCTTGTGAATCTTCGGCGCATCACCTGACTGACCGAAGACCGGCGTACTCCAGATTTGTTCGCCCGATACTGCGGCATAACACATCACCGTCAGCACATATCCCTGGCCTTCGGGGACGGCCGCCGTGAGATAAACGCGATCGCCACCGATCACCGGCGATGACCAGCCGCTGCCGGGTACCAATTTGCGCCACGCCACATTCTTGCCGGGGCCCCAGGTCACGGGCAGTTTTTCGCCGACGGCATGGCCCTGTCGATCCGGACCGCGAAACGCGGGCCAGTCGGCGCCTTGCACCGCACATACCATCGCGCCCGACATCACCAAACCCAGCATGCATTCACGTCGCATCACTCAAACTCCCGTTGATTCAGGCTCACTTGCCGACCGCATACAGATGCTTGAAGCCGCGCAGATAAATCCGCCCGTCGGCCATGGCCGGTGATGCCGAAATCTCGTCATCCACTTTATTTTGCGCCAGAATCTCGAACTTCCGTCCGGCCTTGACCACGGTCACCGTGCCATCACGCGCCGCCAAATACACCTTGCCATCGGCCCACACCGGCGAAGCGCGATGCCGCGAGGCATGCGCGCGCTCGGTGTAAATCGATTCGCCATTCGCCGCGTCCCAACACTGCAACGTGCCGGTTTCACGACACAGATACAGCAAGCCTTCATGCAGCAACGGCGAAGGCACATCCGGCGTGTTGCGACCCTGACGCCATAATTCATGCGGGCTGCCCGACATGATCATGCCTTTGGCATCGGGCTTCACGGCCACCACGGCACCGTTCTTGGCCGTGGGCACCACAATCAGATCCGGCGTGGCCAATGGCGAAGACACAAAGCGCAGCGTCTTGTTGTAATTGCCTTTCGGATTCAGATCGCCCAGACGCCAGATTTCGGCACCATTGCGCAGACTCAGCCGCCACGGCGTAATCATTACCGTGCGTAATCAAATAGGCATCTTTCCCTTTACGCCACAACGTGGGCGACGCATAGGAATGTTCGTTTTCATCGGTACCATCGCTTTCGCGTTTGACCTTCCAGACTTCCTTGCCGCTGGCTTTGTCCAGACAGATCACCGTGCCGCCGCCACTGTGAATCAACTGCAAATAAAGACGGTTGCCATCCAGAATCGGCGTCGAGGTCATGCCGAACTGTATGTTGAAAGCGCCGTACCGCGCTTGAAGATCCACTTTCCAGATGGGCTTTCCGGCCACACTGAAACATGCGAGCGTGCCGTTGCTCACCATCGCCCACACACCCTTGCCATCCGTACTGGGCGAGGCCGATGCGCCGTTGCCTTCGTCGCCGCGCACGGTGCTGTTGCCACCACCCATCGGCTGCTTCCACAACGGCTTGCCCTTCGTGGACACGCACCACAACTCGAATTGATCGCCCGAACCGGTGGTCAGAAAAATGCGATCGCCCGACACCACCGGCGAAGCGCCACCGGCTCCGGGCAAATCCAACTTCCACGCCAGACCTTCGGTTTCGGACCAGGTCGCCGGCAGGTTCACTTCGGAACTGATGCCGTCATGATTTTCTCCGCGCCATTGCGGCCAGTCACCGGCCGACACTGACGTCCCGATGACCATGCACAGCACCAGCGAACCGACAGACATCGCCCCGTTGCGTTTCACACCCATCACAAATTCCTGTCCAAGATGAAGAAGCGTTTGAACCCGCACAGGTCTGCACGGGCGATCAGCGTCTGAGATTGTAGCGGCTCACCGATGTCTTTCCGGAAAATCCGGATCCATCGCGTATGGATGCGTCAAAAAAGCGATCGGGCCAGCTCGATGGCTTCCTCGGCACTTGTGATGCGCCGTTCGAGTTGGGCATCGTAGACCGCATCGAGAATCCGGCGGAATGCGGGCCCCGGCGACAATCCCATGATCAATAGATCGTCACCGGTGATCAGAGGGTCTGGCGCAACACCTTCGGAGGCGAGCGACGCCATTTCGACCTGGATCCGGGCATCGGCCCAATCCAGCCGGCTGCATCGCACACATGCTCCAAGCAGACGCACAAGATCGGGCCACACGGATCGCGCCATCAACCGCTTGCGTTGCGCCACGGCCAAGGCATCCCAACGCAACACCTCAGCCAGACCGCTGAGCAGATCACGCAAGGCATCACGCTCATCATTGGAAAGCGCCAGCGCGGCGCGCCAACGGCGCACCAACGGCAACACTTTCAGCTTTTTAATATGGCCCGCCGCCACTTCACCCGATGCGCCGGACGGCAATGAAACATGACGCCCGACCGCCCACACCGCAAGCACCAGCGCCAATGACGCTTCGGCCGAATCCACGGACCGAACCATGGCAGCGCCTTGTTTGGGCGATTCATGAAACACCGGCGCGTCAAGCCCAAGACGCTCGACCCACTCTGCTGCGACGCCGCGTGTTTCGGGCGTCAGCATCGCTCGTAATTCCATGCCGATCCGTTCGCGGCTGATTTTTTCCAAATGCGGCGCGAGATCGCGCACGGCTTTCTGCGTGGCGGGTTCCATTTCGAAACCCAGGCGGGCTGCAAATCGCACCGCGCGTAACATGCGCAAGTAATCTTCACCGAATCGTTCCACCGGATCGCCGATTGCACGGATCACACGTGCTTCGATATCGGCACATCCTTCGACATGATCGATCACCTCATCGGTGATCGGGTCGTAGAACAAACCATTGATGGTGAAGTCGCGACGGCGGGCATCATTTTCGGCATCTGTGAATTCGACACGGCCCGGATGACGACCATCGGCATAATCCCATTCGATCCGGAAAGTCGCGACCTCGATCCAGACCCGCTTCTCACGCACCATCACCACGCCGAACGCCTCACCGACATAGCGCGTGGTGGAAAACACCGAAGCCACTTCATCCGGCAGCGCGTCGGTGGCCACGTCGTAATCACTCGGAATGCGCCCCATTTGCGCATCACGCACGCAGCCACCGGCGAAGTAGGCCACGTGACCTCGAGCACGCAGACGTCGCACCACGCTTTCGGCTGCGGCGCGCATCTGTTCAGGCGTTTGAGATTCGTCCAGTCGGGGCATGACGCACGTCCGTCAGAGGCGATCGTAGAAATGAAGCGTCATCGATCCGTAACCGAAGGTCTTCGGCGGTGCCCAGGTTTCGAGCGCCGGGGCTTCCACATCGCGCTTCGTTCGCAACACCATCACGGCATTGGCCGCCGAACATCGGGCCAGATTTGCCATCTGACCAGCCACGGCCTCGGGGCGTTCTTCGAGCAGACGATACGGCGGATCACAGAACACGTGCGTAAATTGCTCGACCTCAAGCGCATCAGCCAGAGCGGGGCCCAAGGCATCACGCGAGAGCACGGAGGCTTTTTCGGTTTCGCGGAATGTTTCGAGATTGGCCTGCAGCGATCGAATCGCCGTGCGATCCCGATCCACAAAGATCACCCGGCTCGCTCCGCGCGACAGACATTCAATGCCCATCGATCCCGTGCCGCAAAACAGATCCAGCGCCACGGCATCTTCAAAATAAGTGGCCGCCGCCAATCGATCGAAAAGCGCTGTTTTCACGCGATCGGTGATCGGCCGCGTGACCTGTTCATCTTCAGGCCCGATCAAACGACGTCCACGATGGTTACCGGCAATCACACGCATACGCCATATCCTACTCGGACCGCCACGCGACGATATGGACCACCCAGGCCTCGACCGCATCATGATCAAAATCTTCGGCGTCCGTGAATCCATCCTCGTCTTCGAAACAGACTCCGACCGGTTCGAGGCCGACTTCAGCCATGGCATCGAGCAACTCCGGGATCGTCCACAAGCGCCCAATCGTATTGAAAAGCCTTGCTGCGCCGGCTGCCGTCCGGAAAAGTGAAGTGGATATGGTTCACGGCCCGCGCGGTCACCGGCTCGTACGACACCTGTTCCCATTGATACGTGAATGTCTCGAACGCACGCTCATCCAGACACGGCTCGAACGCGCCGGCTCCGCCATATAGATCCATCACCATCAGACCACCGGGATACAGACACCGCCTGGCATGACGCAGATAGCGCACCAGATTCGTGCGCTCATGATAAATACAGTGCGAGAAGTTCAATGAGGCAATCACATCCGCCCGTGAACCACAGCTCTGGACATCCGCCTCGACCAATCGCAGTCGCTTGGCATGAGATCCGAGTGGCAGCAGGTGAGTCTTCCTGGCATAAGCCAGCACACGCGGATCCAGATCAATTCCCACGGCGCGACGATTCAGCTCGCTGGCCACCCACGAAGATGACAAAAGCGCCGTGCCGCAAAAGTCTTCACGCAACACCTGCGGCAGCGCTCCATCGTGCAGCGATGCGTAGGCATGTTCCATCAGACCGATCGCCACTTCCGGCTGCTGAACCGAACGCTCATACAGCGCATGGCGATCAGCAGACCGGGCCATTCCGGTCAGCGGGCGCGCCTTGTTGGATCGTGTCTTTCCGGCCATGATTCATCACAGTCTCCAGACCCGCCCGGCCTGTCAATGCGCCGTCTGGACCCCTTCTGCCGAAGCCGTTAGAGTTGCCCGCCATGCCGAAAACCAAAAAACCAAAATCAGCACCGAAAAACGGCAAAAAGAAGAAGCAGCCCACCATGGCTGCGAAGGCCGATCGGTACGATCTCTATCTGCGATCCGTTCAGGAACCCTCGCACGAAGTGCAATTTTTCAATCGCACCTTCAAGAAGATCTTCGGCCGAAAGCCCTGCGTTCTGCGTGAGGATTTCTGCGGCACGGCCGCCATCTGCTACGAATGGGTGCGTAAAAAGCCCGAACGACGGGCCATCGGTGTCGATATCGATCCCGAACCGTTGGCATGGGGTCTCGAACATCTGGCGACACAGATCAAACCCGTCGACCTCGAACGCGTGGAATTGCTGCAGGATGATGTGCGCAAGGTTCAAGGCGAAAAGGCCGACGTGCTTGCGGCCCAGAATTTTTCTTTCTGGTGCTTTAAGACACGGAAAGAAGTCCTCGAATATTTCCGGGCCGCCCACGCCAATATCGCCCGCGAAGGCATGATGATTCTCGACATGATGGGTGGAGCCGAAACCCTCGAAGAGGATCACGAAGAAGAAAGCGAAAAAGACGGCTTTGATTATGTGTGGGACCAGGTGCTTTTTGACCCGATCACGCACGACTGCAAATTTCATATCCACTTTCGCTTTCCTGACCGCAGTGAAATGAAAAAGGCCTTCACCTATGAGTGGCGGCTCTGGTCGCTGCCCGAAGTGACCGAGCTTCTGACCGAAGCCGGCTTCGATACCGCCGAGGTTTACTGGGAAGGCACCGATTCAGACGGCGAAGGCGATAACATCTACAAGCCACGCAAACGCGGTACCGCCGATCCCTCGTGGATCGCCTACGTGATCGCCACCAAAGGCACGCGCCGCTGAAACCCCAATCCTCATGAAGATCCAGAACCCGAAAGGCACACGCGATTTTTATCCTGAAGCCATGGCTTGGCGCCGCTGAAAGCTTGAGGATCGCTGGCGTTCGGTATCGATCCGCAACGGCTTTGAGGAAATCGAAGGCCCGATCTTCGAAGAACTCGATCTTTACAAAATCAAAAGCGGCGAAGGCATCGTCAGTGAATTATTCAGCTTCAAGCGCACCGGCGGCAAAACCGATTATGCCCTGCGCCCAGAATTCACGCCGACACTCGCTCGCATGGTGGCGCTGAAAGCCAATGCCCTGCCCAAACCGATCAAATGGTTCTGCCTGCCGAATCTCTGTCGTGCCGAGCGCCCGCAACGTGGACGCCTGCGCGAGTTTCTGCAGTGGAATGTCGATCTGCTCGGACTCGACGGCCCGCAGGCCGATGCCGAAGTGATCTTCACCGCTGTTGATTTGCTGCGTGAACTGGGCCTGACCCACGAACACGTGAAAGTGAAGATCAGCCACAGGGATGTGGTACGGCGCATTCTGATTCGATTGGGTGTCAGCGAAGATCGCGTCGTAAATGCCTTCGAACTGCTGGACCGACGTGACAAACTCGAACCCGAAGCGTTTGCACAGCAGGCTGCAGGACTCGGCCTCGATGACGCGACACTCGAACGCTTTGCGCAAGTGGCCAAAGCCCGCGTGGCGGCCGATGCGCCCTGGGATGAAATCCGATCGGCCTTCACTCTGCCCGAAGAAGATCTTGAAGATCTGCACGCCCTGCATGACGAGCTTGCCGCCTTCGGCCTGGCATCGTGGTGCGAATACGACTTGGGCATCGTGCGTGGCTTGGCGTACTACACCGGCACGGTGTTTGAAATCCATGAAGCCAGCGGTGCCGAACGGGCGATTGCCGGGGGTGGTCGCTATGACAAGCTCATTGAAATGTTCGACGGTCCGCCGACTTCGGCCGTGGGCTTCGGCATGGGCGACGTGGTCCTGAGCCTTGTGCTGGCCGACAAGGGCCTGATGCCTGAAGGCGTGATGCCGCAAACCGATGCCTTTGTCATCGTCGCTGATCCTGCGGCTCGGGATCACCTGATCCCGTTGGTGGCTGCCTTGCGCAGCGCCGGCCTGCACACACGCTTCAGCTACAAAACCACCACCAACCTGGGCAAGCTGCTTAAAGATGCCGACCAGGCCCGGGCCCGCTTCGCCATCATTCTGGATCAGCGCACCTGCGACACCGGCACGGTTGAACTCAAGAACCTGGGGGACAAAACCCAGAAAACACTGCCCCTCGCTGATCTGACAGATCAAATTCGTGGCTGATTGCGAACCGGTCCGCCTTGAAAACCGTCTGAACCCTCGGAAGGCACTTTCTTCGGAGTGTGCGTCTCTAAAACGGTTTACAGCCGCGAAGGGCGAGCGTATGATCACTCAAATGTGTTGGACACGCCTTGGGGTCACATTGGCAACACTGCTCGTCGGAGCTGGCGATCTGCTGGCTCAGTGCCTCCCCATGCCCGGC
>CALOAZ010000183.1:0-7094 GCA_942491355.1 uncultured Phycisphaeraceae bacterium
CGCCGATGAGCTGCACTTCGAATGGTCGCGTGCGGAACGGGGGCCGACTTTCGGGGTAGAGTTCGCGCACGGCCTTGTACAGGGCGACGGGGATTTCCATGAGCATCCAGCCGGGGACCGGTTCGGCCGCTCCGGGCACGCGATCGGCGGGCGTGGCTTCGGCCTGAGCCTGGGTTTGTTCGTAAAGTTGTCGGGCGGCGTCGGGCAGGCGCGATGGATCGAAAGCGCCGGCGTGTTCCGGATTCAGAATATTTCGGATGCCCACCTGGCGATCAAGGCTTTCACGCATGATCGCAAGGGCTTCGTCGCGGACCTCTTCGATGCGCTTCTGGCCTTCGGTGATGGCGGCTCGAAGTGATTGGGCGTATTCGCGCAGTTCGGTATCGCTCATGTTCGACATGCGATCGCTATGAACGTGCACGCGTTCGGCAAGCCGGCGGTACATCTTCACCATGCGGTCATTGCGTGAACCGAAAACTTTACGGAAGCCTTTCATGGCCGTGTTGATCACAGACATGGCTCAATCCTCTCTGTGGCAATGTCGGATCGAAAAACGATCGACAATAAAATGCGTGATGAATGAGAGCTTCGGGCCGGTGCGGCGAGAAGCTCAGACTGCTGAAAAGAACATTCAGCAGATCGGCGGCGGCAGATCAATCAAATCGTGGCGCGGTGTGCGCGACTGCACGTGAAGAACACGATGGATCGGCTTGTGTGATTCGAGGCGGGCCACATCGCATGGAGCCGCATGCACCGGTGCATGCGCCGGTGCGCACAGACTGCGAGCGGCTTCGGAAAGGCGGTGCATCCAGCCGGTGTGTTCCGTCGATGAAGCCGGAACCGATCGCGGCGCACTGCGCATGGCCGTGATGTCGATACTCAGTGCCGCCGCGGGCAGCGCCACGCTGAGCAGTGCAGCGAGTGCGGTCGGTGTGGCTCGGAATGGACGGTTTTCAGTCGACATCGAAGCAGCAGTATATCGCCTTGGCCGATCGACGGGGCGTCAGGCGGTGGGAGCGGGTTTGGTTTTAGGCTCGCTCGGGGATTTATCGCGGAGGCGGCCGTTTTCATCCATGCTGGTCCAGAAACGCGAAGGCAGGGCGCCCACCGTCATCACCGCCAACTGGCTGAAGATAAAGATCATCAGCCACAGGCGTGTGCCTTCAGTGAAGCCGTACGAATGCAGACCCACGCCCAGTTCATTGACGCCGAACCACGACCAGCTCGTGACGATATTGCCGAAGACCGCCAGGATGGCCAGGCCCCGCTGGCGCACCATGCCGCCCCAGCGGGCGTGCAGCACCAGGGCATTCCAGAGCACGATGATCAGGGCACCGTTTTCTTTCGGATCCCATCCCCAGAAGCGTCCCCAGGAATCATCGGCCCACAGGCCGCCCAGCACCGTGCCCACAAAACTGAACAGCAGGGCAAAGCAGATGATGCCGTAGGTCATGCGCGTGAGCTCTTTGGCCACATGGGTGTTGAGTTCGCGTGTGAAGACACCCAACAGGAGATAAAGCACCGCCAGCAGGCCCGCAAAATACGTGGTGGCATAGCCGAAGGTGATGCACACCACGTGTGTGGCCAGCCAGAAGTTGGTGTCGAGTACGGCCTGCATCACACGGAAGGTGTCACCTTCGATCGTCGCCAGATGATGCGCGATGAACATGGCGATAAAACCGGCGATCGAAGCCACCAGCGTGCCGATCCCCAGGCGCGTAAAACTTTCGAGGACCAGGCCGATCAGGATGCAACCCCAGCCGATGAACACTGCCGACGAATACAGTGTAGTCACCGGCGGTCGGCCAGAGATGATCATGCGCACGACCAGGCTGATCGAAAACACGATCAGCGCCAGCGCCATCAGAGCGAAGGCCGACCGATTCAGGGGTTTACGCCAACCCAGCCACGCGAGGCAGCTGCAGCAGAAGGCCGCCACGCAGGGAAATATGCCGTAATAGAAAGGCGATGCCTGATGGAAGTAGGCTTCGAGCGAGGTCTTCTTCAGTTCGGAGTTGAATTGCGGTTGCAGGCTGGTGCGATACGTTTCGATTGCCTGATTGAACTTCGCGACATCGCTTTCGCGATAGGCGATCAGAATCTGGCCGATGTCGCGACCGCGACCGGTCGGTAGAGCGTCACGCAGTGAAGCCCATTCGCCTTCGGGTGATTCAGGTGCCACGCATAACGGAAGTTTGAGTTGCGAAAGATTCAATTGGAGCTGAATCTGGTTGGCCAGTTCAAGCACCTTGCGCTCGTAGAGTTCGAGCGGTTCGTTTTTCTGTTGTTTCTGGTGATAGCGTGTGGCTTGTTCGGCGATCAGCGGAATGCGATCGCGGAATTCTTCGATGGCATAGCGATACTTGTGATGCGCCGGTTCCTGGCGCGGCTGCAACTGAAGGGCTTCAAGCAGATCCAGGTTTTCGATGCGGTACACGCGGTGCTGCATCGAAGCGGTGCTGGGCTCGCCCATTTCACTCATCACATCCAGCAGCCAGCGAATGGCCGGTTGTTTCTTGCCGGCGGCATCATAGAAATCCTGGCGGTCGGTGATGGTCATCAACGATTCGCGTGCCAGTGCATCGAAGGGTTTGACGCGACCGTTATGCACGATCGGCAGTTTGCCGAAGGCATGGATGGCCATGGTGCCCGGGGCATCGTTCGCCGGGCGCATTTTTGAAACGACATATCCACCGAAGACCAGCAGCATGAGTACCGGAAGCCAGATTTCAGGGCGTTTGAAGTTCATGACAGGGTCCGCCTGAGATAGCCGGTCAATGTGAGGCCGAAATGAGCGATCAACCCGGTCGCCACAATCATCAGTGAGACATAGGGCACCAGCCAGCTGGCATTTTTCACCACCTGAATGACCGTGACATGCTCATCGGTGGGATCGAATGACGCCTGATAGAAAATGTAGCCCGCATAGCGCATCGGATTGTTCATCCAGATGCGCACTTCGCGGTCGACCCCGCGCGATTCATCCTGCACGCGCACGAAACTCGAAAAGTCTTTCGGTGTGTCGGTGCCGATGTAACGCTCGTGTCGGAAGTTGATCAGTTGGATGGCGAAGGGCACATCAGAACCTTCGGCCATCAGATAGGTGCGTTTGAATCGCAAGCTGATGTCATAGGTTTTGTCATCGACTTCGAGGGTTTGAGCCGTGACATAGGGCGTGACCAGATACGTGCCCAGGTCGGCGCCGGTTTTTTTGTCAGTGAGTTTGAGATAGGCCGACGGGACATCGATGCCCTGATCGGTTTTGACGCCGCTGACTTCAGCCCGTTTGGTCACCAGCGCCTTAAGGCCGTGTCCGGCGGTGGCCGGATTTTTATTCAGATCTTTCAGGTCGGCTTCAGAAGGGTGGTCGATCAGATCCGAATTCACCAAAAACCGCACGGGAGTGATGTCGAACGGCAGATCGGCGTGTTGAATCTTCTGCGTGCGCTTCAGCCGGGACTGCGGTACCACCGTTTCATCATGGAACTTTTCATCGGAAGGATCGACCACGGCCAGTTCGACCGATCGGTTGTCGGTGGCGTAATTGGCGGCATGGCCTTCATGCAGACGCATCGCCGCTTCTTGTGCCGATACGCCGGTGAGCAGCTCGCCGAACATCATCAGAATGATGCCCGCATGAATCAGCACGATGCCGGCGCGTTTTTTGAACAGAAAGATGCAACCGGCCAGCAGCATCAGACTGGCGCCGCCGCCTTTGATCAATTGCCAGAGAATGCGCCAGGAGGGATCCATTGCCTTCTCGCCCAGATCGTTGTCGAAGCCGGAGGCAATGACCATCCAGGTCATGGCGGCACCGATTAGCACCACGATGCAGCCCGCGATGAGATCGCGTCCTGTCGCTTTCACGCGAAAGCGGATGGCATGCGCTGCCAGCAGATTGAGAAGCATGGCCGCGCCGATCAACCAGCCGCACGGGAATGGAAATCCCCCCGACACATGCCACGAGCGTGGAAAGAACAATTGCAGATCGATCCAGGTGAAGCCCGCGATCCAGCCGCGCCGAAAATAGAATTCGACCACGTACCAGATGCCCTTGTCGACCTGCGCGAGCGTGCCAGCGAAGATCAGAAAGATGGCCATGGCGAACAGCACCACGGTGATCTTGAGCGATGCCAGCGCCTTCAAGGCGCTGGGGACCCCCGCAAAGAGGGTTTCGCGCGATTCAAAAACTGAATCATTCGTTTCAGTCACCGCCGGCCCCCTGTGGAATTTCAACACGCATCGAGGTGGCGAACTGGCCGAAAGCGTTTTTCTGTTGGGCCACGGCATCGGAAGCACCGGTCATTTTGAAAAACAGAGACAGTTCACTGCGGATGAGCATGGCGCCCACCGTGCTTTGTCCATTGGGTCCGACGAGTTCCACATAAGAAGCGTCGGCGCCCATGATCGGCAGTGTGCGCGTTTCGGCAGCGAGTTTTGCGTCGTCGAGTTCGCCCAGGCCGACCTGCGTGCGCCAGCGATTGATGTTGGCCGACAAGCCGCCGACCGTGCCCGGTAATGCAATCACGGTCACCAGCGGGGCATTCGCATCAGCGCCCGCGTGATAGGTGAACAGGCGCGAATCAGAGGCTTCGCCGGCACGCCAGCTTTCAGGCGCGTCAAAGCGCATGACGCGTCGCAGCGCTTCGCGCATGCGTTCGGGGGATGGAGCAGGGGGCGCAGCGCCGGGGGCGGAGGGGGCGCCGGCAAACGGGGGACGCATACCACCGGTTCCCATGCCTGCGAAATCCACGATCACTGCATCTGCATTCTGGATTTTCAAGGCTTGGGTTTCAGTACTCAGATTGTTTTCGCCGAGGGGCGGCAGATTCAATTGGCTGCGCCAGCGATTGACGTTGGCGAGCAGGCCGCCGGCATCACCTTCGAGTTGGCTGACACTCAGTTCGACATCGTGAGTTGGATCCATTTTGACGGTGGCGAAGCGCATGCCGGATCCGGCTTCTTGCGTCCAGCCTTCAGGCAATGTCCAGGTCGGTTTGCCGGCGTCGAATTTCACCGATTGCATGAACGTTAAAAAAGCCTGTTTTTGTGCGGCCGTTGGCGCATCTTCGCCCACAGCCTTGAAGAACCATGTTTTGCCGTCGACCGGTACGATCGCGCCCAGTGTGCGCCGGGGCGATGCTGCGGGTTCAGCGTGTCCGGGCGCGACATGCGCATGTTCTTCAGGATTCTCGATCTTCGGCACGCGGTGGCGCGTGATGTCTTCGTCGCTGCAAGCGCCAAGAAGGATCAAAATCATCAGCCAGGCGGGTCGAGTGTTCACGTGTAACTTTCGTATCATCCGGTGTAAGAAAAACCACCCAGTGATTCAAAGACTTTGCACAGGGCCTGCGTGCCGTCGCGGCCGTGGCCCATGCGTGCTGCGGCGCGCAACAGATCGGCGGCCAGATGCATGCCGGGGAGGGGGAGATCCAGATCACGGGCTTCGTCGTGGACGATCGCCAAATCCTTGTTCAGCAGATCGATCATGAAGCCCGGATCAAGTTTTCCTACGGCGATTTGAGGTCCGAGGTTCGCCAGCGACCACGATCCACCGGCACCGGCGGTGGTGACCGCCAGCATTTTCTGAAGATCGAGTCCTTCGCGCTGCGCGAGAGCCATGGCTTCGCAGGCGCCCACGAGATTCAGGGCGCACAAGATTTGATTGCAGGCTTTGGTGGCTTGTCCTGCGCCGGCCGGTCCGCAGTGGGTGATGCTTTTGCCCACAGTTTCGAAGAACGGTTTGCAGCGTTCGAAGACAGCGGTTTCGCCGCCGACCATGATTGAAAGTGTGCCTTTGACCGCGCCCACATCACCGCCGCTCACCGGCGCATCGAGAAAATCGATGCCGTTGTCGGCCAGGCGCTGCGCGAAGTCGCGCGTGGCGGCGGGGCTGATCGTCGAATGATCCACGACCACGAGTCCGGCGGTATCGCCGGGGTTGCCTTCGACGATGCCATGGCGGCCGAAGATCACTTCTTCGACATCCGGCGTGTCGGTCACGTTGATGCAGATGGCTTCCACGTGCGCCGCCACATCCGCCGGATTTTTGCCGCGTGTGGCACCGGCCTCAACCAGCGCATCGGTTCGTGCGGTGGTGCGATTCCAGACCATGACCTCATAACCTGCTTTGAGCAGGTTGGCGGCCATGGCCTTGCCCATGATGCCAAGTCCCAGATATCCGATGCGTTTAATCATTGGGTGAAAAACTCTGCCTGTTGCGGGGCGGTCATTCTAGCGTGTTGTCTGAGGAAGGGCGTCCGGGGCCATTGGGCCCACGAGACGGGTTCAGGTGGGAAAAGCCAGTGTTTCAATCGTAGGCGGATGCTTTTGTCTGAAAATATCAGCCAACGGATGGGTTGAAGCGGTCGTCGGCATTCCGATGGCGACGACGCCGGGTCGCGCGCCCGCGTCGAAGCTGGCATCGCGCGGATTGAGACCCAGCGCCTTCATCCCGTTGCAGGTTCCCATCCGTAACAAGGTTTGGACATCCGTTCCGTCGCGCTGATGCAGGAATTGCATTTCATCCAGAATGCTTAACGTGCCGTGGCAGAGAATCGAATCGGTGCCCAAGCATACATTCACACCCGCGCCCATCAGGGACCGGTAGGGATGATGCCGATGTCCGAAATACGCACTGGCTCTCGGGCAATACGCCACGCTGATGCCTGCTGCAGCCAGTCGCGCGGCGTGTCTTCCTTTTAAGTAGTTGCCGTGCGCGACGACCCAGCGGGCGCGGGGTTGGCCGCGCAGTGCCGCATCGATCAACCAGTCGGCCGGATGCAGGCCGCGCGCATAAGACGCAGCATGGGCGTCCTGCCATTTGCCCATACGCTCGAGCAGATCTCGAAATAGCCCGTCGGCGTGCGCGACAAATCGCAGTTCTTCGATCGTTTCGGCAAGGTGCAGACTGACGGGCACGCCGTGTCGCGCCGCCCAGCGATCTGCCGCCGCGCACAATGCGGGTCCGGCTGAATACGGAGCATGAGGTTGCAGGCTCAGTCGCCGATTCGGTGCCGGGTGAGATGAAATCGGCACATGCAGAGCCGTCGAATCGTCCAGGCCGAATCGTTCGAGAAATCCGATGGCCCGGA
>CALOAZ010000184.1:0-14630 GCA_942491355.1 uncultured Phycisphaeraceae bacterium
GAAAACGCTGGATGGCGAGCATCACGAGGGGTGGGATGTGGTGTACGCCTCGCACACGTTCCATGAAATCCAGATGTACTATCCAATGCGTGTGGTGCGTGAGCGAAAATACAAGCTGATCTGGAATATCGCCTATCCGTTGCCGTTTCCCTTTGCAAGCGATCTTTGGGCGGCCCCCACATGGCAGGGCAATGGGCGGCTGGGCAAGGATGCGCCTTACGGAGCCAAGACCGTCGGGTCGTATATCCAGCGGCCTGAATTCGAGTTGTTCGACATCGAATCCGACCCGCATGAAGGTCGGAATCTGGCTTCGGATCCGGCGCACAAGCAGACGCTTGAACGTATGAAAGCGGCATTGAAGTCATTTCAAAAATCCACGGATGATCCGTGGATTCTCAAATGGCAATACGAATAGAAATATTGAACGCGACGCGTTAGCGGCCTTTGCGCAACTGCTTGAAATGTTTCTTCAGCTCATCGTCGACCTGTGGAATGCCTGTTTTGCCCCTTCAAGTGTCGGGATCTTCAACAGGGCGGGAACGAGTTGCTTGAGGCCGTTCTTATTCTGCATATCGAGATTGATGTAGGTCAGCGGAAGTTTGAGCAGATATTGCGGATTCTTGATGCCGCGGATGTCTGCCAGTTCAAGGACTTTCATCTGCGTATCTTTTAACTCGGCAAGATCCACGGTGAGATTTCGGCAGCCATTGGCATTCAGGCGCGTGAGAGGCATGCCGTTGACACCTTTGATGGATTCCAGTGCCGCGCATCCTTCGAGTGAAATGGTTTCAAGCATGTTGCCGGAGAGAGCGGTCAGATCGCCGGTGAGACTGCGGCAACCTTCCAGATCGAGATGCGACTTGCGAATCTTGATGCCTTCGATGCCCTTAAGGCTGGTCAGTGAAGCCAAACCGCGCAAACTGCTGAGTTGCTTGATCGGCTTGCCCTGAAGGAGGCTCAAGTCACCTTTGAGGCTGGCGCGCAACCTTCGATCGATAATTCTTCAAGCTGTGCCTTTTCGATGCCGCGCAGGCATTCGAGCTGTGTACACCCCTCAAGAAGCAATTCGCGCAGTTCCGTCATGCCGCTTAGTGCTCGCAGATCGCCGGTCAGACTTGCATTGTCGGCAAGGCGCAGGGCGGTCAATGGCATGCCTTGAAGTGGAGCCAGACTTTTGACGGATTTGCACTGGGCCAATCCCAGGCGCTCCAAAGGCATGCCGCGCAGAGCTTCGAGATCTTCAATCGCTGTGTCGCGCAGATAAAGCGTATTGAGTTTCAGGCCGTACAGTGGATCGATGTTGTGCAGCCTCGGAGCTTCGGAAATCATAATGAACACAAGCTGGTTGCCGTTGAAGTCATACTTGCGAATCGAGATCGGAGCGCCGCCATTCACTTCAGCCAGTTTTTTGCTCAGCGCCTCGATCAATTCAGTCTGGGGAAGAGCGTCCCGTTCGCGTGTCCAGGCCAGGATGGCTGGATCAATCGGGCGCTCCGGCGTGGTGGGCAGCGGTGTGGCCGATCCCAGTGTGGCCAGCGGCGCATTCGGGTTGGCATCTTTGATGCCCAGTGCCTGACGCAGGGCGGCATGGCGTTCTGACACGCGATCGCGCACCAGCGTGGCTTTGGTTCGTGTGAGATCCGTGGCGGCATGAATCTGGAGATAGCGATCCAGATACATCATCGCGCGGGCATAAACACGATAACGAGCCTGATCCTGACTCGCTTTGGGAATGAGTGATTCGTACCAAATGCCCAGGTCATAGACTTCGGTTTCACTGAGTGTGGTGATGTCGCCCGCGGCCTGCGCCACGCGCAGCTTAAGTGTTTCATCTTTGCATAAAAAGGTGTATTTGCGGGCTTCATGCGGATCATCGCGATCCATGATGTGCATCAAGATCAATTCTTCTGCGGCAACGGCGTCGGTGGGATCAGCTTTGACGCGTGCCAGTGCGGCATCGAATCGTTCGTTCGTCAGTTGTTCGGGCGCGCACAAGCTCCATCTCTGTGCGGATCTTGTCGCGCTACTCGGTCGATCGAATGGCTGTGGCAACGGCAGCCGCACGCCGGTAGATCATCGTGGCTTCATCGAAATTTCTGGTGGCGGCATTGGCGGCAGCCTGTTCATGCATCCATTGCATCAGACTGACGCCTGCCTGTGTGCGGTCGTCGCCGCGAGCTCGCGTGTAGCGGAGTTGGACTTGATCCGTGACGGCATTCAGAACGGTGATGCGATCGGCTGGCGACAGAGGCGCAAGGGCTTGGGCGATCACGTTCTGCCCTGCAGCATGCGACGAAGCGAGCGCGGCCGCGTTTCGGCGCAGGATCAATTGCATCGGGGCGGATGTGGCACTTTGTTCCGAAGCCCGCAAAAGTGTTTGCGCGAGTTCCAGATCATCTTCGGCGGTTTCGGTGACTTGCACACGCCGGATTTCAGAACCGAACAGCAGGTTGAATTCTTCCAATGCCGCATCGTCCGACCAGGCAAGACCGGTACACCAGAGACAGCTTGAAAGCGATATCACAGGATGAAGCAGGGATGGATCGACGTGGCATGGGTGCCTCCGCGTCCTTTCTGGTCGAGTGCATCAATGCCTCAACCGGTGTGTCCCCCCGGACAAGCACGTTCGGGACATTGTAACGAAAACCCCTTGTGGCAAAGGGGTTTGGAGGACAAAGCAGATCAGATGAACGATGGCGGCAAGTGTGGTGAAAAACGGCGATACCAATGCCCTGCATGGCCTTTTCTCCCGATGGAATAGGAACGCCGGACTCCGGAGGGAGATTGCAGGCCAAGACTCGGGGTTAATCCGGAGCCTGAGATTATTCCGGGTCGGGGTGTCTGCGATTGCCCAAGGGGCGGTCATCCTCTGCCGATGGGGTCTGGCCCGGGAAGGTGGTGACCACGCGGAACAGGTCATGGCGTCGATCCAGGCGCGGGGTGACTGTGCCGGAATTGCGTGCTTCAATCAGGTCATCGAGATCCAGATCGCAGACGAGAATCGTTTCTTCGTTCGAGTCGGCTTCGGCGGCGATGCCATCGCGTGCAAAGGCGAAGTCGCAGGGGGTCAGCACGGCCGCTTGGCCGTAATTGATGTCCATGTTCGAGACCGCAGGCAGGTTGCCCACATTGCCGGCGAGCGCGACGTAGATCTGATTTTCGATCGCACGGGCATGGCAGCAGTAGCGGACGCGCAGATAGCCCTGGCGGTTGTCGGTGCAGAAAGGCACGAAAAGAATTTCAACACCCGAGTCGGCAAGGTGGCGCGCGGCTTCCGGGAATTCAGAGTCGTAGCAGATCAGAACACCGATTTTTGCCTGAGGTGTATCGACCACCATCACATCATGGCCGCCGGAGATACCCCACCAGCGTCGTTCGTTGGGTGTGACATGGATTTTGGGTTGTTCGATCACCTGGCCGTCGGGCAGGCAGATGTAGCAGATGTTCTGAATCTGCGATCCCTTTTTGACCGGATGGCTGCCGGCGATGATGTACACGCCGAATCGCGTGGCCATGCTGCTCATCAGCTTTTTGAATTTTCCGGCAAGACCGGCCAGTTTGCGAATGCCTTCGATGGACGACAGCGCATCGAGGCTTGACAGCAACTGCAGCGAAAACAGTTCAGGGAACAGCAGGAAATCACAACCGTAATCGGCACCGATGTCCACGAAATATTCGACCTGGCTCGCGAATTCCTGAAAGGATTTGATTTTGCGCATCTGATACTGAATACAGCCCACACGTACTTTGCGCACCGCATCTGTCGGAGGCTGGTAATCGGGATTCAGCCATTCGATCAGGCTGGCGTAGTTCTTGCTGTGTTTATCCTGCAGATAGTGCGGCATGACGCCGCGCAATTCAAAGCCTTCGCGGAGCTGGAAGCTCAACACGAGATCGCGGATTTCGCCGTGGGCCACGCGCTGGGCATATTCTTCGGGCGAATATTTATCGGCGTGATCCATGTAATTCCACAGGCGTCCTCCAGAGAGGATGCGCCGTAGATTCATCTTTTTGCAGAGTTTTCGGCGCGCTTCGTAGAGCGCATGGCCGACCCCCATGCCGCGTGTGTCTGGATGCACGAAGACATCACCGCCGTAAAGTGTGTCGCCATTGAGATCATGGGTGGTGAAATAACCGCTGTCGGTGATGCCCGCCCATGTGTGATGGCGCAGCGGTTCGGATCCGAGGTTCACCACCAGCGAGCAGCAGGCGCCCACCAGTTTGCCGTTGACTTCGGCCACCAGTTGTCCGGCAGGGAACAGCCGCTGGTGGCTGCGCAGATGCGAACGTCCCCAGACGATATCGTCTTCGGCCAGCGTGGGATAAGCTGCGCGATTCAATGCAGCAAGGGGTTCGATGTCCGCTTCGGTGGCCTGGCGGATTTTGACTTTGGGTTTTGTCTTGGATTTGCCGGGCGTTTCAGGTGACATACAGCGTTTGAGATCCGGAGTGCAAAAACGCCATCATACTGGGCGAGGTGTTTTATGTCGAAATCACTGTTTTTTTAAGTAAATTGACGGCTGGGTCACCCGAAAGAACTTCTTTTGCTTGAGTCGGACAATACACCGCTTCGACATGGAAAAGATGTTCGTCGGAGGCCATTTTTAGAAGGTCTTCGGCGCTGAGTGTCAGTCGTCCGGCGCGCCGGTTCAGTTTAAAATTCCATTCGGGCGTGATGCCTTCATAGGATCGGTAAACAACTTCAGTGCAGACCAATCGCTCGGGATGGGTGAAGTCAAAATCGAAGTCGTAGGCTTTTCCTTCATGCCCCAGGCCGCGCATGAGGGCTTCGGCGATTTTGTCATCGGGCAGATTGGGCCGAATCACGCAGAGGGCATCAACGGAGAAGGCGCTGTCGACCGGTCGCAATCGCACGCCGTCGGCGAGCGCTTCAAGCACGCGTTGCGGTGTGCCGTTGCTGATCAGAGCATCCCACCGCGGCAGGACATTCGGATGATCGGCCTGAACGCCGATGCCTTCCAGATCGGTCGGTGTTCCCAGATACAGTGCGGCATGCGGCCAGTAGCCGGGAAGGAAATAATTGGTCAGAGCATATTCCTTGCGTGTGACCATGACATCGCCCGGTCGCAGGATTTCAAGCAGATGGCTGCGGACCGAAGGCGGCAGAGCGGGATGATGCGCCGCATCGGTACTCAAGGCGCCGACCAGGCGGCAGGCGACTTGCTGTGTGCTGTAGATGGCCTGGCTGACGGCGCCGCCGGCGGCATCCGCCACTTCCCGGGCGCTGGGAATAAAAAACGCGCTTTGGCATACTGCCGTTTGGAGACACGGACTTTGTCGCCGAGTTTCTCCACGATCGAAAGAATGCCGGTGAGGCGCGTGTCGCGTTCGGATTCGCGTTTGAGCTTTGGGAGCAGGCGATCCCAGTGACCGTTCGCACGATGCAGATCCCAGGCGTGAGCCGGATCGGTCAGTGATTTTTGTGTGGCGCTGTACAGACCAGCCGGAATGCCGAATGCAGGCTCCGGGCGATCCAGGCGCTCGGCCACGATCGGATCCACGTCGAACAAATCGCGCATGAATCGGGCCGCATCGACCAGCAGCACTGCTGCGGCATATCCCACGGCAAAAATACGCGGTTTTTCGAGTTGAAATCGATCGGGACCGGCACGAAGGTCGTCGATCAGATCGAACAGCGCATTGCGGCATTGGTAGTACGAAACCACCAGATGCGTGACGGCTTCGTCTTCGGTGGGTGTGAAATAACCGCGCTCGCCCGTTCCGAAGACGTCGTGCATGCGCACGGCTTCGTGTTTGAGCGATTCGAACTGCTGGGCGACCCCGATCACCGTGCGGGCACCCGTCTCGAAAGGTCGGTGATCCATGGCTGTATTGTAACGCAGGGTGGGGTTTTGCTTGCCGGAGCGATCCGCCAAACAGAACCTAGTCGCCGCCCTCAGAAGGTGCGGATCCACCTTCGCCCCCGGAACCGGGGCCTTTACGACGGCGACGTCGGCGCTTGCGGCGTTTGGGAGCAGCGTCGCCGGCTTCACCTGAAGTCGGTGGGAGTTGATCCGATCGCTGGCCTTCGGCCGATTCGACATCCTGATCGGCCAGAGGGCGTCCGGGGCTGGGGCGTTGAGGTTCGGTCGATGGGGTCTGAGCGTCTCCACTGCCGCCTTTTTTGCGTCGACGACGTCGGCGCTTGCGGGGAGCCGAATCATCTTCTTGTGTCTCCGGCGGAGTCGTTTCCCGGGTGGGTGCCGCCTGTTGCGGTGGCGGCGGACTCGATCGCCGGGGTTGCGGCGGGGCCATGGCACTGGCACGCATTTCAGCTTGGGTTTGGGCCCATTCTTCGGCTGCTTTCTCGTCGTATTTGCGCAGACTCTCGACCGGATAGGCGTTGCGGGTTCGGTCGGCATCGAGTTCGACGAGTGCGAGCTGAGTCAGAATCTGTGTGCTGACGACAATGCCGGGGCCGTCATCGGTCAGCACATGACCCTTGCGATGGGGCAGTCGTTTGCGTAACGCGTCGTAGGTTTCATCTTCGTAGCGCAGACAGCACATCAGACGCCCGCAGCGACCGCTGATTTTCTGCGGGTCGAGCGTGGCTTTTTGGATTTTGGCCGATCGCATTGAGATCGGCTTGAGTACTTTCAGGAATTGTTTGCAGCAGCAATGCTGGCCGCATTTTTCGTAGTCGGCCACGAGACGCGCTTCATCGCGCGCGCCCACTTGGCGCATGTCGATGCGTACGTGGATTTCGGAAGCCAGTTGTTTGACCAGATCACGAAAGTCGATGCGGTCTTCCGAGGCGTAATAAAAGACGACCTTGTCACGACCGAACAAGGGTTCGACCTCGACCAATTTCATGGGCAGTTCGTATTCTTTGATCGCGGCTTTGGCGGCTTTGATGTAGCGCGGCTTGTCGGCATCGAGAAGACTCTGGTCATTCAAATCTTCGTGCGTGGCAATGCGCATCACGCGACCGTTGGTGGTGAACGGATATTGTTTGCCGCCGGAGTTCTCAATGTAGTCGAGCATCTGCTGACGCGACACGCTGGATCCGCATCCACTGTTGGTGCAGGTGGTCGTGAGCATCTCGCCCATTTCCACACCGCGCGGCGTGCGCACGATCAGTTTGGTGCCGCAACCGATGACTTGTTTGCCGTCGTAGGGGAACTCGCCGATCTGGCGCATGTGGCCATAGCGCACCACCACGGTTTTCGGGGGCTGAAGTTCGGACAGTTTCTTGAGATCTTCCTCTTCAGAGAGGACCGGCAGCGGATAAATGGGCATCGCGTATCCAGATCATCCACGTCCGATGGTCTTGCGACCTCGGATCGACGGATTCAAGTCATGTCGTCGGGAAACGTTTTTTAGGTCCGCCGATGGCCCGACTCCGGTCGGCGGTTTCAAACGCGATGCTTGCTGCTCAGGCAGATCCGCGAAATACGGTTACCGGCGATGGCCGGTGCCCGCGGCGGTCTGCGTTGAAAATTGTACGACGAGGTTGTCCAGCAGCAAAGCCACGGCCACATTGGCGTCGAGCTGGGTTTCGGCCTGGGCCACCAGATCGATGCCGTGCAGCCAGGGGGCGATAGCGGCTTCGGTCTCGGCAGATGAGGTTCCGGCGGCCGTTTGCAGGCCATCGGTGATCCCGCGTCGACAGGTTTGCCCGAACAAGGCAAGCATGTGGCGGACGGCCGCTTTGTTGGCGGCATCTTTCGAGGCGCCATCGTGATCATCGACCCAGGTCTTGGCGTAGGTCTCCACCTGTTGTGCAAGCAGTGTGCCCAGTTCGGCGTCGGCGCGGCCCGCCGCCGATGCACGAAGATGGGTATCCAGATCGCGGGCCCAATCGGCCAGGCCGCGTTCGATGGCCATCAGTGCGCGGACCGGGCGCACCTTCAGCCACCCGCACGGCCCAGGTGGTGCGGCTCGGCATTCGGATCGCAGGTGGCGAGCGCCCGCTTCGAGACGCTGCATTTCAGTCCGCATTTCGCGATTGGGTTTCTTTTCGGCTTTTCAGAGCATTCAAGCGCTTGCGTGTAGGTTGCCTGGTCGCTCGCCAGGCGGCTGCGACAGCCAGCTTTCGACAGCTTGTTGCGGCAGAGGGCCGAAGGCCACGCTTAGCTGACACCGACTTCGAATGGTGGGCAGCAGGCGGTCTTCGTGTGCCGTGATCAAAATCAATCGTGTTTTGGGTGGGGGTTCTTCGAGCGTTTTGAGCAGCGTGTTCTGGCCTTCGCGGGCCAGCAATTCGGCCTCATCCACAATAAAAATCTTGCCGCCGCCGGAGAGCGCCGTTTTGCCGATGGGCGGTTCGATGTATTTTTTGCTGTCACCTGAACCGATCCAACCGCCCACCAGATGTTCGCGCAGCAGGTCGACGGGGATGTTGGTTTGTTTGCGATTGCGCAACGAGGTGAAGTTCGACACCGCCGCCAATTCTTTGCTGATGACGTGCAGATCGGGATGGGTCCAGGCGGCATCGGCCTCGAAGCCGGCTTCATCCTCTGCGCTCGCAAAGAGGCCGGGGCCCTCAAGCAGTCGTTTTGCGAAAGCGATGGCTGTCGTGAATTTGCCGACGCCGGGCGGGCCGTGAAAAATCCACGCATGATGGACGCGATCGTGCGTGATCGCGTTCTGGAGGACGCGTAATGCGGCGGAATGTCCGAGGATAGGCGGCACGCGGCAATTCTACCGCAACGTGGGCGTTGGGATAAAATCAGGATTCGTTTCTCCATTGGGGTCAATATCATGCATTTGCGTGTGATTTTCGGATTGAGCTTGTTCGTGCTGGGATTGGTGATGCCCGCGATGGGCCAGGCCCGCGAAGCCAAGGGCATCATTGCCAAACCGACTTCCAAAGCGGCGGACTCCCAATACAAACGCGTGCATCAGGGCGCTTTGACGCTGCTGCTCGAACAGAAGGTCGATGAGGCGGTCGCCGCGATGACTGCGCACGCGCAGAAACATCCACAGGATCCTGAAACGCAGTTCATGCTGGCGCTGGCGTATGCGCAGAAGGGTGATGTGGACGCCACCGGTGCGGCGATCCATCAAGCCTTGAAAAACGGATTGCCTGCCGAACGTTTTCTAGCGGGTCCGCGATCTTTGACGGATCGTCTGGTTCAAAATCCGGCTTATCCTCAAGTGATTGCCGAGCTGCGCGAAGACGGCTTGTTGCATGGCCCGATGGTGGGTGATGTCACCCCCGCATCGGCTCAGATCTGGTTGCGCACGCGTCAGGCCGAAGCGGTGGTGTTGCGTGTCAGCAAGCGCGGTGAGGCGGTTCCGGAACGCGGAATCGAAGTGAAGGCGCAGACTCGAGATGAAGATGATCGCGCGATCGCGATGCGTGTCGAGGGATTGCAGCCGGATACGAAGTATGTTTATTCGATCTGGACCGCCAGCCAGAAAAAATGGAATGACACCGATATGGGATTTCGCACCGCACCGGCAAAGGCGACAAAATTCACAATCGCATTTGGCGGCGGTTCAGGATTTGTGCCGGAGAATGAGCGTGCCTGGACCACGATTGCAGGATTCAAACCGCGTGCCTTGTTGCTGCTCGGTGACAATACCTATTCCGATGATCCACTAAGCACGCCCATGCAGCGCTACTGCTATTACCGGCGCCAGTCGCGACCTGAGTTTCGTGCATTGACGGCGCACACACCGACGTATGCGATCTGGGATGACCATGACTTCGCCACCAATGATTCGTGGGGTGGACCGGCAATCGACGAGCCGGCATGGAAGCCCGAGGTGTGGAAGGTTTTTACGCAGAACTGGCCGAATCCAGCATTCGGCGGTGGTCCGCAACGACCAGGTTGCTGGTATCGGTTTTCGATCGGCGATGTCGAGTTCTTCATGCTCGACGGTCGCTACTACCGGACCAATCCAAAACAACCCGCACCCAGCATGTTGGGGCCCGAACAGAAAAAATGGCTGCTCGACGGATTGGCGGCTTCGACGGCGACGTTCAAATGTCTGGTGTCACCGGTGCCGTGGGATTTTCGAACCAAGGGCGGGAGCCTGGACACGTGGAATGGCTATCAGGATGAGCGTGAGGCGATTTTCTCCTTCATCGAAGATCAGAAAATCGAAGGCGTGATGTTGATCAGCGCCGACCGCCATCGTTCCGATGCGTGGAAGATTGATCGGCCGAAGGGATATGCGCTCTACGAATTCAACTCATCGCGTCTGACCAATCAGCACGTACACGAGACCATGAAGGAAGCGGTGTTTTCGTATAACGCGAAGCAATCGTTCGGTCTGGTGGAATTCGATACCACAGCAGCCGACCCGACGGTGACTTACACGATCGTCAGCATCGACGGCGAACGTGTACACACGCTGCCGCTCGCGAAAAGCATGATGACCTTCAAGAAACACTGATCGGGTTCATCCGAAACGCGCTGCAATTCGGTGATCAGGGATTGAAAGACTTGTTCTTCGGTGCCGTTCGCATCAATCATCGTGCAGTGGGTCGGGTTGGCCTGGGCCTGGGCGATATCCGGCGCGGACACGCGCGTGATAGTCTTCATCGCGCATTTCAATCCGGTCGCCGGCCACCGCCGCGCCCCGCGATGTTTTTTCAGCATGGCGTGCGGCAAGTCGGGCACGCGAGGTATCGCCCGAAACATCGAATAGCAGGTAGGCATCGGGTTGCGTGTCACGCAGTACGATTTGTGCGACGGCGTCGATTTCGTCGAAGGGCAGGCCGCAGCCATGGCCTTGGTAGGCAAGTGTGGAGGAGATGAAACGATCTGCGAGGACCAGTTCGCCGCGCTGCAGAGCAGGGATGACGCGCTCGGTCAGCAATTGGGCGCGACTGGCCATGTAGAGGAGCATTTCGCAGCGCATGTCCATGTTCTGGTGAATGGGATTCAGCAGGATGTCACGGACGGATTCACCGATGAGCGTGCCACCCGGTTCGCGCACGGCGCAGACGGCGAGACCGGCTTCGCGGGCGAAGATCTGACAACGTTGGAATTGCGTGCTTTTGCCGGATCCGTCCGGGCCATCAAAGACCAGAAAGCGGCCGCGCAGATTTTGAATCCAGGCCTTGCTCACGACTGGGCTCCCGAGTGTTCATTGCGGATCGCCTTTCGTGCACCGGTGATGTACGGCAGCCCGCTGAGGATGGTGACGATGACGGTGGCGTAGACGAGTCCATCGCGAATCCATGCGACCGTGGTGTTTTGTTCGGGGCCGAGCCAGATCAGGCCGAGTACCACGGGGACCGTGACGGATTGCAGGCCCATTTTCAGCTTGCCTGAAATACCGGCGGGAAAACGATGGCCTGTGGCTTCGAGTTCGGCGCGGATGCTGGTCACCACCAGTTCGCGTGCGAGGATGACCACCACCATCCACGGATACACGCCGCTGACCATGTTAAAGAAGGTATCCGGCCGTTCCGGAATCACGAAGCGTGGCCCCGCAAGATAAATGAAAGCGCCCAGCACAAGCACTTTGTCGCAGACCGGATCCATGATGCGCCCGAATCGGGATTCAGCTTCCCATCGCCGCGCCCAGATAACCGTCGAGCACATCGGTGAGCGCGCGCACACAAACAGGATCAAGGCCACCCACAAAATCACGGATTGCGGATCACCGTCAGCACCGGCATATCGGTACTGATTGAGAACCACAAAGAACACCGCAGCCAAAACCAGGCGCAGGAGTGTGAGCAGATTCGGAAGCTGTTTGTACACGGGTCGTCCGTGACCTCATTTCAGCGGTGATTAGTCGGTGGCGGGTTTCGGCGTCTGATCGGTGCCTGCAGGCAGTTCCGGCTTCTTGATGTAATCGGTGGGCAGCGGGCCGGTCAGCGATTCCAAGAAGGCCACGAGCGATGCGATCTGGCCGTTATCCAGTTTCTTGTCGAGCTGGTGATGGGCCATCAAGCGGACGGCTTCGGCGAGAGAATCCGTGCCGCCGTCATGGAAGTAAGGGCCGGTCTTGGCGATGTTGCGCAGGCTCGGCACCTTGAAGAGCATTTTTTCGGCGTCATTCTTGGTGTCTTCGAATCGCCCCTGATCTTTTTGGTTGGGCCAGGGGTGAACAAGGCCGACTTTCTGATACATCATGCCGCCGAGCAGATTGCCCATGTGACAGGTGGTGCATCCGGTTTCAAGAAAGAGATTGAGACCTTTTTTCTGATCGGCATTCAGAGCGTTGTCGTCGCCAGCGTGAAAGTGATCAAAAGGCGATGGCGTGGCGAGCTTGCGCTCGAAAGCGCCGATGGCTTTGCCGAGATTGTCATAGGTGACGGCATCGGCATCGTCCGGGAAGGCTTTCTTGAATCCTTCGACGTATCCAGGGATTGTTTTGAGCAGGGTGACCACCGAAGCGGCATCAGGCATGGCCATTTCGATCGGATTCAGAATCGGGCCTTTGGCCTGTTCTTCCACATCTTTGGCGCGGCCATCCCAGAATTGGGCGAGATGGCCCGCAGCGTGATACACCGTCGGAGCGTTGCGACCGCCTTTTTGTTTTTTGTGGCCCGTCGAAGTGGCGGCGCCATCCACGCCGTACTTGTCGAGCAGATGGCAGGAGTTGCAGGATACGTCATGTGCCTTGCTCAGGCGGTTTTCGTAATAAAGTTTTCGGCCGAGATCGATTTTGGCATCGGTCACCGGATTGCCGGCTGATTCAAAAACGGTCGGCAGCGCGCCGCCGAATATGGCGAGTTTGGCGCGATCGACATGGACGACTTCGGTGGTGGTTTTCGGCGCGCTGGTGGTCGACGTATTGTCGGAAGGGGTTTGGTCAGTGCAAGCGGTTAGACCGAGTGTGCTGCACAGCAGGCCGATGGCAGAGAGGCGGATCACATTGCGTTGCATGGAGACTTCCTTCAAATTTCAGTTTCAGACAAGGCAGATTCATTCGCCGAGCAGTCGGCACACTTCGTCGATGTCTTTGTCGCCACGACCCGAGAGATTGACCACGACATGGCGGTCGGGCGGCATGGATCGCGCAAGTTTCAGAGCGTGATGAATGGCATGAGAACTTTCTAGGGCAGGCAGAATACCTTCATGGCGACTAAGGGTTTGGAAAGCCTGCAGCGCTTCGGCATCGGTGCAGGTGGTGTAGACCACGCGGCCCGCATCTTTCCAATAGGCGTGTTCAGGGCCGACGCCGGGATAATCCAGGCCGGCAGAAATCGAATGCACATCGGCGGTCTGGCCATCGCCATCCTGCAAGACATAACTCAAGCTGCCGTGGAGCACGCCGGGCTGACCGTAGGTTAGTGGCGAAGCGTGATCGCCGGCGTTCGGGCTTCGACCACCGGCTTCGACGCCGATCAAGCGAACTTCATCATCGTTGATGAAGGGATAAAAAATTCCAGCGGCATTGGAGCCGCCACCGACGCAGGCGACCACGGCATCGGGAAGCGAGCCGATTCGATCGAGGCATTGTTGGCGGGCTTCGCGGCCGATGACGGATTGAAAATCGCGCACCATCATCGGGAACGGATGCGGCCCGACCACCGAACCGATGATGTAATGCGTGTGTTCGACGCTGCCCATCCAGTCGCGCATGGCTTCGTTGGTGGCATCTTTCAGCGTGCGCGAACCGCTCTGTACCGGGATGACCTCGGCGCCGAGCAATTCCATGCGAACGACGTTGGGGCGCTGGCGCCGAACATCTTCAGCGCCCATGTACACATCGCACGACAAACCCAGCAGGGCGGCGGCGGTGGCGCTGGCCACGCCATGTTGTCCGGCGCCGGTTTCAGCAATGATGCGCTTTTTACCCATGCGCAAAGTCAGCAGCGCTTGCCCCAGCGTGTTGTTGATCTTGTGAGCGCCGGTGTGCGCCAGGTCTTCACGCTTGAGCCAGATCTGAGCGCCACCGGTGGCAGCACTCAGACGTTTGGCGTGATAAAAGGCGGTGGGGCGACCGACGTAATGGGTCAGCAGGTCATCGAGTTCTCTGCCGAATGCCGGATCGGATCGGGCTGCCGCATAGGCCGCGGTCAATTCGGTCAGAGCCGACATAAGTGTTTCGGGGACGTACACGCCACCAAACGCACCGAATCGTCCGTGTGTGTCCGGCAGCAGGGGATCGACGGTCTGGGCATTCATGGCATCCAGTTTAGAAGCCGTGGTGCGGGATTGAAAGTCACCAGGCCGGATAGAATCCCCAGCAGGTCAACTGGCGGAGATTCAATCGGATGAGTCAGCGAGCATCGCGTGAGTGTCGGTTTTGGGTGAGCCTGGGCCTGTTGTGGCTTGGGCTTTGGGTCAATGTGTTGCAGGCATCGCCTGAGCAGGAGGCAGCTGATCTGGTCGATCAGGTCAAGCAGGGGCTTCCTTATCCTCCCTTGTCTGAAGACCGATTGCGCCGGTTGACCAAGGATCTTTCCGAAAATGAAGCGTTTGATCGCATCAATGCCGTGATTGAATTGCTCAAGCGTCCGGAGCAGGCCAAAAGTGCTTTGCCGATGATGCGGGCGGCGCATGCACGTGAATTCGGCATGCTGGGCGAACCGAAGATTGCCGCATTGCTCAAGCTGCGCCATCGAAATCATCGAAGCGGGTGGGTGGGACGATGCGGTGCCGGAAGATCAGCCGTCGGATTCAGCTTTTGTGGCCGATCAACTGATTCATCAGATTCAGGCACTGCGTTCGGGCGATCCAGCCAGGCAGTTG
>CALOAZ010000185.1:0-17517 GCA_942491355.1 uncultured Phycisphaeraceae bacterium
TGAGTCCGAACGGCAAGATTCACGGTCGTAAGAAGACCGGCTTGAATTCCAAGCAGCAGAAGTTGGCTGCTCAGGCCATCAAGCGGGCTCGTTTCATGTCCCTGCTGCCTTATACCTCGGCGATGCGCTGATCCAAGCCACGCCGCCAAGTTGAA
The DNA here is from genome assembly GCA_942491355.1 of uncultured Phycisphaeraceae bacterium. Taxonomy (GTDB): domain Bacteria; phylum Planctomycetota; class Phycisphaerae; order Phycisphaerales; family Zrk34; genus CALOAZ01. Next base: position 156 of record CALOAZ010000185.1, read on the forward strand.
TTGAAGAAGCCCGACTGCTGCGGCAGTCGGGCTTTTTTTATTGACACGACGAGCGATATTTTACCGACGTTTGATCACCCAATACTGCCAGGCAAATTCTTCGGCATTGCGCCAGTAGGTGGCGCCGTCGAGGCTCACTGTGTTGTAGCCGCCGAGATGGCGAATGCGCGTGTCCTGTTCCATGCTGTAGCGCAGAGGCCACTCGTCCTTGCCGCGCGATACGCCCCCGCTGTCTTCCGGACTTTCGTCGTATTCAGCGTCGGCCATGTACACGGCCGAAGCATTGGCCACCAGTGAGGCTTTAGGGTGAAACAGGCCGCGACTGATTTGCGGGTAGCACAGTGAGGGCAGGTAGTCTTCCTTCTCTTTTTTCCAGTCGATTTTGCCGTGTCCGTAATTGTTCATGCCGTAATCGAGAATCTGGCCGTTGCGTGAGCGCGGCTGGCGTTTTTTGCCATTGTCAGGATTGATGCCCCCGCGTGTGGCAGAAGGACATTCGAAGAGTTTGAATTTCTCGTAGTACACATTCTCCACGCGCCAGCCATCGGATTTATATTTGATCTCGCCGAGCATGTACGGCATGAGCGTGTCTGAGAAGCTGGCCTTCGTGTCGGGGTCCAGATCGTCGTCTTCGGAGAGAGACGCCGCGTCTTTGTTTGTTTTTGCGAGGGGGAGATAGGTTTTATTGTCTGCGCTGTAGGCAATCGCGCCGACATTGATCTGTCGCAGATTGGTCAGGCAGCGCAGCTTGTAAGATTGGCCCACGCTCCACGTCACGGTCTTCATGGTGAGGGCGAACAGGACGGCGAGAATGCCCACGGCCACCATGATTTCCACTAGCGTGATGCCGCGGTGCCGGTATCCCCGGAAGAGCGTCTTCATGGTGGTTCTCGCAGGACTTGATTTGCGATGAAGGCCGACGGCATCGCTCAAACGGGCCGTGCATCTGAATCGCATAAGTCCGGAAAACCTTTACATGTCATTTGGGAAAAAATGCCATGGAGCGTTTTGGTGCTTGAATGCGGTTATAGGTCCTGGCGTTTAAGTGTTGATCCAGGCTATGCTTGGAGAACCGAATCGATCGGGGAGTGTGCTATGTCGAAAGAATTTGATTTTGATCTGATCTGTATCGGCAGTGGTCCGGCGGGCCAGCGCTGTGCCATTCAGGCGGCGAAGTTGGGCAAGAAGGTGGCGGTGATCGAAAAGCGGCGCTGCGTGGGCGGCGTGTGCGTCGAAACCGGCACGATTCCCTCCAAGACATTTCGCGAGGCTGTTCGTGTCTTCACCGCCCAGCGGAAGCTGAGCCATGACGGCAGCATGCGTCGCTTCCGTCCGACGATTGCGGATCTACTCAAGCGGGTGAATCACGTCATTCAGCATGAGGCCGAAACGCAGGAAGATCAGATGCAGCGCAACGATATTGAAATCGTTCAGGGTGCTGCGAAATTTCTGGATCCGCATCGTCTGCATGTCGAAACATCACTCGGGCCTCGCCTGATTTCGGGCGACAAAATCATGGTGGCGGTGGGTACGCGCCCGGCAGATCCGCCGAACGTCAAGCCGGACGGGCGCACGATCATTGTGTCTGACGGCATCATGAATCTGACGCGACTGCCCAAGACCATCGCGGTGGTGGGGGCCGGCGTGATCGGCATCGAGTATGCCTCCATGTTCGCGGCGCTGGGTCTCGATGTGATCGTGGTGGATCAGCGCACGCGTCCGATGGAATTTCTAGACCACGAAATCGTGGACGAAATGATTCACCGCCTGCGTCGTATGGAAGTCACGTTCCGGCTCGGCGAGGCCGTGAGCCGGATGGAAGTGGTGGGAGGATCCACGCCTCAAGGTTTGATCGAACTGGAATCCGGGAAACGCATTGTGGCGGATTTGATCTTGTATGCAGTGGGACGTCAGGGCTCGACCGATTCGCTGAATCTCGGAGCGGCGGATCTCGAAGCGGATAGTCGTGGGCGTCTGAAAGTCGATGAGCATTTCCAGACGGCCGTCGAGCATGTTTATGCCGCCGGCGATGTCATCGGATTTCCGGCGCTGGCAGCTACGAGTGCAGAGCAAGGACGTCTCGCGGCTTGCCATATGTTTGGTGCGAATGTGGGACCGATGCCGGATCACTTTCCGATCGGCATCTATGCCATTCCCGAAATCTCGATGGTGGGTCAGACCGAACAGGAACTGACCGAACAGAAAGTGCCGTATGAAATCGGTGTGGCCAAATACCGCGAGATCGCGCGCGGCATGATTTTGGGCGATCCCGAAGGGATGCTCAAACTGATTTTTCACCGCGACACACGCAAGCTGCTCGGTGTGCATTCTTTGGGGACTGGCAGCGCAACGGAACTGATTCACGTGGGGCAGGCGGTGTTGCGTCTCGGCGGCGGTTTGGATTATTTCCTGAACACCGTGTTCAACTATCCCACGCTGGCCGAGTGCTACAAGGTGGCGGCGCTCAATTGTGCGAACAAGCTCCGCAAGGATATTGCGTTTCAATCGTCCGGCAAGTGAGGCATCTCGTATTGAAATCCCTTATGATTCGCCGATTCCCCGATCGGAGTTTCAACCATGTTTGTGCATTCAGTTTATTTCTGGCTCAAAGAAGATCTGAGTGATGCCGACCGTGCCACGTTCGACAAAGGCGTTCGTGCGCTGCTCGATATCTCCAGTGTGAAGCAGGGATTCGTCGGCGCGCCGGCCAGCACGGATCGCCCGATCATCGATCGTTCGTATACCACTGCGTTAATCGTGATGTTCGAGAATGAGGCGGGGCAAGATCATTACCAGGTTGACCCCATTCACGACAAGTTCCGGGATGAGTGCGCATCATTCTGGACGAAGGTCGTGATCTACGACGCTGAAAACTGAAATGGGTTCGAACGACTGAAGCCTTGGCCACGATTTCAGTCGTTTTCGAGTGCTGTCATCAGGCGGTTTTCGTCCCAGATTTCCAGACCGAGTTCGACGGCTTTGTCGTACTTGGATCCAGGATCTTCGCCAGCGATGACCAGGTCGGTCTTTTTCGACACGCTTGAACTAACTTTGGCGCCGAGGCTTTCGAGGCGTTCCTTGAGTTCCGGGCGCGAAAAACGCGACAGGCCGCCCGTGAGGACCACGGTTTTGCCCGCGAAGGGCGAATCAATCGGAGCTGCTTGTGCCGCGTGAAATTCGCGGCTGGTGAGATCCACGCCCGCCGCTTGTAATTGATCGAGCGTGGTGCGGCCGGATTCCGAAACCAGAAACGCATGCAGCGATTCGGCCACGATGGGGCCGACATCCGGCACGGCGGTCAGATCTTCGAGTGTGGCAGCGCACAAGGTTTGAGCATTTATGAAATGTTGCGCGAGCGTGCGCGCTGTCGACGTCCCAATGTGGCGAATGCCCAGCGAAGCCAGCACGCGAGCCAAGCCGCGCGATCGGGATTGAGCAATGGCGTCCACCAGATTCGCGGCGGATTTTTCGCCCATGCGTTCAAGCCCTGCAAGGCGATCGGCAGTGAGTGCATAAAGATCCGCGAAATGCGTGATCAGTGGTTCGGCCAGAAGCTGGTCGATGATTTTCTCGCCCAAGCCGTCGATGTCCATTTGGGTGCGCCCGGCAAAGTGAATCAGTTTGCCGCGGAATTGCGCCGGACATTCGGGATTCAGACAAAGCCGACCGGTTTCATCCTGTTCGGTGATCGGCGCAGGCTTTTCCGGCCATTTCGGATCGCGGCCTTCTTTTTCGGCTTTCAGCTTTTCTTTTTCAGTGCGCGCCTCGAAAGTCTCGATGGCGCGGATTCGTGCCGGATCGTGCAGGATTTCCACAGGCCCCCGACAGACGGGGCATGTGTCTGGCGCGGCGATCGGAATCGCATCGATCGGGCGCAGATTCCGGCGCACTTCGACGACCTGCGGAATGATCTCGCCCGCTTTTTCGATGACGACCGTGTCGCCGAGGCGCACATCCCGTTGGCGGATGTAACCCAGGTTGTGCAGCGTGGCGTGGCTGACGGTGGTGCCGGCCAGTTCCACCGGTTGCATGGTGGCACGCGGTGTGAGGCGCCCGGTTTTACCCACCTGCCAATCGACCTGAAGCAGTCGCGTTTCGGCCTGATCGGGTGCGTACTTGTAAGCAATGCACCAGCGCGGCGCTTTGGATGTGGCGCCCAGTATGACTCGTTGTTCAAATGAATCGATGCGGATTACCACGCCGTCGACTGGATAACCCAAGGTGTGACGTCGTTTGTCAAAATCTTTGATGTATTCCCATATGTCATTGAATTCAGAGATTTGGCCCGAATCTTCTGTGACAGGGATGCCCCAATGCTGGAGCTTTTTTCGTAGCGTCTGGTGGCGGCTAATTGTTAGCGTACTTTCCAATACACCAGTGCCGTGAGCATAAAAACGCAAAGGGCGTTGGGCGACGGCTGCGGGGTCGAGTTGTTTGAGGCTTCCGGCGGTCGAATTGCGGGGATTGGCAAAAACAGCTTCGCCGTTTTCTTCTCGCTGTCGGTTGAGAGCGGCGAAGCCCGCAAAGTTCATATAGATTTCACCCCGTACCTCAAGGATCTTGGGAGCATTGTCGCCGTTGAGTTTGGATGGAATGCTATGAATAGTGCGCACGTTTTGCGTGATATCATCTCCATATTGTCCGTCGCCACGGGTTAATGCTCGCGCTAATCGTCCTGATTCGTATCGCAGACTCACAGCCACGCCATCTATTTTCGGTTGGGCCACAAAAAGAATCGGGTCGGTAGTTTTGCCAGCCAGGTTTTTGCGAACTCGATCAACCCATGCCTGCAATTCAATGGCATCGTAGGTATTGTCGACGCTCATCATGGGTAGGGTGTGTTCGACTGTTTGAAAGCCATCAATGGGCGCCCCGCCCACTTGGCGGGTGGGGCTGTCGGGATCAGCCAGATTCGGATATTGCGTTTCCAGCTTGATGAGTTGCCGGCAGAGCAGGTCGTAGGTTTCGTCGCTGATGATGGGGGCAGCGTCGACGTAGTACAGCTGATTATTGCGTCGAATCTGCTTCGCCAGATCAGCCATGTGTCGTTGAATGGACTCGGAATTCACGCGACCACAACTCCAAAAGGTTTACACGCCTGGATAATAGTTCGTATCATCCTTTTGCGGAATGGATGACGCGCAAGTCCCTGTCGCATGACGAAGGATCGTCCGGCATGACACCTCTGGTGATATTCGGCACCGGTTATCTCGCTGAACTGGCGTGCGTGATGTTTCGTCAGGCGGGGCAGTATCAGCCTGTGGCCTTCAGTGCCGAGCAGGCTTTCCTGAATCAAACTTCTTTCTGCCACTTGCCCGTGGTGGCTTTTGAGTCGTTGGCGCAGGCGTATGCGCCGGGTGAGGTGGCGATCTGCATCGCCGCGGGACCGCATGCGTGCAACGGATTGCGTGAGCGGATTTACCACGAAGCAGTCAGGCGCGGATACAAACTCGCGACGCATGTGTCAGCCAATGCATGTGTGGCTGCAGATGTTCAAGTGGGCGCCGGGTCGCTGGTCTTCGACGGATGTGTGATCGAGCCGTTCGTGCGATTGGGCGTGAACGGCTTGTTCTGGTCGGGCACGGTGGTGGCCCATCACACCAAAGTAGGGGATCACGTGTACTGTGCACCGCGCGTGGCGATCTCCGGTTGTTGTCAGATCGGTGATCGTTGTTTTCTGGGAGCCAATTCGACCGTGCGCGATCACGTGAAACTGGCAACCGCCACATTGGTCGGTTGCGGCGCCGTCATTCAGTCGGATACCGAAGCGGATTCGATTTATCCGGGGCCGAAGGCTGTGCGCCGGGAGGGTCGCAGTGATGCGATTCGTCTTTGAGGAGTCTTGTTGTGGCGCAGCCTGAAACCTGTGTCATCCTTCAGCCTTCGTATCTGCCATGGCGCGGCTATTTTCACCAGATCCGCGAAGCCGATGTGTTCGTTTTTTATGACGATGTTCAATACGACAAACATGGCTGGCGCAATCGGAATCGGATCAAAACGGCCAACGGGCCGATCTGGCTGACGGTGCCGGTGCGAAGTCACGGCGCGGTCTCCGACGGTTTGATGATCAATGCCGTAGAAATCGAAGGCGATCGATGGGCGATCAAGCATTGGCGCAGCATCGAACAGGCCTATGCGAAGGCACCGTTTTTCTCGATGATCGCAGCGGCCATTGAGCCGCTTTTTCGCAAGTCGTATCAATGGCTTTGCGATCTGGATATCGACACCACGCAGGTGCTTGCAGATCTGCTGGGTTTGGGCGGGCGAACCTTTCGTCGATCTTCAGAGATGGGGATTGCAGGAAGTCAGACCGAACGCCTGGTTGCGATCGCGCAGTCGGTGGGGGCATCAAGGTATGTCACCGGACCGGCCGCTGCGGATTATCTGGACGAAAAGCAATTTCGCGATGCAGGTATGACGCTTGAATACATGCGTTACGCATATGGCATTTATCCGCAGCTTCACGGACCGTTCGAGCCTTCGGTGTCGATTCTGGATTTGTTATTCATGACAGGTCCAGAAGCCGGTCGACATATCTGGGGCAATCAGGAGGCTCGTCTTGGATCGTGACGCATTTATTCAAAAGATTGAAACCGACGGCATGGTGATTCTCGAGAACGTGCTGGATCTGGACTTTGTCCAACAAGCGCGGGTTGAATTGGAAAAAGCGATTCAGCGTGAAGTTGAATATCACGGCACTGCGGCATATCCCGATTACGGCATGGTGCTTTTGTGTGCGTTGTATGGCGGGTCGTTCTGGTCATTGTTTGATCAGCAGCGATTGATCGATCCTTTTGAATGGGTGCTGGGTCCCGGTTGCATCGTGTATGCCTATACGTCGAGTTCGCTGCCGCCGAACGGCTGCAATTATTCCACACGCATTCATGTGGATTGTCCGCGACTGATTCCGGGATACATCACCAACATGGGGGCCACCATTCTGTTGGATGATTTCACGCCGGAGAATGGCGCCACATGGCTTTTGCCGGGATCGCATCAGAGCGCGACCGCTCCGGATGAGGCCGCGTTTTACAAGGCCGCTCGCCGGCTGGTGACTCCGGCGGGTTCGGTCTGTTTTTTCAATGCGCGCGTGTGGCACACCAGTGCGCCCAATCAGACGCAGGCCTGGCGTCATGCCTTAACCATCAACATGTGCAGGCCTTATATGAAACAGCGGCTCGATATCCCTCGGGCATTGTCCGGGATGGATCTGTCGGCCATGACCGAAAAGACGCGCCAGAAGCTGGGTTTTTGTAGCCAGGTGGCCGCTTCTTACGATGAATACTACGTACCACCGGAACAACGGAAGTTCACTCAACCTGTCGAATAAGGGGTTGTCGGGATCATGGATGATCCGAACCAGCAAAGCGTGATCGAGGCCAATGTCGAGCTGCACTCGCATCTGGCCGCCCGGTACGATGCGTTTGAACCGCACTTTCGTCCTGAAAACATCGCCAAGGTCCAATCGCGACTCAAGGCGCTGGCCGAGAAAACCCGGGCGCGGCGCCTTCTTGATCTGGGGTGCGGCACAGGTTTCATGATTAACATTGCGCGATCACTGGTGGATCACATTGACGGTGTGGATGTCACGGCGGCCATGCTTGAGCGCGTCGATCGATCAGGGCCCGCCGAAATTCAGTTGCACCACATGGACACGGCGTCATTCCGGCCTGACAAGGGCAGCTATGACTTGGTGACGGCTTATTCATTTCTGCATCATCTTTTTGATCCGGCACCGACGATCGCCGTCGCGGCTCAGGCGCTGCGCCCGGGCGGTCTGTTTTACATCGATCTGGATCCGAATCGGTATTTCTGGGATGCCGTGCGCCGGCTGGACCCCGAAGCGTCTTACGATCCGGTGATCGAGCGCGAGTTGCGTCAGTTGGAATACGAAGATGATGCCATGCGATCCGAGTATGGCGTCACGCGTGAGGTTTTTGACCGGGCGGAATTCGGCAAGAACGTACGCGGCGGTTTCACGGCCGAAGAACTCACCACTTGGTTGCAGGATGCCGGTTTTTCGCAGGTCGAAGTCTTTCATCACTGGTTTGTCGGCGAAGGCCGATTGATCCACGATGATGCGATTGATCCCGAAGTGCGCATGGCTTGTGCTCATGCGACAAATGATGCGCTGCAGCGTGCCTTGCCGCTCACGCGGCATCTGTTCAAATATCTGGGGGTCATTGCCACGCGATGAATCCCGCATCGATCCAACGTGAACGCAAAGCGATTGAACCGCAGGTTCAGCCTTCGACGCCCATTCCCTTCAATCGGCCATGTTTGGATGGCCGTGAACTGACGTACATCCAGGAGGCGGTGGAGCGCCTGCAGTTGAGCGCTGATGGTGTTTTTACGCAGCGTTGCCGCGCATTGCTGATTGAAACACTTGGCTGCCAGGAAGTCTTGCTCACCACCTCTTGCACCGATGCGCTTGAAATGTCGGCTTTGCTTCTGGATATCAAGCCGGGAGACGAGGTCATCGTGCCTTCGTTCACGTTTGTGTCCACGATCAATGCCTTCGTGTTGCGCGGTGCCAAGCCGGTGTTTGTGGATATCCGGCCCGATACCTTGTGTTTGGATGAAACCAGGCTGGCTGCGGCCATCACATCGCGCACGCGAGCGATCGTGCCGGTGCATTATGCCGGTGTGCCGTGCGACATGGCGCCGATCATGGCGCTCGCTGAAGCGCACGATGTGGCGGTGGTGGAGGATAATGCGCACGGCTTGTTCGGCCGGTGGCAGGGGCGCTGCCTCGGGACTTTCGGCACCATGGCGACGCTGAGTTTTCACGAAACCAAGAATCTGAGCTGCGGTGAAGGTGGCGCGTTGATTCTCAATGATGAAAAGTGGGTGGAGCGAGCTCGCATTTTGCGCGACAAGGGCACCAATCGACACGCTTTTCAGCGTGGTCAGGTCGACAAATACACGTGGGTGGATGTGGGTTCGAGTTTCGGTTTGTCGGATGTGCTCGCAGCCATGCTCTACGCCCAGTTGGAATCGCGGGATCGGATTCTGAATCAGCGCCGTCTGGTTTGGAAGCGTTACGATCAGGGATTGGCGGATTTAATCGGCGGTGCGGCGGTGCGGCGACCCTATGTGCCTGAAGGCGCTCAGCCGGCGCATCACATGTATTACCTCATGATGCCCACGCGAACGCTGCGTGATCGGTTGATCGAAGAACTGGCCGGGCAAGGCATTCATGCGGTGTTTCATTACACGCCGCTGCATCGTTCTGAGATGGCGCTGCGATTGGGCTGCGTGTCGGAGTGCCCGGTGACCGATCATGTGAGTGGGGCGTTGCTGCGACTGCCGTTTTACAACGACATCACGCCTGAAGATCAGGCTCGTGTCATGATTGCCGTGGCCCGATTTTGTCACCGCGAGGGACTCTGACCGGTGGCTGAGTCGATCGACGCATTCATTGAAAAGCAATTGTCAGGTGATGCGTTCGAAGCCGTGGCATCCTTGTCGCATCGCTATGTGGAAACGGGTGACGCTATTTTTTTGGAGGGCTGCGCAGAGTGCTTTATGCCTGGCGCGACAAGCCTCGCCCTTTTAATTCTCTGTTATGGGCGATTCAGCGGCATCTTTTTACCGATAAGAATATTTCGTCCGAACACGCGTCTCGGATTCGTTGGGAATGGATGGCGCCCGCTTATCTGGCTTTTGTCGACTCATTGGTGTCGGGCGCGGGGCTTCCATCACATCAAGTGGCGGGGACTCCCGGTCGAATTCTTTATGTCTCACATCAGATGTTGATTTTGAGTCATGCGCCCACCAAGGTCGGCTTTGATTACTCGGCAGATCTAGCGCGCCGTGGCAAGGAAGTTTTGATTTTTAATGTGAATGCGTTGCCGGGCGATCGCGCAAGCGGTTTTCATCAGGCAACGATTTACAATTTGAATCCATCTTGGGCGGGTGTTCAACGCGTCACCCATGAAGGTCAGGCCATGTTGCTGTGTTCGGCGCATCCATCGGGAATGGGTGTGGGCAAAGTGCGCATGCTGGTTCAGTCGGCGTTGGATTTCAAGCCCGAATGGGTGATTTCGCACGGCGAATTCAACGTGTTGGGTGATGCTTTATCGCGGTGGTTTCCCACGATTTGCCTGCCAACCGGGATCGGGGATCCGGTGACAAGTGCTCATGGTATCGCGGATTATTTTGGGACGATGAGCACTCCGGAGATGTTTCATCGTGGTTTGATTCGTCACAAAGCGGCGATACGCCTTCTGGCGAATACCACGCCTTTGCCTCAGCGCACGAAGACATTGACACGTGAGCAGCTGGATTTGCCTGCAGATCGATTCGTCTTTGTGGTGGTGGGCAACCGGTTGAAAGATGAAATCAACGACTCCGTCGAGAAGGCCTGGGCTGATCTTCTGGAACGTTGCCCCGATACATTGTTGCTGATGGTGGGATTGAAAGATTTTGACTGGCAAGAGCCCGCGATGCGGCGCATTGCTGAACGCCAGGTCCGTTTTATCGAATATGAAACTGATCTTCGAGCTCTGTTTGCCCTTTGTGATGCTTACCTCAATCCGCCGCGACAGGGGGGCGGCATGTCTGCATCCATTGCGATGGCAGAATCGTTGCCGGTGCTGACATTGCGCGGAGGAGACGTCGCGGCCGTGGTGGGTGAAGCGCTGGCACTCGCGACTCTGGACGATATGGTCAATCTGGCCGAGCAGTTGGTCACCGATGAGCAAGTGCGGTTGCGCATGCAGCGCCAGATCGAAGAGGCGTTGACGCAGCAAACTTCATTCGAAAAAGTAATGGAATCGGTGTTGGTGCTGGCGAGCGATGCGCGTGCGATTTTTAGCGCGCTTTCCACTTCCACATCATCTTCTGAATGAAACAGTCTCAGCGCATAAAAAACACCTCGCGAGAGGTGTTGCATGCGGGCGAGAGGAGTCGAACCTCCACGGGGTTGCCCCCACTAGAACCTGAATCTAGCGCGTCTGCCAATTCCGCCACGCCCGCGACGGGGTTCCGCGTGAGCCGGAACGGGCAGACAGTCTAGGCTCAACGGGTTAAAAATCAAGGACGCTCACCCACCACGGCTCCACCGTAGCGGATATTGCCCGGGCCCTGACGCCCGGAGCCGGCGGGAATTTTCACCAGAAAACTGGGCTGATAGATCGGTGAGCCGTCTGTGCGTGTGGCGGGTTTACCGCCGCGCGTGTCTTGCAGCGGTTCGCCGTTAATCGTGTTGTAGGGAAATCGCTGCTGCAGACTCATGACGCGCGGCGCATAAACCATGTAGGCCGTCTGGTTCTGAATACCTGTACGCACGGCGTCATCACCGAAGACACCGAGGGTCACCAAGGATCGATTCGGGCCGTGATAGAAATACGCATCGACTTTCGTGGCGCGGAGTTCAGCCACGCGGGCTTCAGCTTGCTGACGGGCATACTGTCGATTGAGTTCGTTTTCATAAAAGCCGATTTGAAGCGTGTATATGCCGCGACCTCTCAGTTGGCGCAAATCGAATGGCGATTCGATTTTTTCACGCTCGACGATAGGTGTCATTTGCAGCAGTGGTGGTTTGATGCGCCCGGATTGGGCAAGCGTCTGCCAACTGGTCAGATCGCTGCGGGCCGCCTGTGATCCGCGTGAGGTGTAGCGGCCATAGCAAATCAGGCTGTGGTCCTCCATCTCGTTGATCCATACCTGCTGCATCCCGCTGGCGGATTGCAGATTTCGCGCTTCTTCTCGGGCGAGCCCTGCGTGATGATCTCCTTCGACGCGGTAGAGCGCCACCGTCCATTCGTTGCCGTCGGTGCTGCCCAACAGGCCGAAAAAATCGAAGGGTTTCCCAGCTTGTTCTTTGGTGTCGGCGCGCGTGCCCATGCCGGCAAAATGAGTGCCCACCACGTGCTCTTCACAGGCGCAGAGACTGCCAAGCAGCATGGCAGCGCATGGCAGCAGCAGCGATCGTAGAGCATTGAAGCGAGAGGTCATAAGCATCATGTTAAATCAGAGTTGGCGGGATATTCTCAGGCTTGAATTTTATACGGTTGACCGCCGCCTTGGTCGCCCCGGCCCGAGCCCGTGAGCTGGCCGCACTGATCACCATCCTCGGCATCGCGGCCAGCGCCACCAACTGGGTCAGCTTCGAACATCCGATCTGGTACATGGGGGGCCAGTTGTTGGGCTACCCGCTACTCGCTTGGCTTGCCCTGCGCCTCAGCCGCGCTGGCGGCGACGAACAACCAGCAGCTGAGGCCACGTGAGTGGCGACCTGACGGCGGCGGGCGAGGCGCTGCAGGTGGCGCTACTCGGGCGCGGGTTGGATCACCTCGAAGTCATCGCCGACGGCGGTCAACTGCGTGCTCAGGCCCGCGACCCGAACTGGCGCAGCTATCACGTGATCGGAATGGATGGGCACCCTGAGGTGTTGGCACGTCTCGCATCACTCGACCACGACCGCAATCCGGTCCTGTACCTGACCGATGAACGTTGGGTTCTTCGCGAGGTCGGGGACCCTACCGAACTCGCTGCCTTCGCGCACGGCGAGACGGATCGTGCCATCGCCGAACTCACCGCACGCATCGACCAGCACCTACGGCATCCGGTGTTAGCGCTGCGCACGATCGAGGTCGCGGACGGCTTCGAGTTCGAGACCCTCACGCTCGACGCGCCACCGCAGGACTGAGGCGCTTCGGCATCCGTCGATACTGGGCGTCCGCCCGTCCCGCCCGCGTTGCGTGGTGCGCCCGGCTCGCGGTAGCTTGCCCTCTCCTTTGCTTCCAACCCGACCGCGATCTCGACGAGCGACGCTGATGCGCTATCTGCACACCATGGTCCGAGTGGCCGATCTCGACGCTTCACTGCAGTTCTACGTAGAACAGCTGGGTCTGATCGAGGTTTCGCGACGCGAGGTCGAGGCGGGCCGCTTCACCCTGGTGTTCCTGGCCGCCCCAGGCGATCAGGTCGCGGCACGGGAAACGCATGCACCGTTGCTGGAGCTGACCTGGAACTGGGATCCGGAGGACTACACCGGCGGTCGCAACTTCGGGCATATCGCGCTTGAGGTGGCCGATGTGCATGCGACATGCGCACGCCTACGCGACCATGGGGTGACCATCAATCGCCCTCCGCGCGACGGCCGTATGGCGTTCGTGCGTTCACCCGATGGGATATCCATAGAGTTGCTGCAAGCGGGGCCTGCGCTACGAGCTTGCGAACCTTGGACCTCGATGCCGAACACCGGCGAGTGGTAGCCGTGAACCCCTGGAGGATGCGATGAGTCGTCGTGCGATCACCCTTGGTTTGAGTGCAGCCCTGATGCTGACGGCCTGCGAACGCGGCGCCGAGCCGGAGGCCACGTCCGCGGCGCCAGCCATCGCGGCCGAGCGCATGCCCGAGGTCGATGTCACCCGCATCGAAAGAGACGCGCGTTGGCTAGCAGACGACGCCCGCGAAGGTCGTGACACCGGCAGCGCCGGTTATGCCGCGGCCGCTGAATACGTCGCCCAGGCCATGGCCGAGGCTGGCCTCGAGGCAGGTGGCACCGATGGTTATCTGCAGGCCGTGCCATATCTCAGGAACCAACTAGAGGAAGGCAGCACCACCATGGTGCTGCACCGAGCTGACGGCGACACGGAACTGAGCTACTCCGAGGACTACCTCATGGGTGGCGACCGCGTCCGTGCCGCCGCGCGCATCACCGCACCGGTGGTGTTCGTGGGCTACGGCATCGTCGCCCCTGAGCTCGGTGTGAACGACTTCGATGGCATCGATGTCGAGGGCAAGATCGTGTTGCGGTTCTCAGGTGCGCCGCCGAATTTCGCCGCAGACCAACGCGCCTACTACTCCTCGGGAATCGTTAAAGCCGAGTTCGCCGTGGCCCGTGGTGCGGTCGGCACCATCGAGGTCCGCACCCATGTCGACCGCGCCCGCAACGCCTGGTCACGCCTGCAGCGCTTCGCCGGGCGCCCGGGCATGAGCTGGTTGTCATCCAGTGGAGAAGCCTCTCGTTTCCACCCACAGCTCGAGGGCTTCGCCACCCTGAGCGATGATGCGGCCGATGCTCTGTTCGCCAGTCTGGGACACGAGCCCGGCGCGTTCCTGGCCAGCGCTGAGGATCTGAGCTATCAGCCAACCGAGCTCGGCTTCGAGGCCACGCTCAGTCGTCGCACGACCCACCAACAACTCGAGAGCCCGAACGTGGTCGGCGTGTTGCGTGGCAGCGACCCCGCGCTCGCTAACGAGTTCATCCTGTACACCGCCCACCTCGACCACAACGGCATCGGGCCGGCTTCAGAGAGTGGCGACACCATCTACAACGGTTTCTACGACAACGCCCTCGGGGTCTCCATCATGCTGGAGACCGCGCGCGCATTGGGCGCCATGTCTCCCAGGCGCTCGATCCTGTTCGTGGCTGTCAGCGGCGAGGAGAAAGGCTTGCTCGGCGCTGACTACTTCGCCCACCACCCGACCGTACCGGTCGACGCCATCGTCGCCAACGTGAACCTCGATATGGCGGTGTTCCTTGATCCGGTCACCGAGGTCATCGCCTTCGGTGCCGAACATTCCTCACTCGGTGAGGTCGCCGCCGAAGCCAGTCGAAGCGCTGGATGGACCCTGGTGCCTGACCCCATCCCGGAACAGGTGATCTTCGTGCGCAGCGATCACTACATGTTGGTGCGCGCTGGGATCCCGGCCATCTACTTAGCCCCCAACTTCGGACCCAACTTCCAGACCTTCCTGAGTGAGCACTACCACCAACCTTCGGATCAGGACGATCTGCTGGTCGAATGGGATGCGGTGGCGGATTTCACCCGGGTCAACGCCTTGATCGGCGCGCGCGTCGCCGACGCGGCTGAGCGCCCGCGCTGGAACGACGGCGACTTCTTCGGAGACCGCTTCGGCCGCTGATCAGCCGCCAGCCACCAAGCGCAGCAGCTGACCACATACCCAGGCCATGTAGGTGCCCAGGGTGTAACCGAGTACGGCCAAGAGCACACCCACCGGTGCCAAGCTCGGGGAGAAGGCGCTGGCCACCACCGGCGCTGAGGCTGCGCCACCGACGTTGGCCTGTGAGCCCACCGCCATGTAGAACATCGGCGCCCGGATGGCCCGCGCCACCCCGATCAGCACCAGCGCATGCACCGCCATCCAGATGCCACCGATGACCAGCAGGATCCAGCCGTCCCGCTCGAACACCTGCGAGAGATCCATGCGCAGGCCGATGCTGGCGATCAGGATGTACAGCAGGGCCGAGCCGACGCGCGAAGCACCGGCACCTTCGAGGCGGCGCAGGCGTGTGAACGAAAGCACCAGCCCGACGGTGGTCGCGGTCACCACGATCCAGAAGAACTTGCTGGTCAGCGACAGTCGCTCCAGCCCAGGGGCGTTGGCTTCGATCCAGGGTGTGAGGCCGTCAGCGAACAGGTGGGCGAAACCGGTGACACCGAAGCCGATGGCTACGATCATCATCAGGTCGCGCAGGTTCAGCGGTCGGGTGTGCTCAGCCTGAAACGCCTCGACCCGCTGTTTCAGAGTTTCGATGGCGGAAACGTCCGCGCCCATACGCAGGTCGATCTGCTTGGAACGGGCGGCGATCACCAGCAGCACGGCCAGCCAGATGTTGGCCCAGATGATGTCGATGGCGATCATCTTACCGAACAGGTTGTCCTCGACCAGGAACACTTCCTTCATAGCCGCTTGGTTGGCGCCACCGCCGATCCACGATCCTGCCACCGTGGTCATGCCGCGCCAGGCCTCGCCGTCGCCCAGCCTCGCCAGAGCCTCCGGCGCGATCATCTGCGTGCTCCACAGGGCGATGGGACCGCCGATGACGATGCCCAGCGTGCCCACCAGGAACATGATCACCGCCTTCGGCCCCAGCTTCATCACCCCGGGGATGTCGGTCGACAGCGTCAGCAACACCAGACAAGCCGGCAACAGGAAGCGCGAAGAAACGTAATAGAGCTGTGAGGCTTCGCCGTCCACCACATCGAAGGTGTTCAGCAGCGATGGCAGGAAGTAGCACATCAGCAGAGCTGGAACGTAGCTGTAGAACTTCTTCCAGAACGGGTGTGAGCTGCCTTCGGTGTAGAACACCGCGCCCAGGATCAGCGCCAGCATGCCCAGCACGACAGCTTCGTTGGTGATCAGTACAGCGCTCTCGCCCATCTCGGTACCTCGGTCTCAGGTGACGCATCACCTTACCCGCGCGGACCACCGCTCTCAAACGAGCTCAGGCGAGCTCGGCGTAGGCCTCGCGGGTGAGGTTGCGGTGGCCCTCATCGGTGACCAGCACGTCGTCCTCGATACGGATGCCTCCGTAAGGCCGCAGCGCATCGATCCGTGACCAATCCACCGCATCGCGCTGAGGCCCCGCCGCCAGGGCCTCCAGCAGTTGATCGATGAAATACAGACCCGGCTCGATGGTGATCGCCATGCCGGGTTCCAACACCCGAGTGAGCCGCAGGTAGGGGTGGCCCTCTGGGCGCGGGATCTCACCGCCCGCCTCGCTCGCTTGCAGGCCGCTGACATCGTGGACCTGCAAACCGATCAGATGCCCCAGCCCGTGCGGGAAGAACACGCTGGTGATGCCCTCGGCGACCGCAGCTTCGGCACTGATCTTGAGGAAGCCGCGTGCAGCCAACCACTCGGCGATCGCACGGTGCGTGGCGAGGTGCAGCTCGCGGTAATCCAAGCCAGGCCTCACAGCAGCACAGGGAGATCCAAGTGCAGTGCGTCCATGGCCACGATCATCTCCGCGAACTCGTCGGCCTCTGCACTGTAGGTCCGGGTGATGTCGGAGGCGTAGCCCCGGAAACTTCCGCCGGCATCGATCAGCATCGAGCGCGGCCGCTCTGGGCGGGTGCTGCCGAGGTCTGTGAAGTGCAACACCGCACCGTTGCTGTCCAGCGCAACGATGCTGGCGTAAGGCAGTTCGGCCTCGCGCAGTCCGGTTGCCGCTAGGAAGCGCAGATGGATCTCGACCTCACTGGCGCCTTCGCGGAAGGCCAGTTCCGCGGCTCGATGTCCCCGCACGCCGACGCGGGAAGCCGCCTGCATGCAGGCTTGTTCGTACCGATCCTTGCGCGCACGCGCGAAATGCAAGGTATCCAGCGCCGCCGCTGGGTTGATGGCGGCGAATTCAGGCCCATCGGCCAAGCCCGCACAATCACCGAACAAGACTCCGGTGTGTGCTGTTGGCAAAGCTGCGATGGCCGCGGCAGCACTCCCGACCTCCTGCACTTCGACCGCATCGGACCAGCTGCCACTCAATGGCCGCGGCGCCGAATGCCAATAATCCCGTGGCCGCACCAGGATCAAGGCGCGGGCGATCACCCGGTCGATGCACCAGGAAACTGTGCGGCGCGTCGAGCACCGGGACCCATGCAAG
>CALOAZ010000186.1:0-9517 GCA_942491355.1 uncultured Phycisphaeraceae bacterium
CCATCCTTTAAATCAATTCACTTCCCATACCAGTCGCGCAGGCGCACTTCGATCGAAGGGTCCTTCGCCACCAGCGTCTTGAACTGCTCGACATCGCTCTTCACGTTGCCTGCGCCGCGGTAGTGGTACGGGTAGACCACCTTCGGTTTGAATTCGAGGACGGCGCTCGCGGCTTGTTCGGGCACCATGGTGTAGGGCAGGTTCATGCAGATGAAGGCCACGTCGATGTTTTTCAGCGCCCGCATTTCCGGGACGTCTTCGGTATCGCCGCAGACATACACGCGCTTGCCGCCGAACGTGATCACATAGCCGTTGCCGCGACCCTTGTCGTGAAACTTCAGGCGCTCGGCGGTGAGGTTGTACATCGGGATGGCTTCCACGCCGATGCTGAGCATCTCAATCGATTTGCCGTTGGCCAGCACGGTGGTGCGCGGCTGACCGGCGATCTTTAATTTCTCGGCCACGGCTTGCGGGGCGATCACGGGCGTGTCGGCCTTTGCCACGGCCGCAAATGTTTCGGGATCGGCATGATCGCCGTGAATATCCGTGACCAGAATCAGATCGGCTGCGGGCAGGTCCTTGTAGCGATCGGCGCCCATCGCCGGATCGATGTAAATCGTCTTGCCGTCCCACTGCAGCACGAGCGAGCCGTGAAAGATCGGGCGAATCGTCAGATCGCCCTTCTCGGCCTTGATCATCTCGGGTTCAGGCGCCGCGAAAGCGCTACTAACCAGGATCAGACCGAACAGGAAAGCTGTTGTGATGCGCATCATTTGGATTGCTCCTCGGCCGGTGCGGGCCGGTGCGTGAGCGATGTTGAATCTTCGAGGCGTGGATGACCTTCGCGCAGGTCGTCGGCGGTCACACCCTTGCCCTTGTGCAGGCCGTCCATGTGGCGAAGCGTTTCATAGACCGCGTGGATCGCGGCATCGACATCGCCGGTATGACCCGATTCGGAAATCGTGTGCATGTTGCGAATCGGGAAACCGATCGAAGCCGCCGCCGAATCGATCGCGGCCAACGCTGCGGCCATGGCATCGGTGCCGGTATCGCGACCGGCCAGTTCGTGCTGCACCGGAATACCGTTCTCGACCGACACCGCAGTGATCATCGTGTTCAATGACGCGCTGGCCACGGCGCCGTGCGTCAGTGTGTAGCCCTTGCCCATTTCGATCGGCTCGTAGCGCCGATCGCCGATACCGGGTGCGGCGACAAAATCGTGCGCCACATCCACCGCGATGGTGACATCCGGGCGGAACTGCTCGGCCAGCACGCGCGAACCGAAGCGCCCGATTTCTTCGTGCGTGGCCATCGCGCCCAGGTAGCGTACGTTCTTCAACCCGCCCGATTCAGCCAGCAGGCGGGCCACTTCGGCCACGATGAAACAGCCCAGACCGTTATCGAGATAAGCGCCGTAAAATGTGTCGGGCGAAAAGCCTCGCTTGATCGGCCGGTCGTAGAGAATCGGATCGCCGGGACGAATCCCCAGAGCCTCGACCTGCTTCTTCTTGTTCTCACCGTGGATCTGAAGTTCGAGATAAAGCATCTCGGGCTTGATGCCCTTGTTGCCGGATCGCAATTCGGCGTCGGCAAAGTGAATCGCGCCGATGGCCTCGATCGTGCCGCCTTTGAGCACGCGCCACGCGCCGGGCTTTTTCGGATCTTCACTGAAAAGCTTGACTTCGTGACCGATGAGCGTCGTCGGGAGCATCGAATCACTGTTGACCCAGATCTTGCCGTCTTCGCTGATGCTGCGTACCTGCATGCGAATCTTGTCGGCATGACCGATGAGCATGACCGAAAAGGCATCGGTCTTCTTCGGTGCCGTATCGACCACGATGCCCGCATTGCCCTTGAAGGTGTGGATCGCCCAGTCCTTCGGCATGAAAGAGCGCAGATGCGGTTCGAGTACGCCACGCGTCATTGCGGCTTCGAGGCCGATCGGACTTGGCGCATCGAGAATGCGCTTCATGAGTGCAAAGCGATCGTCCGACATCGGCTGCTGCCACGGCTTGAGCTTCTTGGCCACTTTCAAAACTCCGTAAAAATGAGGACACACAGATTCCCGCGCCATCGAACCCCGGTCAACTGTTGTTTTTCAAGACCGCATCGGGCAGTTTGACCATCGTGCAGACATTGCCGCGCACACGGCCCACACCCTCGTTCCAGCGCCCGTCGAGTTCATGGACGGCCATTTTCAGGCCGCGCTTCGGCGTCATCACAATATGGCCGCAGCGATCCACCTTCTGACCGGGCACGTGACTCAGACGGTAACGCTGAAGAATCATCGCCAGCACCAGTTTGAGTTCGAGCATGGCGAAGGTTGCGCCGATGCACATGCGCGGGCCGGCTGAAAACGGCAGATATTGATCCGGCCCCGGATTGATATGACACCAGCGCTCGGGATCGAACCGCATCGGATCTGCATAACAATCCGGATCGCGATGCGTTTCATAGATGCTCAGCAGAATCTCGGTACCGACTGGCAATTCGTGCCCGCCGAGTTCCACACGCTGCGCGACCACACGCGCGTTCCACACCACGGCCGGCAGAATGCGCATGCTCTCTTTGAGCACACGATCGAGCAGCGGCGCTTGCTCCACCGTTTCGGGCGTCGGGTCGCTGCCCTGAAACACCGACTGCACTTCGGCAGCCAGATCGGCGTGAATCTCCGGATGCTGGCCGAGCAGCAAAAGCGTCCACGTCAGGGCATTCGCGCTGGTTTCATGACCGGCGGCGAACAACACACCCACATGGCCCAGCAGTTCTTCTTCGCTCAGGCGCGCGCCGGTTTCTTCATCGTGAGCATGCAGCAAGGTCGAGAGCACATCATTCTGACGCACGCCGGATGCCCGCTTGCGGTCGATCATCGCGCGCACCTGAACATCGATGGCATGAATGCGATTCAAACAACGATGATACGTCAACCCCGGCAGATCCCACGGCGCCAGGCGCGTCATCGGATGCACCAGCAGGCGCAGCGATTCCTGAATCAACTGGCCCGTGCCGCCACCTTCGGGGCCGACGTCTTCGCCGAACAGCGTTTTGGTCGCGATGCGTTTGGTGAGATTGCTCATCGCCGTCGACACATCGACCACGCCGCCCACCGACCAGCAATCGAGTTCGTCGCGCGCGATCGCCACCATGTCATCGGCATAACCCGCCACCGGCAGTTTGTTGAAAGCCGGCATGAGCATGCGGCGCTGCGTTTTGTGCTCGCTGCCGTTGTAGGCGAATAACCCCGCACCGAAACGGCGCAGCGGCATGCGCCGTGCCGAGGGCTGCTGTTCGGTCGGCCAAAGACGACCCACGAGCGTTCGGCGCACGAATTCAGGCCGCGTGGTCACGCGGCGCGATGCCTCGGCACCGCGACAAAGAATGGTGCCCGGGCAAATCGGCGCCGGCGTGAGGATGTTCGTGCCGCCGCCATGTGCCAGGGCAGCCACATCGCCGAATCGCTCGAAGGCCGATGCCGCATACGCGATCGGATCGCGGGCAAACGCCAGCACATTGCCTTTCGGCCCCCACCAGCGCATGCGCACCGGCCCCGGAATCGATTCGGGCAATCGATCGGTTTCGGGCGGCGCCAAAGCCAGTATGGGGTTCCCCGACATGCCTGCTTCCTGTGAAGAAACCGACATCTTACCCCAACGGTCCTCGAATCGATGGCCGGGCACGTTATCATCTGAGCTTTGAAACGACCGACGCATGGAGGCAAACATCATGACCACCGACTGGTATCTCGACGTACGCGCTTTCCACGAAAAATTCGGCTGCCAGATCGGCGCCCATCCCGGCGCGCCCGATGCCGTCACCGCTGAACTGCGCCGCAAACTCGTCGACGAAGAAGTCGCCGAATTGCATCACGCGCAAGAGAACGACGACATGGCCGGTGTGGCCGATGCCATCGTCGATTCGATTTACGTGTTGCTCGGTTATGCCATCAGCTACGGCATCGATGTGCGTCCCGTCTGGAAGGCCGTGCAGGAAGCCAACATGGCCAAGGTCGGCGGCGGCACGCGCGACGACGGCAAGATCATGAAACCCGAAGGCTGGACGCCGCCCGACATCGAAGGCGAAATCGCGCGCCAACTGGCTGCTGCCGGCGCATGAGCGCCGTTCGATACCAGCATGAACCTGATCTGAACGTGACTGAATTTCAGGCCGTGCTTCGCGCATCAACTCTGGGCGAGCGCCGCCCCGTCGATGACCTGAAGCGCCTGGAAACGATGCTGCGCCAGGCCAACTTGGTCATCACCGCACGCGATGGCGATCAACTGGTCGGTGTAGCGCGTTCGATCACCGACTTCGTCTATTGCTGTTATCTGAGTGATCTTGCCGTAGCGCAATCGCATCAGCATCGCGGCATCGGTCGCCGACTGATCGATGAAACCCAGGCGGCGATCGATCCGGCGGCCACGCTGATTCTGCTCAGTGCGCCGGCCGCCGAAGGGTTTTACCCGAAAGCCGGTTTTGAAATACACCCTGCGGCTTTCACACGCAAACGGTGATCATTCCAGTTCTTTGACCATGTCTTCGAGCAAACGCCCCACGTAGCTGCTCATGCGACCGGGCGCCTTGGGGTCTTTTCGCGGCAGAGCCGCCAGCTTGTCGCGATACGGTGCCGCTTTACGACCGGCCACATCCAACGCATTGAGCGCCTGCATGGCCAGATAAACACCGTGTTTTTCGGCATTGGCATGTTCAACCAGAATACCGAGCGCCTGTTTTTCATCCGCACCCGAGCCGTACTGCGCCAGTGCTTCTGCGGCAGCCAGACGCACCGTCGGCGCGCCATCTGAAAGTGCGGCCCGCAGAGCATCGGCATGCGCATCCACTTCGACCTTGCCGCGCATCAGCAGACCCATCACGCCCCAGTAGCGCACCGCGCTGTCGGCATGCCCCATGGCCTTGACCAGATCAGCCCCCACACCCGGTTTGAGCGATGAAGCCAGATCGGCCGCGGCATACACATCGGCCATCGGGTACTTCGCGTCGTCGTGACCCACTTCCCACGGCGTGGAACCGGCGGCCGCAGCACGTGCGTGAATCTCATGCTCGGGCAAGAATCCGATATCACGCGTGGCAATCAAATGCGCCTTGAGCGCTTCGCGCATGCGCGCTACGATCGCCTTGTGTTCGGGTGAACCGGCGAGATTCATCACTTCGTCCGGATCCTGCTCCAGATCGTAAAGCTCTTCGGCGGGCTTGGGTTCCCAGAAATGTTTTTGCGCTTCATTCAACTGGCCGGCGTCATACATCTGCTTCCAGATGCGGGTCGTCGGCGTCTTAAACATGTAATCGATGTGCTGGCCGTAAATCTTGTGCGGCATGAATTGTCGCATATAGATGAAGCGCTTATCGCGTATCACACGCACCAGGTCGTAGCGTTCATCCATGCGCCCGCGGAAACCGTAGATGTATTCCGGATCGGGTGTGGCTTTGGGCCCCATAAAAGCCTTGCCCTGCAGGTGCGCCGGAACTTCGGCCCCCACCAGACTCAGCAGCGTCGGAGCCAGATCGATGAAGCCCACCAAACGATCGGTTTTGCCGCCGATCTGATAATCCTTCGGTGCCAGGTGCTTCCATTTTTCAGGCACCGAAACGATCAACGGCACGCGCAGACCCGAGTCGTAAGGCCAGCGCTTGGATCGCGGCATGCCCGAGCCGTGATCACCGTAATAAAAGACGATGGTGTCTTCGGCGAGACCGGCTTCGGCGAGTTCTTTGAGTGCCGCGCCGCACTGCACATCCATCTCCGTGATCTTGTCGTAATATTGCGCCCAGTCCTGACGCACTTCCGGTCTGTCCGGGTGATAGGCCGGCACACGCACACCGGCCGGGTCGTGCACGGCTTTGTGGGGCCGCGTGCGCAACTGACTTTCGTGACTCACGGTGTAATTGAAGATCGCGAAGAATGGCTGGCCTTCCGGGCGGTTCTTCCAATGCGCCTTCTTGCCCGAATCATTCCAGACCTCACCCTGCTTGGTGAGGTTGTAGTCTTCCTTGCTGTTGTTGGTGCAGTAATAACCCGCTTCGCGCAGATAAGTCGGATACATCTTGAGCGATGCCGGCAGGCGCGTCTCGGACCGCATATGCTCGGCACCGGTCGACGGCGGATACAAACCCGAAATGATCGTGGTGCGCGCCGGCGCGCACACCGGCGCCGTCGACCAGGCATTGAGGTAAATCATGCCGCGCGACGCGAGTACATCCAGATTCGGCGTGGTGGCATAGGCATCGCCGTAGCACCCCAGGTGCGGGCCGTTATCCTCACTGGTCAGCCAGAGAATATTGGGCTTGTCGGCACCCGAAACACCTAGCGTCAGAGACAAGATCATGGCAAGCAGCACGGCGACAGATGGCCATTTCATGGCGGGCTCCTCAAAAGATCGAATCAACGAATGATTGTAACGATCGGCCCTGCGGCCTATTGCAGGGTCTGTCCCCGAACGGGGACTGTCCCCTTCAATCGCTGGAGAAAAGTTCACCAAGCAATGAGACTTTCTTTTGATCGAAAGAAAACCCTCACCTGGCCTCTCCCGCCGGGAGAGGTGTTGAGAGCTGTTTTCCAGCAGGATGCGCCTTCTTCTTGCCCCCTCTCCCTGCGGGAGAGGTTGGGTGAGGGTTCATTTTGATTCAATTCAAAAGCGGTTTTATACAGAGCAGGTCAGTCCCCCTGCGGGGACCGGCCCTTGCGCAATCGCGCTCGGCGCGTCGCGAGATACAGGCCTTCCACCTTCTGCCGAGCCCATGGCGTTTTTGCAGGAATTTTCAGGCTCGACTTGATCGATGGACCGTCGGTGAAACAGCGAATATTGATGCGCTCTCCCACCTCGGCCCAGCCATAATGCTCGACCAGACGGGTGATGATCAACTCAAGCGTCACGCCGTACAGCGGATCATTGGAATGCTCATCAGCCATGGTTTTTTGTTCGCCCTTCGAGGAATGACGCGGAGTTGATCCCCGCCCACGGCTCCAATATTACCGATCTGCTCCGGTTTTGACCGATCGAGCACCCTCTGATTTGACAATCATGTCCAGCCCGAGGATTGGTGGAGGATGAATCATTATCCTCAAAAGTCTTTTCACGCCGGAGCCACTGCCTATGAAGTCGTCCATGATCTACCGCCACGCCCTGATGCTAACCTGCCTGCTGGTCTGCGCAGCTTCGAGCTTTGCCGAAGTGAGGGTGCCTTCGGTGTTCTCCAGCCACATGGTCCTCCAGCGCGACGGCGTGGTGCCGGTCTGGGGCTGGGCCTCTGCGGGTGAAAAAGTCACCGTCAGTTTTGCCGATCAAAAGCAAACCGCGACCGCCGATGCACACGGCCAATGGCGCGTCGATCTGACCGCCATGCCCGCCAATGCCAAAGGCCGGACTTTGACGGTTGCCGGTGCCAACACACTGAGCTTTGAAGATGTTCTGGTCGGCGAAGTCTGGATCTGCTCGGGCCAGAGCAATATGGAATGGAGTCTCGGCGGCGTGATCAACGCACAGCAGGAAGTGCAGAACGCCAAGCACCCGTTGATTCGTCTGTACAACGTGCCGGGTCACACCACATCGCCGTTTCCCAAACCCGAACCGCCGGCAGCATCCTGGCAACTGTGCGAACCGAATACCAGCAACGGTTTTTCAGCCGTGGGCTATTTTTTCGGCCGTCGTCTGCTGCAGGATCTAAATGTGCCGATCGGCCTGATCGGTTCGAACTGGGGCGGCACGCGCATCGAACCATGGACAGCACCGGAAGGCTTTCGCTCCGTGCCGGAACTTAAAAATATCGCCGATCAATTGGATCCATTTGATCCCGCCACGCCCGACGGCAAAGCCACATGGAAATCTTATGTGGATCAGGTCGCTGCGTGGACACCTCAAGCCAAGACTGCGATTGATGCCGGCATCCCAATGCCCGCGCTGCCCGACCTGCCGGGCCGATACGGCTCGGGCGATCCTGCGGCGATCTACAACGCGATGATTTATCCGCTGGTGCCCTACGCCATGCGCGGCGCGATCTGGTATCAGGGTGAATCCAACGGCGGCGAAGGCGAAAGCTACTTCCACAAGATGAATGCCCTGATCACCGGCTGGCGCAAAATCTGGAATCGCGACCTGGGCTTTTACTTCGTACAGCTCGCCGACTTTCAGCAGCCCAATGACAATCCCGCTGGTGGCGACGGCTGGGCCAAACTGCGCGAAGCGCAGCGCAAAACGCTCACGATCCCGCACACCGGCATGGCCGTGATCACCGACATCGGTCAAGCCAACGACATTCACCCGCGCAACAAACAGGATGTGGGCGATCGACTCGCACGCTGGGCGCTGCATCAGACCTACGGCAAAAAAGACGTGGTGCCCAGTGGCCCGCTTTACAAAAGCCACGCAGTCAAAGACGGCGCGATTCATCTCACGTTTGATCATGTCGGCAGCGGCCTGATGGTCGGCGTCAAAAACGGCCTGGAACCGACGGCACCTGTGGCCAACGGCACACTCAAACGTTTTGCGATCGCCGGTGAAGACAAGAAATGGCACTGGGCTCAGGCCGTCATCGAAGGCAACACCGTCGTGGTGCGCGCCGAGCAGGTGCCCAATCCCGTGGCCGTGCGCTACGCCTACACCATGAATCCCGCCGGCGCGAATCTCTACAACAAGGAAGGCCTGCCGGCTTCGCCGTTCCGGACCGATGACTGGTGATTAAACATTTGAATCTTCAGCAATGATTTTTTGAACCCTCACCCACCCTCTCCCGCAGGGAGAGGGGTTGAGAGCCGCGGCATACGACACTATTTTCAAGCCTCGCCCCTTCTTACACCTCTCCCTGCGGGAGAGGTTGGGTGAGGGTTGTTCAAGCAAATAGCGCGTTAAAAGGATCTAATTCCCATCCGGGAATAGATCCTTTTCGCCCGAATAATCCTTCAAGCCGTCGGCGGAAACTCGCCCTGATACTGCGAGAAGTATTCTTCCAATTGCCGAACCGCATCCGGTCCTTGCGCAAGCCCTTCGATTCGGCGCATGCCCTGTCGGCTTTCCGGACAGATCACGGTGAAATCCACCACCTGCTCGTAAGCATTGCGCAGCCGGACATTGGCTTCGCGGATTTCATGCAGGTTATTGCTCAAAACGGCCTGCTGCATCGTCTTGAACGCCTCAAACCACGTCATCAGTAAAACAGACACGACTTCTCTCCCCGTAAAAACAAGCGGAATCACTTCTCCCGCATCACCCCGGTCACCCCGAAAAACTTTTCAACTGACCAATCCCTGTTTTCGTCGCAGTGTAGATACGTCATGCGCAGGATTTGTCAGAAATCTGTGAGGACGACCTAAATAATTCGCCGAATCAAATTGACCGAAGATTCACCGGCCCATAACTGACTTCTATCACACCCCCGACGAAGCCGGGCTATAGATATCGGCATGATGAAATCACCAATCAAAACAGTCGTCGAAAACGTTCGGATTCAAATCGAACCCGGTCTGGCCCTATCGGTCTGCATCTATCATGAAGACGATGGCCAGTTC
>CALOAZ010000187.1:0-49316 GCA_942491355.1 uncultured Phycisphaeraceae bacterium
CGCGGGTTCGACGACGAGAAATGTCCGAAGGACGACCAGATCTCGTTCCTTCTCCAGGACCTCGCAATAGTCGAGTCTCTCGCGGAACTCCGGAAGAAGGATCTCACAGGATACGATATAAATCAGCGGCTCGATTGGTTCCGAGAGGTTACCGGATCAGAACCGTACGACTACAAGAGGGGAGAAGAATGAAGAACCACGAGAAGGAGGCTCCGCACGATCTCGAGATGGAGAAGGCGATCCTCGGAGGAATCATCCTCGGCGAGGACGCTCTCTATACCGTCGTCGATATCGTCGCTCCGAAAGACTTCTACAGGAACGAACACAGAATCATTTACGAGACGATGCTCAAGCTCGTCGAGGAGAACCAGCCGGTCGACGCGGTCTCGGTCTCGGGACGTCTCCGCCGAGACGGTAACTCCGAAGCCGCCGGAGGAGCGACCTATATATCCAACCTCATGGATTCTCCAGCCGACGTTGCCAACGTCAAGCACTACGCCAGAGAGGTTCGCAACTTCGCGGTCCGTCGGGACCTTCTCGACTTCGGTCGCCGATGCCAAGCGGCAGCGGTAGCCGACGGTCCGATCGACGACGCGATCGAGAAGGCGGCTGAAGAACTCATCCTTCTCTCCGAGCGTCAGGCTGACGGAGGACCGGTCGCGGTAGTCGAGCCGTCGAGGGTGGTCGTCGAGGACTATCGGGCGATCCTCGAAGGTAACATCGACGCGGTCGGAATCCGGACCGGATTCCAGCAGCTCGATAACCTCGTTCTCATGAGGAACGGTCGCGTCGCGATCGTAGCCGGAGCGACCTCGTCCGGTAAGAGTTCCCTCGCGATGCAGATCGCTCGCCAGGTTGCGCTCGCCGGGAAGACCGTCGCCTTCTTCTCTCTCGAGATGTCGGCGGAGGAACTCGCTACGAGGATTCTCGCCGCGGAGACGGGACGAGACTCGAAACTTATCGAGAGAGGTCCGGCGACCGAGGTCGTCCTCGAAGAACTCGAAGGAGCGGTGAAGAGGCTCGAAGGTACGAACCTTTTCATCGACGACTCTGCGCTCCTCTCTCCGTTCGACGTTCGGGCGAAGGCTCGTCAGATTCAGATGCGTTACGGTCTCGACCTGATCGTTGTCGACTACCTCCAGCTCATGACCTACCGCGGACGCTCTCGGCTCTCACGAGAACAGGAAGTCTCAGCTCTCTCGCGAGGGACGAAACTCGTCGCGAAGTCTCTCTCCGTTCCGACGATCCTCCTCTCGCAGCTTTCGAGACGTCACCAAGAGGAGGGAAGGAAGCCGGAACTCCGCGACCTCCGAGAGTCCGGGTCGATCGAGAACGACGCCGACATCGTAGAGATGATTCACCGTCCCGACCTTACGAGGAACGATGCGGAGATCCTCGTTCGGAAGCAGCGGCAGGGACCGCTCGGCTCGATCTCGGTTAGCTTTGATGGGAAGACTCAGCAGTTCGTCGAGACGGGTTATAACCCGGCGGGACTCGATCCTGGATCGTCCCCTGGACAAGACCCTAGCTCTCGGTCTACACTACCGAAAGATCGAGGAGTCGAGTTCGACGAAGGCGACTCTCTCGGCATAGACTTTTAAGGAAGGAGGGAAGATGATAGAGATCGTAGCCGCGAGAATCAGAGACGCTCTCCAGGTCTACGCCTCGGCGGTCGAGGTAGAGGAGGGGAATCCGGATCACGGTTTCACGATCCTTCCGATCGGAGAGGATCTCGACGAAGGCGAACTCGAAATACACGCGCAGGATCTACTCGCTCCTAAAAGGGACGAGGCAATCTATCTACTCACGCTATCGAAGATCGAATAGAAAGGAGAAAAAAATGCACAGCAGCACAGAACTTATCGGGAGGCTCGGTCAGGATCCGGAAGGGTTCGACACGAAGAACGGAAAGGGTTGCCGGTTCTCGGTCGCAACCACATCCTACGGGAAAGGATCCGGCGGCGGGAAGGGCGAAGAGTATACGGAGTGGCACCGCGTCGTCGTCTTCGGAAAGACAGCGGAGTTCGTCCTCAACTATCTCTCGAAGGGATCGCTCGTCTTCGTCTCCGGACGGAACCAGACTTCCACGTATGAGAAGGAGGGGCAGAAGCACTACTCGACCGACGTCGTAGCCTTCCGCGTCCTCTCTCTCCAAAAGAAACAGGCGGAAGAAAATTCCGCACCGACTACCGGGGCATCCTTTACGGACGACTCCGACGACGTGCCGTTCTAGGCACGGAAGGAGATGACGATGAGTGAGAAAAAGTACACAGAAGAAGAGGTTCTCGCGGTGGTCAAGACCGCTCTCGATAACCTCGAAGCGAAGAAGAGTCCGGTCCTTCCCTTCGGCGTCGATCGCCGACCGGTCGAGTCGAAGGAGCAGATCTCAGCGGAGATGGCGCGTCGATCCTCGAAGCCGCGGATCGGACTCCACAAGGTTCCGGAGGTTATCGCCGGAGTTATCGCCGGAGATCCGATGGAGGACCTCGTCGACGAGTTCGGAGTCACGGAGGGGAATATCAAGGCGGCGGCTTTCGGTCGAACCTATTCCCGCCACTACCTCCAGTCTCTCGCGGACGCGGTCGAGATCTCTCTCGATATCGAGAGTCGCGAGGAACTCGCTCGGCTCGTCGGAACGACCTTCCGCGAGTGGATGAAAACCCGATGACTCGTCCGATCCCGAAGCCGCATAGGACGGAGGACTCGGTCTACCTCGACCGGGTCCGCCGTACCTCGTGCGTCGTTCCGGACTGCAGAGCGATCTACACCGATCCACACCACCTACGGACCCGCGGAGCCGGAGGGTCGGACTATACCGCCGCCTTCCTCTGTCGACGCATTTTTTTCATTATCAAGACCGCCACTGCGACTCGCATCGCGCACCTGACTGAGGGATCGGCTGGCGGCGCGTACGGCGTTGATTGAGGCATCGACGGCATCCGAAGCGTCGATGATGCCGTCCTGATTCACATCCAGATCCAGTTCGTGGTTGTACATTCGCCAGGTGGTGCCGACGGTAAAGGCGGCAAGAATGGCGCCCTGCGCCTGGACATTGGGCAGGTGGCGCACCAGCAGGCGGATCGAATCAAAATCCGGCTGGCTTTCACCGCGGATCCAACGATAAACCGTCGAAGCGGCCACGCCGGTGAGATCTCCGATTTCTCGGGCCGAGGTGAGTTTGCCGTCAATCAGCTTCTGAAGCGTCGACTCAAGCATAGGGGTAGCTCCCGGGAGATCGCGGGCATTGTAACTTTCGAGGGATCATCTCGGCCAACGCTGGAGGACTGTTTTGGGCAATATTCGATCGACCGGAGAGAGGGTGTGGTGTCGGATTTGCACGAGTCTTGCCAGTCCTGCCTGAAAACAGTCGATACGATGGCGGAATCGGGGAAATTCGTGGTGGTTCGCGGTGTGCGTCTGTCCCATGCACTAAACTTTGGGCAGAAGCACAAAGGCCAGGGTCTGGCCAATGCCGAGGTGATCGCATGATGCGTCGACGGATGGATCGTTCAGGGTTGCGCCGGGGGATCTGGATCGCATTGCTCTGCGCTGTGGTGATGCCGGGCTTTGCACAACCCGAGAAAACGCCCGAGCCGAAAATGTTCATCGTGCCGATTCACGGGCCGATCTATGACATCACGGCTGATTTCATTAATCGTTGTCTCGACGATGCCGTGCGTGTGAAGGCCGAAGTGGTGGTCTTTGAGATGGACACGCCCGGCGGGTTGGTCAGCAGCGCGAAAGTCATCACCGAGCGCATCAAATCAGTGCAATCAGTGAGGACGATTGCGTGGGTGCGCCCGGAGGCGATCTCAGCCGGTGCCATGATTTCAGTGGCCTGTGATGAGATTGTCATTGCACCCAGTGCCATGCCCGGACATGTGCGCCGCCATCACGGTGGGCCCACAGGGGGTTCAGGAGATGGGCAAGACCGAGCGGGCGAAAATCGATTCGTACATTCTGGCCGAATTTCGTGACAGTGCGAAAACCAATGGGTATCCCGAAACACTCAGCGAGGCCATGGTGACGCTCGGGCCGGCGATTTATCGCTTGAAGCGCGAATCCGAAAAACGGTTTGTGCGTGAGCCTGATCTGACTCAGTACGGTTTGAATCCGGATGGCTCGCGTCGTGAAGGTGAATCGGCCGAAACAGGCTGGCAAATGGATCGCAAGGTGCTCGACACCGATCGATTGCTGACCATGATTGCTGATGAAGCCATCGATCTGGGATTTGCAAAAACAAAAATCGCCAATGAAACCGAATTGGTGCGATACGCTCTGGGCGAGACGGCGACCACGGCCTCGATCCGCCGGTTTGAACCGACCTGGTCGGAGGATCTGGTCGGCTGGCTGACATCACCGGCGGTGCGCGGCGTACTCATGCTGCTGTTGATGCTCGGGGCTTATATGGAACTGCAGTCGCCGGGTGTGGGTCTGCCCGGGGCCGTGGCACTGATCGCCTTGATCCTTGTGCTTGGAGCACCGTATCTGGCGGGATTGGCCGACATGATGGAAGTGTTTCTGATCGTGATCGGTATCGGACTACTGGCGGTGGAGATGTTCGTGCTGCCGGGATTCGGCATTGCCGGTTTTTGCGGGTTGCTGTTGATGGGCATCGGTTTCATTCTGACTTTTGCAGAAAACGAACCAGGCCCGAATGTGCTGCCGTTGCTGTTGGGAACTTGGCGCATGCTGGCCACAGGCCTGATCACGACCGTGGTCGCTTTGGCGTTTTCGATTGTGGGTTTTGTGTTTCTCACACGCTATTTCGGTTCGATTCCACTGCTCAACCGGATGATTCTTGCCGAACCGGTTTCGTCGGTGATTTCACCGGTCGGGGCCGTGGATTCGCGTGTGGGTTCGACCGGCCGTGTGATCAGTGATTTGCGCCCGAGTGGTCGCATGGTGCTTGAGGGTGAACATGTAGATGTGGTCAGTCGAGGCGCAGTGATTGAAACGGGCTCGCTGGTGCGCGTGGTTGAAGTTGCCGGTAACCGCATTGTGGTGGAGGAGGTCGCATCATGACACCTTTGACCTGGGCACTGATTTTGTTCGTGTTATCTGCCGCCTTTTTTATTCTGGAGATCGTGATTCCCAGCGGCGGGATTCTCGGTGTGCTTTCGGTGGCTTCAGTGGTGGCGGCCAATGTAAATCTGTTTCTGCATTCGACCGAAGCGGGCATGCTCGGTGTGATGATCACGCTGGTGCTGATTCCGGTTTCGGTCATGGTCGCATTCAAAGTCTTTCCGCATACCCCGATTGGTCGTGCGCTCACGCTGCACGATGCGCAGCCTGCGGGCAGCGTGCAGTACGACAAGGCCCGTGATGTGGATCCGCAATCGCTGGTGGGTGCGGAGGGCCAAGCCGAAACCACACTGCATCCGGTGGGCATTTGCCTGATCGGTGATCGCCGCCTGGAATGTCTGAGCGATGCCGGTGTGATCGAGGCCGGCACATCGGTTTGCGTGAGTGCGGTGCGCGGCATCGAGGTCCGCGTGCGACCGATTTGACCCAACGGACCGACCGCTGTCGTTTCTGATGATTGGGGCATCCCGTGGAATCACGTCATCTCTGGGCACCGTGGCGGTCGAAGTATCTCGCCGGCCTCAAAACCGGCGCAGGCTCCACGCCTGATTTTCTGGCTGAAGCTTGGGCGCATCCTCAAAATGACCCGGCGAATCTGGTGCTGCATCGCAATGCCACGGGATTGATTCTGCTCAACCGATATCCGTATACCAATGGCCATCTTCTTGTGGCACCGGCTCTGGCCTGCACAAGTCTTCTGGATCTGGATGCGCCGGCGCGCGCCGCGTTGATGGAGCAGATCGCCCTGGCCGAAAGCGCTTTGCGTGAAGTGTTCGAGCCGCAAGGGATCAATATCGGTTGCAACGAAGGACGCGCCGCAGGCGCGGCCCTGCCGGGGCACCTGCATTTTCATGTGGTGCCGCGCTGGGCGGGCGATACCAACTTCATGGATGTGGTCGGCGCTGTTCGCGTGATTCCGCAGGCGCTGGAAGAAACCTACGCAATGCTTCGGCCGGTGTTGGATCGCTGTGCCGAGGCGTGAAGCGGTTCGAGCATCAGGCACAGGCGGAAGCCTTTGCCGGAGTCGAGTTCTTCGCAGCGCGTGACGGCGCCATAGCGTTCGAAAGCATGGGCCCGACCGTCCGGTGGAAAGAACAGCCAGAGTCGTTCGCAGATTTCCAACGGTGCGCGAGCCGTGGCGAGCAGGGTGTCGCCGATTTGTGCTTCGATGTGAAGGCGGATCAGTCGACCTGTATCGTTTTGAGATTGGCGGATCAATGCCATGGCGTGGTGGCCATGGGGATAACGCGATTGCCAGCGTCGAGGGGGATGTCTCCGCGACGGAATCATGTCCATGCACTCGGCCGAATCTGACGGTTCGCAAAGACGCTTGAGAAATCCGATCATCTTGTTTTTCCCCCCGGAATAACAAACCGATCTGTTACTCGGATCGTGCAAATCGCCACGATCGCTACAATCCACATCGGCCGGATAACCGGCCTGCTTGAGTTCATCGGCTAATTGGGATCCATGAGATGAGTCGGCAAAGCCGTTCACAGGGCAAGGTTTATCTGGTCGGGGCCGGTCCCGGTGATCCGGGTCTGATCACGGTGCGGGCTCTGGAGGTTTTGTCGCAGGCCGACTGTGTGGTGCATGACGCCCTGATCGGGCCCTCGGTGCTTGCCGCGATTCCACCCCATGCCGAGCGGATCGATGCCGGTAAACGCCATGGTGAACACAAGATGGATCAGGAGGCGATCCAGGAATTGCTCGCCGCGAAGGCGGCTGAGGGCAAGATGGTGGTGCGCCTCAAGGGCGGCGATCCATTCGTCTTCGGTCGCGGTAGCGAAGAGGCGATTTATCTGCACGGTCGGGGTATCGAGGTGGAGTCGGTGCCCGGTGTGACGGCGGCGTCTGCCACCGCAGCCTGTGCGGGGATTCCGGTCACGCACCGCCAGATTGCCACCACGGTGACACTCATCACCGGCCACGAAGATCCGGCCAAGGAACAGACGCAAACCGATTACGCCGCGCTGGCTGCGTTGGCGCGGTCGGGTGGCACGTTGTGTTTCTATATGGCGATGGGACGCCTGGGTTCCATTCTCGGCCGACTGATCGATCACGGCTTGTCTACTGATACACCTGCGGCAGCAGTGCGGTGGGGCACACTTCCGAAGCAGCGCACGATACGCGCGACGGTGGGGACATTGGCTGATGCAGTGGCTTCGGCCGAACTCGGTGCTCCGGCGATGGTCTTCGTCGGGCCTGTGGTTGAAATTGATTCTGCTGGCGCGATGCGTTGGTTTGAAAATCGCCCGCTGTTTGGTCAAACCATTTTGATCACACGCACGCGTGAAAAAGCTTCGGTATTGCGACGCGGATTGGAAGCGTTGGGCGCACGTGTCATCGAAGCACCCTCGATCGCCATCGAGCCAGTGGCCGATACATCGGCGGTGGATCAGGCGTTGCTCGCTTTGGATCGCTATGCATGGTTGGTGTTGACTTCGGCGCATGGTGTCGAAGCCTTGAAGCATCGCCTGGCGCAATTGAATCTGGATGCACGAGCCTTAGCGCCCGTGCGTATTGCAGCGATTGGATCTGCCACGGCCACAGCCTTGGCTGCGATGGGGATTCGTGCGGATCTGATCCCCGAGCAATACGTGGCTGAATCGCTCGCCGAATCGCTACTGGCGCAAGGCGATTGCGTCGGCCGTCGGGTGCTGATGCTGCGGGCGGATATCGCTCGAGCAGATCTACGTGAGATTCTGTCGCGAGCGCAAGTCGACGTTGATGATCTGACGGTGTATCGCACCGTACCGGTCGCCGCGTTGACGGATGAAGCGGCTGAAGCGCTGGCCGATCGGCGTGTGAACTGGGTGGCTTTCACCAGTTCATCGACGGTGCGGAATTTTATAAGCCTGCTTCCAGATCGCACGGCGATGGACGGTGTGTGTGTGGCAAGCATTGGGCCGATCACGTCGAAAACGGCTCGGGAATCAGGGCTCAATGTGGATGTCGAGGCCAGCCCCCATGACGTGCCGGGTTTGATTGAAGCACTGGCGCGAACCGTCGATGCCAAGCGCGCGTAAGAAGTTTCGGCGTCGTTCATTTCTAAAAACGTGTGGTGGATCAACGGGCGGTTGTATCGCTTGGCGCGATTCGTGCGCCGGTCACATGAGGGTTTACCAATGGAAGCACCGACGGCGGAAGTCCCCCAGGGGCATCGTTTCTTTGCGTGGTATGGGCCGAGCATTTTTTATGCACTCAGCGCGCTGTGCGTGTTGATGGCGCTGTCGCGTTTGGTGGGTCCGGCACTGGCCACGGCGACCGATCCGTTGCAATCGATCTCAGGAGCGGTCGCTTTGCAGTTGTATGAATTGGCGCTGCTGGCGGTGTTGTGCGGTGTGATATTGCGCCGCGATGTCGAAGAAGATGCGGTAGGCCTGATAGTGATCAGCGCCTTATTTTTAGGAGCGGGAGGTATTGTCACCAGTGCCGTGGCCAATGACGATCCTGTGTTGGCCGTGTGGTTGGGATTGGGCGGATTCGGCTTAGGCGTGATCAAGATCATCGCTTGGCGGCGCTATGCGCGCATGGATCTTCCGCCGGTGGCGATGATGGCATTGGTGCTGTTGCTGGCCTGGCATTTTCTGGCTGGCCCGGCATTGGCTTGGGCCGTGCGTTTGCGCGTGCCATTTGATGAAGATTTCGTGGCGCAACTCTGGCGTGGATTGAGTTTGCTGCCATGGATCGCATTCGGGTTGTGCGCGATTTGGGCGCATCGTTGGAAGCCGGCATCAGCGGGTCAGGTCTTTCTGCGTCGACCCGAAATGGCATGGATCATCATGCTGGTGACATCGGTGGGTGTGGCATTGCATCAGTATGCACTGGGTTATGTGTTCTCGATCCAGATGAATCCATGGGATGCGATGCCGCTGATCTGGTGTGTGTGCGCCGTGGCGCTGGGCATGAGTCGGCATTGGACCTGGGCACATCGCGCGCGATCGGTGTGGATATGGGCACCCGCATGGGTGACATTGGCGGCGGCCATGAGCTTGCCCTCTGCGGAAGCGGTGTGGGTCAGACCGGATCTAGCGATGGCATGTGGTGCGATACTCTGGATGGGATTGGGACGCATGCATGGTCGTGCGATGATTTACGCCGCGGTTTTTCAGTTGATTGGCGCGGTAGCGTTGTGGGAGGTGACGCCCGGATCGCCTCTGGCACAATGGCATGGATTCGAGGCGCTGCTGCTGGGCACCGGAGCATGCTGGATGCTGGCAGCGGATCGACGCGATCCAACCTGGGCGGTGTGCGCGTCGATGACACTGACCGGAAGTGTGGTGCTGTGGCAGATCGAACATGGCGCGATTTTCGGGATGTGGCCTATGGGCGTGATGGCGATGACGGCGGGCGCAAGCATGTTGCTGGCCGAGATGGTTTTTGTGCGGCGCCTCGCCAAGCAAGTCGTACGCACCGCGGCGGGGTTGATGGCGATGGGTATGGCGGCAGCCGTCACGCCGCAATCCGTCGACCTATTTCTGCATTGGGGTGTGCTGGCGGTGGGCCCGATCATCGGTGTGATGCTTTGGTGGCGATCGAGCCAGCGCGTGGCAGCCGTATTGGCGTCTGCCGCATTTTCATTTCAGATGGTGGGTTGGCTCTGGCGTGAAGAAGGCTGGGGGCTTTTCGTGCTCGGCACGTTATTGTTGGGTGTCGGCGCCATATCGAGTTGGATCAAAGGCCGTCAGCCGATTTCAGCAGAAGCCCGTCATACGCCGCGTTGATTCGGATCCCAGATTTGTTTGTGCAGTTGAGTCTGCAGGCGCACTTCCAAGCCGTCGGCCAGGATCCATTCAGCCAGATCTTGCAGAGCGAGTCCGTCACAGCCTGCGATATGTTCGCCAGGCGCCATGGTGTGTACGGCGCTCATCAAAACGGCGTGAACGCGCCGAGTCAGATCCAAGCGATGAATCGTATCGCGTGCCCAGAGATAATCATCGCGTGAGGTCAATACGAATTTGATTTCGTCATGTGGACGCAGGCGATCAATGTTGGACCAATCGTTTCGCTCGACTTCGCCACTGCCCGGTGTTTTCAGATCCATGATGCAGATGGCTCGCGGATCACAAACGCTGATATCGCAGGCGCCGCTGGTTTCGACCAGAACGGTATAGCCGGCATCAGCGAGTACAGCCATCAATGTGCGGGCGTGTGGTTGCAGTAAGGGTTCGCCGCCGGTGATTTCAGCCAGTTCGCAATCTTTTCCCAGTCGTTGAGCTTCGGCGAGGATTTCAGTCAGAGGCATGGAGCGGCCTTCAAAGAAGGCATATTCGGTATCGCAGTACGCGCAGCGCAGGTGGCAACCTGTTAAACGGATAAACACGCAAGGCAGACCGGTGAAGGTGGATTCGCCTTGAATCGAAAAGAAAATCTCGTTGATGCGCAGCGCGGGTTCACTCATGGCGATTCAGGATGGTGAGCCGAGGACCGGATCCGGCATATTCAAGGCTGCAAAGGCATCGGCTCGCAGGTGGCAACTGTCGCAACGTCGGCAAGGGCGGCCTTCGGGCGTGGGGTCATAACACGAGTGGGTCATGCCGTAGTCGACACCCAGTTCGAGGCCGCGCCGAATGATTTGCGTTTTGGGCAGATCAATCAGAGGCGTGTGTACCGTCACCGGCGCGGTGTTTTCCACACCGGCTTTGGTGGCCAGACGCGCCATGGTTTGAAATGCGGCGATGAAGGCCGGGCGACAATCCGGATAGCCCGAGTAATCTACGGCGTTCACGCCGATGAAAATATCTGATGCGCCCAACACCTCGGCCCATGCCAAGGCATAACTCAGAAAAAGTGTGTTGCGTGCCGGTACATAAGTCACCGGAATCCCGGAAGCGATTTCGTGATCCCGGCGATCTTTGGGCACATCGATGTCATCGGTCAGTGCCGA
This sequence comes from uncultured Phycisphaeraceae bacterium, assembly GCA_942491355.1. Classification (GTDB taxonomy): domain Bacteria; phylum Planctomycetota; class Phycisphaerae; order Phycisphaerales; family Zrk34; genus CALOAZ01. Next base: position 10,976 of record CALOAZ010000187.1, read on the forward strand.
ACCGCGCAATCCGCCAAAGGCGGCGGTGTTGATGGGCACGAGACAATGTTCCACCGCGCCTAATTTAAGAGCGATTTTTTCAGCGGCTTGCAGTTCCTGATGGTGCCTTTGGCCGTAATTGAAACTCAGCGTATGGCAGGCAAAGCCTTCGTGTCGCGCAATCGCCAAGACAGTCGTACTGTCGAGGCCTCCGGAAAGAAGCACCACGGCGTTGGGGTTGGCGGGAGGCATGGGCCGAGATTGTAGCTGGATTTATCCAATGAAAAACCCCGTTCCGCATGGGCGGAACGGGGTTTGATGTTTCAGTGGCTTGGCTTTTGGCCTTATTCGCTGGCCAGTTGCTGACGCAGAGCATCAGCCTTGCTCTTGTGGCCTTCATCACCTGTGATGGCGGCCAGAGCCAGATAGGCCGGAATCAGATCGCGGAGAACCGCGTCCTTCAGTTCTTTATTGCTGGTCAGATTGGTCAGTTCCGTGGAAGCCTGAGCCAGAATTTGTTCGGCCGCAGTGTTGGCGGCCGAGGCAGTGGTGCCGGCGGCTTCACCAGCAGTGGTGATGGCATCCTGGAGTGATTTGATCGCAGCAGATGAGGCATTGCCGGCCGGAGCGCCGGCCAGTGTTTCATTGAGAACCTTGAACACGTCCTGATGAGCCGCATTCATGACGGCCTGCCGATGCAGGATGTGGCCCAGTTCGCCACGGGCTGCGCCAACCGCAAGTTTGGCGGCAGGAGCCTTGGGTCCCTTGGCAAGGCCGGTGGCTTTTTCCAGATGTTCGATGGCTTTTTCCAGATCGCCCTTGGCGGCATCCAGTTTGCCGTTGACGTCTTCGGCAAGAATCTTGGAGGTGTGTTCCAGGCTGCTCTTCACCGTGCCGAGTCGGCTGTTGGCTTCAGTCTGTGCATCGGAGGCGAGGCTCGCGATTTTTTCAGCGCGTTTCTGCAGTTCGGCAATGGCTTCACTGATCTGATCGAGCTGGCCCTTGAGATTATCGAGTTGGGCTTGGGCCACTGTGAGTTCGGACTGCGCAATGCCCAGTTCGGCTTCGGCGCGATCCGCGAGGATCTGCTGCTTCTGCGAGGCATCGATGAGTTCAATGGCAGTGTTGGCCACTTTGAAGCGTTCTTCGCCCTTGAGCGTCAGTGATTTTGTGTTCAGAGCTTCGGCTTCGGTGAACTTATTGCGACGCTCTTCGTTGGCAGTCTGAATGTCGGATTTGAGCTGTTGGGTTTTCTGAGTCAGGTCGCCGGTGATTTTGGCCTGCTCGTCATGTTTGCCTTGAAGATCACCCTGCTTGCTTTGGAGGTCTTGGCGAACCTTGTCGAAGTCGATGCCGGTGTGATTGGCGTTGGAGGCCAAGTGCAGCCGTGCCGCAGAACTGTCATTCACCATCTGGGCGTTGATGGCGCTCAGCCGGCTCCAGGCCACTGCCGCATCGCGTGCCGCAAGACGTGCAGCGGATTGGTAGGTTTCGGCCAGCGCATTGTGGGCCGCGAGCTTTTGCGCATCGCGCCCGGCGGTGTCGTTTGCGATTTCTTCAAAGAAAGGTTTCGCAGCCTGGAGCTGTTCCTGTCGGTACTGCTCATAAGGCTTGTCGCGGTTCACGGCCGTCAGCTTCTGGCTGAGTTCCTGAAGACCCGGTGTGGGTTCTTTTTCGGAATCGATAAATTTCTTGGACAGCGCCGTGAGTGTGCTGTCATCGGGGACCACCGGTTGATGGCGGATGCCCGACGAGGCGCGATCCAAGTGAACAAAGCCTTTATCGAAGGACTCACGCGTCTTGATCTGTTGCGCGTTAGGTCCATGAGCGTCCTCCACACTGCAGGCAGCCAGCGGGAGACAGGCGACGGTAAGCGTCAGCAATCGGTTCAGCACGGCGGGAGGCCCTCGCGGTGGTGACGGTCGGTGATCAGCCCGTGGCTGACCGACCCGGAGTATATCAGTTGGCCGGTTCGGCCGGAGTCGGTTCTTCTTCGGCCACGGTGCCGATGGGATACGGCTTGACGTAAATCTGGCTGACCCAATCCACCATTTCCTTGACCAGCGGATCGCTGGCACCACGGAAGAACGGTCGAATGCTTTTGCCGTTTACGGGCGGGTGGGGCAGTGTGGTATCCGCTGCGGGCAGGCCGAAAGTCACCAGAGGCGAGCGGTCCGGAGCCGCGGTCTCGATCAGGTTGTAGGGGCCGGCCTTGGTGCGCCGCAGAATCAACAGATTGGAATAAGCCATCTGAGTGGGATTGGCTCGGGGATGTTGCTTGGGTGTGAACAGATCGAGGCCGCGAGCCTTGCCACTTTCGTGGCAGGAGCCGCAGTAGGTCAGGACATAAGTGGTGTGGACTTTTGATCTGAAATGGGCCAGTTCTGCGGGTTCATCCTGAATTTGAACTTCGTTGTACAACTCGCGGGCACGAAGTTCGAAAAGAATGCTCAGTTGGGCTGTTCCTTCCAGGCGCTGGAAATCCGTTTTGCCGCGCGGGCCCTGGAAATCCTTCATCGCAGGGTCATCAAGCCATTCCCGGTTGGCGAATAACTTGTCGATCCCTTCGCGTGACATTTTGCGGGTTCGGATTTTGGCCTTGAGGTCCACTTCGTAGATTTTGATGAGATTGATGTCATCCAGGCTCAGAAGGTCGCCGGCCTTGGTCGTGGGTTTTTCAGTGTCAGGCTTGTCGGGTGTGACAGGAGCGCCGGGATCGACAGGCGCTGTTTTCAAGTTGCTGAGGCGATCCTTGACCGTTTCGAGAAGCACGGTGGATCGTAGATTGGGCTGATCCTTGAGGATGGCTTCGAGTTCGGCCTGCACCGCGGTGAAAGCTTCGCGGGCTTGGGCATCCTGCTTCTGTTTGATGGATTCTTCAGCCTGATCGAAGTACTTGCGGCACAGCTTGTAGCGACCGTCATAGTCATCGTTTTTCAAGGTGGCCCGCTCACGAACAAACGCACCGGTCAGGCCGCTGGCGGTGGCACCGGCGGGCGCATCCTTGATGGAGTCGATCTGATCGCGTGACAAGGGGGTGGGAACGCCGCGCACACTGACTGTGATCGTGTTGCCCTGATCGGAAACCAGCTCACCGGCAATGGTTCGACCATTTTTGAGTACGACCACCACATCGCGGCCGAAAACGGCCCCCGACAGGAGTCCAACAAGCATTGTTACGCCGAGCAGCTTCACCGGAAAACCGAAGCGCATAGAACGCCTCCTCTGTGGCTGGGGGACCGGCTTAAGTCCGGCGTCTCACTATAAATCCCATGGTGGTATGGAGCAAGCAGTTCTTTAGCCGATCCCGATTTACGTGCGTTACTCCGTATACTACGGCCCCCGGTTCGGATCGGTTCCTGCCACCGGGCATCGAGGCATCGATGATGCGGGTTTTGATCGCTCCAGACAAATTCAAGGGATCGCTGTCGGCTGATGCCGCAGCCCGGGCGATTGCACGCGGGATTTTGCGTGCCTGTCCTGGAACAGAGGTCGATTTATGCCCGATTGCGGATGGGGGTGAAGGGACGATCGAGGCGCTCTCAGCCTCTGCTGGGGGTGTTATCCGGACCCGGTGTGTGACGGGGCCGACCGGATCTCCTGTCACGGCCCGTTGGGCCTGGTTGCCTGCGGGCCTCACGGCCGTGATCGAGATTGCCGAGGCCGCCGGTCTGGTCCGTGTGCCGGTAGCGCAGCGCGATCCGAGAAAGACCACCACTTATGGCGTGGGCGAATTGATTCGCGCCGCACTTGATGTCGGTGCGGCACGCATCATCGTGGGGCTCGGGGGAAGTGCGACCAATGACGGTGGTGCGGGAATGGCGCAGGCACTTGGGGCGCAGTTCGATGGTGCTGCATCGCCCTTGGTGGGTGGGGATCTTGAGTCTTTACGCTCTGTCGATCTGACGAATCTGGATGCGCGCCTTGCGACGACTGATTTTGTAGTGGCCTGCGATGTCGATAATCCATTGTTCGGGGCGCAGGGTGCCGCCGCCGTTTACGGTCCTCAAAAAGGTGCAACGCCTGAGATCGTTGCGTCACTGGATCGCGGCTTGCGCCGTCTGGCCGATTGTGTGAAGCAGATTGATCCCGAAGCGCCGGGGATGGGCGCAGCCGGCGGCTTGGGTTTCGGATTGCAGGCGTTTTGCGGCGCTCGATTGCAGCGTGGCATCGAACTGGTTCTGGACGCCGTGTCATTTGAACGGCGTGTGGTTGGTGTGGATTGGGTGATCACGGGTGAGGGTTGTCTGGATGGTCAGTCGATTCGCGGTAAGGCTTGCATCGGTGTGGCGCAGGCCGCAGCGAAAAAAGGTGTGCGCACACTGGCATTGGTGGGTTTGGCCGGTCCGATGATCGAACGCACGCTTGAATATGGCTTGAGCGCTTATCACGCGATTTGCGATGGCGGTGTGTCGCTCGAAGATGCGATCGCGCATGCGGATCAGCATCTTGAAAATTTGGCGGAGCGTGTGGCGCGAAACTGGCCCGCGTGAATTCGATCAGTGTGCCGGCGGTGTTTCGGGCGGTAGGCTCATTGCAGCATGTGCGGCGTGAATGTAGGAACGAAGCGCCTGCATATCGGCCCGAGTCAGTTTGGTTTCTTTGGCCATTTCCGGCAGGATTTCGGCCCATTCTTCGAGTGAATAACGATTCACGGGTTCGACGGTGTGGCAGCGAATGCACTGGGTGACGTAGAGTTCGCGGCCGCGCAGTAGCTGGGGATGTGGCGCGCCGTTTTGAATACCGAAGTGCGCGACGTGGCCTTCCACGAGGGGCGCCATCTGCTCGATCGACAGGCAGCCCAGTGCAGCGGCCATCACCCCTGTGATGGCCGCTGCACGGACCAGGTTTTTTTGTATTTCAGGCGAAAAAGCCAAGAGGTACTCGAAAGCTAATCCAGGTCGATGCCCAGAATGAAACGCGTCTGGTAATCGGGGGCGCCGGCGACATCTGATACTTGAAACAATTGCGTGATACCGGCCCACCAGCCCTGCTTGCGAATCGAGACCGTCGGTCCGACATAGACTTCGGCCTTGTTCCAGTGTGCGAAGTCATCGCGTTCCAATTCATGCACGAGTTCGACGCCTACGGCGAGGCTCGGATCGATCTGATACGACGCGCCTGCGGTTTGGGCGATGACCATTTTGTCTTCGTGGTATCGCTCATCTTCCCACTCGAGTTCGAGAATACCGTTCCAGGCAAGCACCCATTTGCCGATGTTTTTTTGAACAAGGAATTTGCCTTCGAGTTCGAAGATTTCCTTGCCGAGTTTCACTTCGCCGTAGATGGCGGTCCCAAGGCCGTCTTTGATCGGATCACTCAGTTGGTAGATGCCTTCGACGGCGATGTTGCGAAAATCGAGAAAGCCGTCGTCCATGCTGCCGCGACCATCCTGGTAGCGCGAGTCGAGATAGAACGCGAGTTGAAAATCTTCAGTGATCCCGAATTCGAGTTCCGAACGGAAGTCGAGGCGATCGAATTTCTTGTCCGAGTCCTTGCGTGTCTTCCAGGTGAGCCACTGTTCGAACTCGCTGCTGCCTGGGGTCATCACTGTGGTTTCGTAGGTGTGGGTGAAGACGCGGCCGTCAGCGTGCGTTTCGGGAGTAATCACACATGTGAAACCGAGAGCAGCCAGACCTGCGATCCAGAGTTTGGGAGACTTCATCAGGGCAATCCTTCTTGCCGGTGAACCGGCGGTGAGACGTTTGGGCTGTGCTTGCAATTGAGAATTAATCTCAACTACATCCAATGGCGAGAAGTTTACTGAGACTCAGTCTCATGTCAAGGCATGTGGATAAATGGATATAAAATGACATAAGTCATTTATATAAATCTATTAATATATTTTGATGCGTGGTTTCCTAGCGACGCACAAATCGGAATGGCACACGCAGGACTGAAGGAATGGGATGGTCGGCTTCAAGGGCAGGCTCGAACCTGGCTTGGCGGATGGCTGTGATGGCGGCATCTTCCAGACGCTTGAACCCCGGCGATTGAACGATGCGGATTTCGCCCACCGAGCCATCGGCCTTGACCTCGACTTCAAGCTCGACCAGACCGGATTCTCCCAGGCGAAGACTCAGCGCCGGGTACTGTGGCTTGGGAATTTCGAGAACCGAAGCTTCGCGGGATTCGCCGGCAGGCTGATTGTTTGCCGGTTGCGGTTGGGAGGGGTCAGCAAGTGGGGTTTGCTCGGGCACAGGTACGGCGATCGGAACGGTGCGCGGCAGAGTGGGGGCTGGTTTTTCTGGCGATGCGGGTGCGACCGGTTTTGGCTCCGCAGGCATGGGAGAAATGGCCGGGGCACTCGGAGTTTGAATCGCGCCCAGGACAGGCGCGGGGAGCTGTGGGGTTTCAGTGATCGGTTTCGGAATTTCAATCGGAGGGTGTTCGGTCGGCTTCGGTGCAGGCAACTCAGGTTGAAGCGGCTTGGTCTGGACGGGAGGTCTGAGTTCAATGCTTGCGACGATCGGTTCCCGACCGCGCGCCACATGCGCATCGAAATTGATGACCGAAGACCAGCCCCAGATCGCCAAGGCGCTGATGCTTGCGGTATGCACCACCAGTGCAATCCCCCACGGAGCCCACCAGCGCAGTTCGGCGACGAGCGCCCCATGGTCGAGCATGGGTGATTCGGGTGTTTGAGATGGATCAGCGGTTGGCGCCATGTGAATCAGTAGGTGATGTCCAATCCGAAAATGACGTTGGTGCCGGGGCTGTTCGTGCCCGAACCGTGTACGCGATAATCTTCGTTGGTCAGGTTCTCGACGGCAAGCGTCAGTGTGGTTTGGTCATTCAATCGCCATCCGCCGCGCACATGGAAGATGGTATAGCTGGGTGTGCCGCCGGGCGGAATGCGCTGGGTATCCCCCGCATCGCGCGTGGAGAGTTTATCGGCGGTATCGGCCGAGACCGTGACGAATTCCAGCCAGGTTTTGCGATCCGGGTGATCCCAGCGCAAGCCCAGTTGTCCAGTGAGCGGCTGGAGCCGGTCGATGTATTCGCGTTGCAGCACGGGCGCAGAGGTCGGATAGGTATCGATCTCGCCTTCCATCCAGGCCACATTGCCGAAGAGTGTGAAGTTCTGGATGCAATGCCAGGCGCTGCCGAATTCCACACCCTGAATGTGCCCATCGCCCGCATTGCGTTTGATGACTTCGGCATCGGGTCCGATGAAAACGCCGGTGGGTGTGCGGACGATCATGTCCTTCACATCGGTGTAGTAGTAACTGAGTTCCGCGCTCAGATCCTTGTCCTGCGCCTTGAGACCGACTTCGAACTGCGTGAAATATTCGGGATCGAGGCCGGGTGAGGCGACTTCGATTTCGCCCGAACGCGCCACATCGAGTCGGCTCAAGTCCGAGAGGTTGGGGGCGCGGAATCCCTGTGAAACACCGCCATAAAGATTCAGGCGGTTCTTCTCGATTTCATGGACCAGCCGGGTGCTGCCTGCGACCGATTCCCAGTCGTCATCGATCGAAATGATGCCGGGGCCGGTGGGATCAGCAATCCTGTTGATGTCGGCATGGGCGTAGTTGTATCGCACGCCGAGAATGATGCGATCGAGTTCGGTCAGGCGGTTTTCGTTTTCGGTGTAGATGCCGAACAGGTCGTAGGTTGCATCGTCGCCCACAGGTCCTTGAATGGGATTGTTGGTGGACGAGGAACTGATCTGGTCGTGGTAATACTCAAAGCCGTAAGTCCATCGCCCCTGTTCGTACTGGGTTTCTGCCTGAGCCCACAAGCCGAACGTGCCCACTTCGAAGCCTTCAAAACGCCGACTGCCGCCACCGGTGATGCGATCGCGCATTTCGTCCTGCTGGTGCCACGATACGTTGGCGTGAAAGGCATCGATATCGCCACCGCGGTTTTCGCCGTGAATCTGCAGATAAGTCAGATCGCGATCCTGATCCAGCTCACGTTTGCGATCCGATCCGACCGTGGTGCCGTCGAATGATTTGGCATAAACGGTGGCGTGTGTGCGCGGCACATTGTTCAGATGTGCCTGTTGGTGCGCCAGGACCAGACGCAGGTCATCATCGAGAAAGCGTTCGGCTTTGAAATCGACGTCGTATTCGTCATAGCCCGTGTGCGGTTGTGTGCCGATCGTATCGCCGCCGATGATTTCGCCGATGTCTTTGTATGAGGCTCCGAACACCAGGCCGGTGAAATCATCGATCGCGACTGAAATATCCTGTCGCACCATGACGCTTTCTTCGGCGCTGGCCAGGCGCAGATGCGAATGGCCGGCCCATCCATCCATCTCGCCGTAGGCATAGGGATTGATCGTCAGTGCATTGACCGTGCCCCCGATGGCGTCCGAGCCCCAGAGTACGGAGCTGGGGCCTTTGATCACTTCGAATTTTTGGATCGAAAAAGCGTCGACGGTATTCCAATACTGATTCGGTCCTTCGCGAAAGACGGAATTGTTCAGACGAACGCCGTCAATCAGAAACAGATTTCGAAAACCGGTGAAGCCGCGAATGTACGGCGATCCCTGGCCGGGACTGGTTTCCTGGAGCATGACGCCGGGAATATCGCGCAGCACCTGAGGCGTGGTGCGGTACTGGTTTTCGAGTTGGTCGTTCTGGTCCACCGAGGTGGCGGTGTATGGAGAATTGAATTTGGTTTCGTTGGTGCGCGACGGCGTGACCAGAATTTCGCCCAGACGCAGCGGATCCTCTTCGCCGGCATACAGAGGCGTGACGCTCAGCCCGCACAAAGCCAGGATCGTCAGTTTTCGGGATTTCATAAAAAAACTCGCGAGGCGTTCAATTCGTCGTGTGAAGTGTAAGTAACGGTAGAGGCATGCCTTTGTAAGTGAGAAACAATTGCACGCCTGAATTTTCAGAACCCCATCCGGGTTGTGGCGTCAAAGGCTTCAACCCACCTCACGCCCCGCTTTTTTGGAGGCCCCGCCAATGACTCGCCTGACACGTTTCGCCTGTATTGCTGTGTTGATCGCCACGGGACTGATTTCTGTGGGATGCGGCGGCTTTCGAGAATCACAATCGACCTTCATGCTCGAAACCAATGCGGCAAAGTATTATCACGTGCGCGGGAGTTGGGCACGTAATCCCGGGACCGATGCTTCGACGATCAAGCGTGTGGACAAAATGTTCGGCATGACCAGCTACGGCGAAGTGGCTGCTGCCCGCATTGATCACGAAACAGCCTTGCGCTCAGCCCGATAAAACGCAGAAGTTCAATTCGAGTTATCGCGCGGCATGCCCCAGAGCGTTGAGGGCATACGCCGTCACAAGATTGACATCGCCTTCCATCCAGCGGTCGTGGCGATTTACCCATGATCCGTTGGGTTCCTGCAGGCCGGCCAGTTTGGCCACCAGATCATTGGCCCAGTCAACGGTCTTTCCGTTTTCGAGCGTGAGCGTGGTCTTGCCGCGTTCGGCGGCGGGGCGATCCGGCTTGTCGGTCCATGCGCGCAGACCGCGTGAAAACAGGTGCAGGTAGTAGTAATAGCCCTGGAATCGCTCGTCTTTTTCAGTGTCGGCCACATCCAGCATGCCGGGATTCTGATCCAGCGTGTAGTTCGCCCGATCCATCCGGCAGCGTCACTGACGCGCGGATCGTCGTGATCCAGTTCGGTGTACAGATAGCTCATGAACATGGCATAAGTCATCGAGCCGTAGGTGCGCAGGCGGCTTTTGCCCAAGGCATCGGTGAATTCACCGGCCTGAGATTGAGGCACGCCGATGTGATCCTTGTCGACGCTGGTGGCGTAGATCGCGCCGCCGCCGGGTTCGATGCGATCGGCATTTTCCGTGTTTTGTTTTGAGCCCTGGAGTCGGCTCACGAACATCAGGATGCGCTGATAAGACGCGCTGTCACAGTTGTAGCCCGAATCCTTCAGGCCGATGGCCCACATGGCCAAGTTTGAATTGTCAGGTCGGCCGTGCTTGCCGTATCCCACACCGCCATGCCAGGGGTGATCTTCGGTAATGCGTTTGCCGGTGGGATCGGTTTTGTCTGCCGTCCACTGCAGGCCGAGTACGAACTGCTGCGCCTTCTTGACGGCTGCCGCATATTTTGGATCTTTGTCGCGCACCGGTCCAAGGGCCATCAAGCTGATCGAGGTGTTGTAGTTGGCCAGAATACTGTCGTAGATCCCACCGTCTTCTTTCTGCTTGCTCAGCAGAAAGGAGAGTCCTTTGTCCACCGCAGAATCAGTGTGCGCTACGCCGTGACGCAGCATGGCCGAGACGACCATCGCCGTGACAGCCGGTCCGGCTTCGGCGGACCAACTGCCATCGGCTTTTTGCTGGGTGCGCAGAAAGGCGATGGCCTTTTGTGCGCTTTGTTCGGATTGCGAGCGGTGTGTGTCATCCAACGCCCAGAGGGGAGCGGCGCAGAACACAATCAATAGAAGAGCCAGAAAGCGGGGCATGGCTGATTTCCTGAAAAAGGGTGTCAAGGAAGGCATTCGATCAGCGGTCATTCTAAGAACATGTCGCGAGGCCATCGCCGTGTGAGCAACAATTGCACAGTGTCGGCAGAAGGCGATCGGGTGGTATAATTCGTTGTCAAATCTGCAGATGCGGAGGATATCGATTGGCATCGCTCGCCCACAAGCTCGCCTGGAAAACTTCCGCATTGATTGCGGGACTGGTGGCGATGGGGCTCGTCTCGATCGGGGGCCTGCTGAGTCTGAGCGGCCATTACGCTGAAACCGAAGATCGATACGACCAGTTGCGAGCGATCTACGAGATCGGTCATCACGTGGCGATGGCTCGTGCGCGCTTTGATGATCCTGCCGCCTCCGAGTTGCATGTGCATGCGGGATTGGAAGCTGTGGACCAGTTGTTGTCGCCCGCCACCTCCGCGGGTCGCCGGTTTTCGGTGGAACAGCATCGGATGCTCGAAGAAATCCACGACACGCTCGCGGCGGTGGATCCGATGACGGGTGCGGCCCGTATGCCCACGGCGGCCTGGAGACGGTCGCCCGCTTCGCCGAACAACTCAAGGCGCAGATCATTGACGGTCGCCATGCGGCCACGCGCAAGTTGTATATGACCGCAGGCATGGTGGCGGGATTGCTTGCGGTGACGGCCATGGCGGCGGCATTCATCGGTGTGAGTCAGTATCGCGGTGTGATGGGGCCGTTGCGTCGCTTGCAGCTTGCCGTGGGTCGCGCCGCAGGCGCTGATTTCGAACATGTATCTGAATCGGGGGATCAGGAGTTTTCAGACCTGGCGCGCCGGTTCAATCGCATGGCCGATGAACTGGCTGAACTGTATCGGTCGCTCGAACAAAAAGTCGAAACCAAGAGTCGGGAGCTGGTGCGCTCCGAACGTCTGGCGAGTGTGGGCTATCTTGCCGCGGGCGTGGCGCATGAGATCAACAATCCGATCGGAATCATCGGCGGCTATGCCGAAGCGGCGCTCAAATCGCTTGAGGCCGGCGGGCAGGGTGACGAGCGCACGCTCAAGGCGCTGCGCGTGATTACCGAAGAAGCTTTTCGATGCAAGGAAATCACAGAAAAACTGCTGTCGCTCGCCGCGCCGGGTGAGCCGGCGCATCAGCGGATCGACCTGATCGATCTGGTGCGATCGGTCGTGGAGCTCTTACGCGACCACAAGCCTTTTGCGGGGCGCGAACTGCAAATCGTGGAAGAAGGCCCGGCCCCATATCGCGTGAAAGCGAATGCGACTGAAATCCGGCAGGTGCTGCTCAATCTGGTGACCAATGCTCTGGAATCGGTAGAGCCTCCCGATGGACGCGTGATCGTGTATCTGTTGCGCGGACCGGATGACGTGTTGGTCACCGTCGAAGACAATGGGCGCGGCATGTCCGGCGAAACACTTACGAAAGTCTTCGAGCCGTTTTTTACAGACAAGCCTGCTCGCGATCGTCGCGGCATGGGACTGGGTTTGTCGGTGTCGCATGCCATTGTCGAAGCGCATGGCGGTCGCTTGACGGTTCAGAGCGCCGGCGTGGGATGCGGAAGTCGATTTGTGCTGGAACTGCCATCCGATGAAGAGGGGTCGATTGATGTCGCATCCCGCTGATCGAAATCGCCGCGTGTTGGTACTCGAAGACGAGCCGCGCCTGCGCGAACTGATGCTGGATCAATTGCCTGCGATGGGTTACGTCGCCATGGGAGCTCGCACGGGCGAAGAAGCGGTTCGCCTGCTTGAATCCGAGTCGGTCGACATCGCCATGATCGATTTGAACCTGCCGGTGATGAGTGGTCTGGAATTTCTGGAGATTCTCGCGCGGCGCTGGCCGCGGATTCGCGTGGTGATCCTCACCGGCTTTGGTGATCTTGAAGCGGCGCGTCAGGCCATTCGCCATGGTGTGGTGGAGTTTCTGACCAAGCCCTGCCACCTGGGAGAGATCGAGGCGGCGCTGGCCAAAGCCCGTCGCATGCTGCTGGAGCGCGAGCCGCCGCACATCGAGCCCGAACCCGAAGCATTTCATGTGGAGCCTGCCGGCCTGGAAACCATTGCTGAGGCTGAAAAGCGATTGATTCTCGAAGCTTTGGATCGGTTCGCCGGCAATCGGACCGCAGCGGCCGAAGCGCTGGGGATCAGCCGGCGGACGCTTTACAACAAGCTATACCAGTACGGCTACGAATCGGATGAGGCGTGACATGTAGATGCCGGATCTTTGTCGGCCCTATTGTGAATTTGGGAGCGGACGCGTTAAATGAAGTGAAGATGTGTCCTGAATGATCTCAGGCACGTACAGTACGATTGAATTTGGATGATGTTTTTTCAGATCTAAAAAACGTCCAAGCGGTTTGAAAACAAGAGGATGCGATTGATGATGCGCAGAGTTTCACGCATGTGGATTGGAGTTTGGTGTGCTTTGGCGGCCGGCGGTGTGCTGGCGCAGGAGCCTGATCTGGATGCGGTCTGTCGCGAACTGATCCAAAAGGGCAAAGATTCCTATAAGGATCTGGGCGTCGCGCCTCAGGTCAGTCCGGTGTTGACGGAAAAATACAAAGGCAAGGCGTCAGACCAAGTCATTCGCCTGCTTGGCAAGCGCCATTCCAGTGATTCGGCGATTGATGCCTATGTGAAGCTGCAGTTGCTGACTTTCGAGCCGGATTTCAAAACAGCATCGCCCGATGCGTTGGAAGACATGCTCAAGCAGCTGCCGGCGCTGGATCGTCTGCCCACGCCGCCCGGGGGGTTGCATCAATTGGAAAAGCTGTCGTGGAAACAGCAACTTCCCAAGAGCGGTCTCGAAAAAGCCACCGGCCATTACAACGCCGGTGTGGGGGAAATCCACACCAAAAACATGCGCAGCCTCGAATATCGCAAGAAGCTGCTTCAGTCATTGCCGGCCGAGGGCGGATATTTGTTGCTGGGATTGTTGCTCAATCACCTGGATGTGGCGGCGGCAGGCGAGGAAGTGCCGCTCAAAAAGCATTGGGATGGTGCGCAGAACAAGACCGTGATCGACGAGCCGACCTACGACATGCCCCGCGCGGCTGAAGAGGCGGGCAAAGTCGGCGAGATGAGCAATGACATGCGCCGTATGGCTCTTTCGGCCCTGAACAAGATGCGGACGATCAAGGGCAAGTATCAATCGGTGCCGCGCACGGGCGTGTATGAAAAAGACGGATCGCACCACATCTGGATGCATTGGGAGAAGACCGACAATATTCTCGGTGAAAACGACATGTATTACGAGCAAGTCAAGAGCGCGCTCAGCAAGTGATAGGTGTTATGGCGTTGTGTCGTAGCCCTGTTTTTTAAGATAGGCGAGCCACTTTTTGTATTCCGGTGAAGCGACGAAGCCTTCGTAGCCCTCCACCTGATCCAGCCCGATCAGTCCGATGCCGGAAGCTTGTTCAAAACGCTTGAGCTCCTCAAGCGTTTTGTCGTATTGCTTTCGGGCGACCGTGATGTCGATCAGGCTGTAATAGGGATCGTTCAGTGACGGATCGGTGGTGCGGACTTTTTCAAACAAGGCTTCGGCTTTGACGATTCGCCCGCGACCGAGTTCCACATTGCCGCGGAGCTGGTCCAGATAAAAATCGCTGCCGACGCTTTTTTCGAGTTGGTCGATGGATTGCATGGCCTGATCCCATCGCTTTTGCGTGGTCCAGTAATCGAGCATGACCAACGGGAGAGAGGGATCTTCCGGAAACAATTTCTCGTAATCGCGAGCGGCCTGAGCATAGGTGTCGGTGTGTTTTTCTTCATCCTGAAGCAGCAGTTGGTAGACCACCATGATGCGGAGTGACATCAATTGCTTCATCTCGCGCATGGCCTTCGGGAGACTGTTGTAGATTTTCAGTGCCTGTTCGGAGTCGCCGCTCTTGTGGGCTTGATTCAATGCATTGAGTTTTTCGAGATGTGTGACCAATGCCTGCTCGCCGGATGTGAGTTTGCGGGCCACGTTCTTGTCCTGGCTGGCGATGATCGGAATCACCAACGCGCGCAAGGTGTCGCTGATGTTCTGGCCGGTCATGGCGACATATATATCGAGAACGCGCGGCGTGCCTGCGGCATCCGCGACCAGTTCCATTCGGTGGTAATTGATGCCTTCGTCGGACAGGAATCGAAACCAGGCGCGATGGGTGCCATCGATGCTCTCCACGCGGAGCAGGCGATAGCTGCCGCCGCTTTTGATGAGCGCCGCAATCTGTTGGTCGATGTTGTCGAACAGTGCTTTGCCGCGATTGATTTCGGCGACGATGGGGGATTTCACTTCGGTAAAACCGCGCGCGGTGCGATCCCAAAAAGCGTTGGCGTAAAGTTTGGTCGCCAGGACATTTTGTCCGCCTTCGGCAATTTCTTTTTCGATGGTCTGAGCCAGTTGCTTCGCTGCGTCAGCCTGCAGAGATTGGACGCGGTGTATCGCGGGTTGTGCAACAGCCGGCAGGGTGGACATCAGAATCAGCAACGCGCAATTCGTGCGATAAAAAAATGGCATGGGCTATGTTCCGTCAGAGTGAGTGAAGGCGGTGTGATTTCGACGCGTGAATGGGGTTGAAGGTTCCTGGTTGAGCATCACGCGTTGATGTTATGGCTGTGTGGCCGGCATCAGGTGGATGGCTGCGGTGCTCATGGCGGGTATCGAAGTGCGCAAGGTGGCTTCGACATCCGGGTGATAGAGCGCCGAATGCAGCGAAGGCGGTATGCGGTTTTCTTTTTTGAATTTGGCCAGACGGTCCGGGTGAATGCTGCCGAGACCGATCATGAGAATGGGCACGCCCGCGCGGCCATAGCGTGAGAAATCCTCACCGCCCATGGAAGGCTTCGAAGTATCGAGTGACGGTTGGCCGGTCGCATTTTCGAGGACCACGGCCAGTCGCCGGGCCAGATCCGGATGGTTGTACAGCGCCGGCGTGCCTTCGCTGTATTGAATCTCCGGTTCAGGCGCATGCGCACCGACCGCCGCCGCTTTGGCTTTTCGAACAATGGCTTCTTTGAGTTGTTCGCGCACTTCATTGGTGTGGCTGCGCACGGTCAGTTGAAGTGTGCAGGTGTCGCCGATCACGTTGTGTTTGGTGCCTCCGTGAATCGATCCGACGGTGATGACGGCCGAATCAGCGGGTGCGATTTCGCGCGACACGATGGTTTGCAGATCCATCACCAGATGGGCGGCCTGGACGATCGGGTCAATCGTGGTATGAGGATAAGCGCCGTGGCCGCCGCGCCCCTTCATCGTGATGTCGACGCTGTCGACATTGGCATTCGAAAAACCCGGTCGCATGCGCACGGTGCCGGTGGGCAGTGTGGCACTAACGTGCATGGCCAGTGCGTAATCGGGTTTTGGAAATCGCTCGAACAAGCCGTCGTCCAGCATGGCTTTTGAACCGGCACCGCGTTCCTCGGCCGGTTGGCCGATGAGCATGAGCGTGCCCGCCCAGAGCGTGCGATGTTCGGCCAGATATCGGCTCACGCCGATGAGATTGGCCATGTGCAGGTCGTGTCCGCAGGCATGCATGATGCCCGATTGCGTAGCGGGATCGATGCGTGTGGAGGCATAGGGCAGTTCGGTGCGCTCGGTGACCGGCAAGGCATCCATGTCGGTGCGCAACATGACCGTGGGGCCCTTGCCGTTGGCGAGCAGGGCGACCAGGCCGTGGCCGCCTATTTTTTCAGTGACGGTAAAGCCGGCGGTGCGCCAGATTCGAGCCAGATAGGCGGCGGTTTCTTTCTCTTCGAAACTCAGTTCGGGATGCGTGTGAAGATGTTGGTAATCACGGATCACTTCCGGCAGATGTTGTTCCAGCCACGGGTTCTGCGCAGATGTTGCGGCGCAGAAGCTCGCCAGGATCATCAGAATAAAGCATGGGCGTTTCATGTCAGAGTTTGATTTGCTCACCGGGCTTGATGGCGTCCGGCAGAGAGACTTCGCCCAGATCTTCGGGGCCGAGCGCCGTCAACGGACTGAGCTCGATGGCGCAATTGGCCGTGCCGTCTTCATTGAGCGGCACGCGCACGCCGGCGGCTTCGAGCCATGCCGCGGCGCGTTCGGTTTGAGCGCGTTTGGCGGTTTCGGGTGAATCGGAACCTTCCGCATTTTTGATGGGAGCGAATTCCTCTTCGCGCCGTGTTTCGAGTGCGACGGTCTTGTCGGCGAAGGGAAGCGCATCGAAGACGAACATTTCAAGCTTCACCGCGTTGGGTTCGTCGGGATCGATCAGCTTGCCTGTGGCAGGATCGCAATAGGGCACTTTTTTGACGGCGCGATGCGGCGGCAAAGCAAATCGCCCGGCGTTCAAACTTTCGACGAAAGCCACGTCCAGAATATGAATGGCCAAATTGCCGAAGCGGAATCGCAGTGTGCCGTCGGCTTCGATGCGCTGAGCAAGATCATCGGGCAAATCCGAATATTCGATGACCGCCGTTTTTCCGTCGGCTTTGCACAGCACGCCCATTTTTTCGGCGGCATTGATTTTAGGTGTGACCTTGGTCGACATTTGCGCGTCATCCAGCGCGTGCAAACCGAGAAACAGCGGGTCGAGGCATCGCACCAGCGTGTTGTCCACCTGGAAGTAGCTGATGCGATCGATGCCGCGATGCCGCATGTCGCGCAGCGATCCGGAAGCATGCAGGGCACGCAGTGATCCGCCATGGCCGTCGGGATTGCTGGCCAGTTGTCCCGGCGCGGCAAGCAGTGCTTTGCCGTCGAGACTGAAAGAGGGCAGTGTGCCCTGCGTAAAAAAGATCACATCATCCGGGCGCAGGCCGAAATAGGCGTGTTCGGCGAAGAAAGTTCGCGTGGCCACATCGTTCAACGGACTGGTCATGATGTACCACGGCACAGGGCGTTCGCAGCGTCGGCACGCGGCGAGAATTTGTTCTGCAAAAATCGCAAACAGCGGTTTGCCGCTGACGGGTGTGGCCGGAAAAGTCCCTTTCGGTCCCTCCCATCCCAGTCGTGTGCCTTGGCCGCCGGCAACCGTGAAGGCGGCCACGCGCCCGTCGCGCAAAAGGCGCTCGCCGAGTTCGCGCGCTGCGGCGTATTTCTTTTTCAAATCACCGGTGGGTTCGGCAGGATAGCAGGCAGGGGGTTCGAGCCGGGAAGGCAGTTTGGTTTCCGGAGCCTTGCGAACATGGCTTTCAATCAGTTCGCCCAAGCGATCCCAATCCTGTTCCAGAATCTGCGTGAGCAGATCGGCGCGCCCCGCAGCATCGAGTGTGTCATAAAACGCGAGCAGATGAGACTGGTCGGCGCGGTCCAGTGTGAGGCGGGCTTGTTCGAGTTTGGAAGCCAGATTGATGGCGGGCATACAGGCCACTCCTATGACGCATTGCCGACACCCTCATCATACCGTTGGAAGTGCGTCATGCGTCGACCACGGGTGATTCGATGGGCTGATCATTGCGGTGCTGCAGTTGAGCGCAGGCGGCGGCGTCCCGAAATCCGAGCATCCAGATCAGTGCCGCGATGCCCATGGTGGTGGCGATGCCGAAGGCCAGGCGCAGATCGGTCATGGCGGCATAGCCCCCGATGACCGAGCCGATCAAGCGGGCAAAGCCGTAATTCAACATGCTGTAGAGCCCCTGCATGGAACTGCGCCAACCGGGTTGGGCTTTGAAGTTCAGATACATCGGTGGCATCAGATAGAGCCACAACACGATGGGGGCATGCAGGATTTGCGTGGCGATGGCCACGCCGACCGATGGGGTCCATGTCAGGAGTCCTAAGCGGATGATGAGGCTGATGCTTCCGAGTATCAGGATGCCGCGCAGACCGATGCGCCGCAGGATCCAACCCGATCCGAGAATGAAGAAGATTTCGACAAACACGCCGAGGTTGACGATCAACCCGACCCATTCAGGAGCCACGCCCAGTTGCTGCAACAGTCGACTGTAAAAAGCATAGAAGAGGCTGATTGCCATGAAGCCCAGGAACAATGAGCCGATCATCGCCGAAACCGGCTTGCGGATGATCGCTGCCCATGCCTGCGCAGAAGGAAGTGCGCCGGTGCGAACGGCGGGTGTTTGGCGCGGCAGCATGAAGCTGGTGAGGGCGCCGATGCCGGCGCAGACCGCTGATGCCAGCAGTGCGGCGCGTTCGGTGAAGGCAAACGTGCGCATGAGCGCAAACAGAATGATGGCGGGGATCATGAATCCGATGCTGCCCCACAGGCGCACGGCATGGTAGGGCGGGGGTGTGCGTCCGTGGTGTTGATCGTGGTGGAAGGCATCGAACGTCAGGCCGTCGAGCAGACTGAAGACGGGTGTGTATGACATGGAAAAAATCAACGAGATGATCAGCACGGCCCAGAAACCGTCGATGAGCGTCAGCGCCGTCAACGCGATGGCCGAGATGGCATAACCCAAGCCGATGAGTGAGCGGCCCGAGACATGTCGATCGGCCAGATGAGCGGTGACCGGCGGCATGAGAATGACGGACAAGCCGTAGATGCCGAGGATCCAGCCGATGTCGCCATCACTGAGTTTCATCTGTTGGTTCAGATAAACCGGCATATACGGCAGATACGCACCCACCACCGCGTAGAGCAGTGCATAGTGCAATCGGATCCAGCCATAGCGCATGGGTTCGGATGATAATCGCCCTGAGCCATCGGGGCTTGAAGCGGCTTTTCGGGCGTTGTCAGGCCTGAGGCAGGTCGCTACAATTCGCCCTCCGTTGCGTGCGTAGCTCAATTGGATAGAGCACCTGACTACGGATCAGGAGGTTCCAGGTTCGACTCCTGGCGCGCGTATTCGACCCCGCCGATGGCGGGGTTTTTTAATGCGCAGATCTCGAAAAGCCATACATGTGCGATCGCGCGTTGCGGATCACGCCGACGTGATTTCAATCCATATGAAGCAGCATTGGATCAGCGGTGGCGGCCACCGGCAATAGCCGGCGCATCCTGCCGTTTGAAAAATGTGGCCTATCTGGAGTCATCTCTGATGCGGCAATGGCAATGGGCAATTGGTGTGATGTTGGCATGGATTACTCTGCAGATCGCAGCCGTGGTGGGGCAGGCCGCATCACCGAACATTCTGTTGATCACCGTCGATGACATGAATCGTGATTCGGTGGGAGTGTACGGTTGCAAGGTTCCGGGCGTGACGCCGAATATCGATCGTCTTGCTTCTGAAGGCATGCGATTTGAGCACGGCCACGTCACGGTCGCGATCTGCCAGCCCACACGGGCGGTCTGGATGACCGGTCGCTATCCACATCACAGCGGCGCTTTGGGGTTCGATCGGATCAGGCCCGATGTGCCGGTACTCACCGAATCGTTACGCAAGGCAGGTTATCTCAACGGCTTGATGGCGAAGACCGGTCATGTGATTCCGTCGCGTCGCGCCACCTTCGATGTGGTGGTCGAGGCCCGTGATCTGAGTAACGGGCGCAGCCCCGAAAAATACGGCGTACACGCGAAGGCCTTTTTTGAAAAAGCTAGGAAAGAAGGCCGGCCGTTTTTTCTGATGGCCAACAGCCAGGATCCGCATCGTCCCTTTGCCGGTAGTGCGCAGGAGGCTGCCAAGAAAAAAGGTGACGCGAAAAGCCGGGACGATCAGTACGGCGGCGGTTTCCCCGAAGTGACGGACCCGTATCGACCCGATCAGATTCCCGTACCGGGATTTTTGCCGGATCTGCCGGACATCCGTCAGGAGCTTTCGGAATATTACACTTCGGTGCGGCGAGCGGATGCGACGGTCGGGGCATTGCTTCATGAGCTGGATGCCGCCGGTTTTCGCGACAGCACCATCGTGATGTTTCTTTCAGATCACGGCATGCCGCTGCCATTCGCTAAAACAAACTGCTGGATGCATTCGACGAAAACCCCGTGGATCGTGCGCTGGCCGGGTGTGGTTCAGGCGGGGGCCGTGGATGATGGGCATGTGGTAGGTGGTGTGGATCTTGCGCTCACACTGTTGGATGCCGTGGGGGCATCGCCTTTGTCAGGCGCTGACGGGCGATCGTTTGTGCCGATACTGCGCGGCGAAAAACAGGATCATCGCGATCGCGCCTTCACGCACATCAATACCATCGCTTCGAAAAAATCCTATGTGATGCGTGCGGTGAATGATCGTCATTACGGCTATATCTGGAGTGGATGGTCGAACGGAAAATTGGCATTCAAGAATGAATCGCAGAGCGGGCTGACCTTCAAAGCCATGCAACGGGCGGCCATGGATGATCCGGATGTGGCGGCACGCGTGCAGCATTTCGTCTATCGCACACCCGAAGAGTTTTATGATGATGTGCAGGATCCGGATGCGCTCAAGAACCGGATTCAAGACCCGGCGGTCGCCGCGCAAGTGAATGAGGCGCGCCGGCAGCTTTTGACCCACATGGAATCGACGGGCGATCCGCAGTTGGAAACGTATCGCGCGTTTCTGAAAACGATTATCCCGTGAGGGAAACGCTCGGTCAGACCACCATCGGGAAGAGATTGCGCGTGATGCGGACGGAGGTCAGCAGGCGGTGCATGGCGTCTGCGTGACGCACATGCAGCAAGCGATGCATGATGGTGGTGTCGGAAACCAGTCGAATCAACCGACTGAGCGTCTGCACATGCAATGTAGGTTTGTCGGCCGGACTGATCAACAAGAAGAACAACGCCACGGGATGATCATCGGGTGTCGGCATCGCGATGGGGTGCAGCGGTCGGCCGACGGCAAGTTTCATGGTATCGCAGCCTTCGATGCGGGCATGCGGGAGAGCCACGCCGTGGCCGATCGCGCAGGAAGAGATGGCATGTCGTCCCAGGATGGCGGCCGTGGCAGAGATGGGATCTTCCAGCGATCCGGCCTCGTGCAGGCGCAGTGTCAATTGCGAAACAGCGCCTTCGAAATCATGGGTGATCAGGCGCGGATCAATGCATCCGACAGGTAATAAATCAGTGATCTTCACGATCGCACACTCCTCCCCATCCCAACTTCTTCAAGACACGTGCCAGCTTAAAAGGGTGGATGTGCGACAGCCATGGGGATTTGTCCCGGTGGGGAAGTACCGGTAGGAAAAACCCTCAGTGGATGGAATTCACGCTAATTTCAGACGATCAGTCGGTAAAGATCCGTGCTCAGTTCGCGATCACGCAGCAGCGTGTCGAGAGCGCCGGCATTGGGGGCCTTGCCCAGATCTGCACGGAAAGCGGCGTTATTCATCAGTTGGGCTAAGTTCGCCAGCATGTGTACGTGCAGATCCGGTTTGTCGGCGGGACTGATCAGCAGCAGGATCATCGAGATGGGTTGGCCATCCCAGGCGCCGAAGTCTAGCGGTTTTTGCAATCGGCCCAGTGCCAGCGCCGGACGTGTGCAGTCCGCCAGACGTGCATGCGGCAGTGCAAAACCGTTGCCCACGCCATTCATCCAGATGCGTTGCTGGTCCAGGATGGAATCCAGTACTGCATCGGGATCGCGCACAATTCGGCGCACTGCCAGCAAATCGACCAGTTCGCCGATGGCCCGCTCAGGAGTCGGGCTCATCAGTCGCGCATCGATACACATTGGAGACAACAAATCGGAAAATTTCATCGGTGATACCCCTCACCTTCCAGCGGCAGCCATCCACGACTTTCAAGCGCCCCGGAGTCAATCCGAAACGCAGAGTAGGCGATGGAGGTCTGAGATGTCCACTCCCTTGCTACATATAGACTTATCGGCCATTGGTGAGTGCCACATGATGTTGGCACGGGTTTGCACAAAATTAGCTGAATTCGAATAAATCGTGTAGAAATCCGTCGAATGGCGGCGAGCGGGCTTCGATCGCCGTAGCCTCAAAAGTCTGGAGGCGCATTTTCATGCAGATTCATATCGCGGATCAGGCAGATGGACTCGGACAGGCTGCTGCGCAGGCAGGGGCAGCGGTGATTCGGCGCGTACTCGCAGAACGCGGGTCGGCGAACATCATTGTGGCCACCGGCGCTTCGCAGTTCGCCACACTCAAGCACCTGGTCGAGGCACCGGGGATCGACTGGTCGCGCGTGACGGGTTTTCATCTGGATGAATACCTTGGGTTACCCATCACGCATCCGGCATCGTTCCGACGTTATTTGAAAGAACGCTTTGTCGATCAGGTTCCGCTGGCGGCGTTTCATTATGTGGATGGCGAGGCAGCGGATCCCGAAGCCGAATGTGTTCGACTCGAAGCGATTCTCGACGCGCATCCCATCGATGTGGCCTTTGTCGGTATCGGTGAAAACGGTCACTTGGCTTTCAATGATCCACCGGCGGATTTTGAAACCGAGCGGGCTTATCTCGTGGTGGATCTGGACGATGCCTGTCGTCGACAGCAGCAGGGCGAAGGTTGGTTTCCGACATTCGATGATGTGCCGAGTTGTGCGATGAGCATGTCGGTACGGCGCATTCTGAAATCCGGCACGATCATTTGTTCGGTGCCCGATGATCGCAAAGCCGAGGCAGTGGCCGGTGCGGTCGAAGGTCCGGTGACGCCGGACGTGCCGGCTTCGATTCTGCAGACCCATGCCGATTGCGAATTGTTCCTCGATCAGTCGGCTGCAAGTCGTTTGACACGCACACCTGCCTGAGTGCTGGCCCATGGGTTTTTTTGATCTTCAGGTCAACGGCTATGGCGGTGTGGATTTCAATGCCGATGGCCTGACGTCTGATGCGCTGCATGCGGTGTGTGAGCGATGGGTCGCTGATGGTGTGCAGGGTATTCTGGCGACGGTGATCACCGCCGATCTCGATGTGATGGTGCGCCGACTCAAAACGCTGGTGGCATGCCGCGCGGCCGATCCCCTGTCGCAGCAATTGATTGCCGGTATCCATATTGAAGGGCCGTTTCTGAATCCCGAACCCGGCTACATCGGAGCGCATTCAGCGCAGGCTGTTCGACCGGCGAATGTCGATGATGCCCGGTATCTACTGGATGCGGCCGGCGGATTGTGCCGCTTGATGACGTTGGCTCCGGAGCATGATGCGGGCGGGCGAACCACGCGCCTGCTGGTGGAGGCGGGTGTCACGGTTTCGGCCGGTCATACCAATGCATCGCTTGAAACGTTGCGGGCCGCGATCGACGCGGGCTTGTCGATGTTCACCCATGTCGGGAACGGATGTCCGGCAACCATGGCCCGGCACGACAATATCGTGCAGCGTGCGCTGTCACTTTCGGATCGGCTGTGGTGCTGTTTCATCGCCGATGGTGTGCATGTGCCATCGTGGGTGTTGGCGAATTATCTGAAAATATGCGGCATGGATCGCGCGGTGGTGGTGACCGATGCCATTTCGGCGGCGGGCCTGGGTCCTGGTCGATACACGCTGGGCGATCGCGCGGTAGAGGTCGATGCGCACGGCGCAGCCCGCTATCCCGGTGAGACGGATCATCTTGCGGGTTCGGCAGCGACCATGCCGCATTGCGTGCGCGTGCTGCGCGAGATGGGTCTGGTTGAAGCGACGATCACAGCCTTGACGTTCACTCAGCCACGCCGTGCCGTGGGAATGGAATCCATATCATGATATGGCTCGATGTGCTGGTGTTGATCGTGTATTTCGCATCGATGATCGCAATCGGTCTGTGGGCCATGCGCCACGTCAAAGCCCAGGAAGATTACTTCATGGGCGGCCGTTCCTTCGGCAAGCTGCTCCAGACGTTCGCAGCATTCGGCGCGGGCACCGGGGCGCATGAGCCGGTGACGGTCGGCCGCACCATCTGGACCAGCGGTTTGAGTGGTGTGTGGTCGGCATTGATGTGGTTGTTCGTCACGCCGATTTACTGGATCACTGCGGTGTGGTATCGGCGGATGCGCCATCTCACGCTGGGCGACTGGTTCGTCGAGCGATACGAATCCAAAGCCATGGGTGCGGCGTACACACTTTTTGCCATCGTGTTTTATGTGTTCTATCTGTCGACGATGTTTTCGGCGATCGCCAAATTCACCGCGCCGCTGCTCGGCTTCGACACGATTTGGGGCATGGATCTGAAATTCGTTCTGGTGCCGACGCTCGCCACGGTGGTGGTGGCGTATGGCGTACTCGGCGGCTTGACCGCCGCGTACTGGACCGATCTGGTTCAGGGCATTTTCATCATTGTGTTGTCGGTTCTGTTGATTCCGTCCGGGCTGAGTCTTTTGGTCGAACGTTATGGTGATCCAACCACGCAGGGATGGACTGACGGTTTTGCGATTCTGCATCAGCATGTGTCGTCTGATTATTTCGGACTGTTTGACGGGCCTGCCGCCGGTGAGTTTCCGCTTCAGTACATCGTGTCACTCACGTTGTTGGTGTTGGTGGGCATTGTGGTGCAGCCGCACTTCATTGCGACCGGTGGTGGATCGGCCAAAAGCGAGGATGAGGCGCGCATCGGTTTGGTCGTAGGCAATTTCCTGAAGCGACTTTGCACCGTGGGCTGGGCGATCACGGGTCTGATCGCGCTGGCGCTGCTCGCCGGCAACATCGAAGTGATTGAAGATCCGGATCGTGTCTGGGGTGTGGCGGCTCGTGAAATTCTCGGGCCAATGCAGTTGGGTCTGGTCGGTTTGATGCTGGCCTGCCTGATGGCGGCCATGATGAGTTCGGCCGACACCTACATGCTGGTGACTTCGGGTCTGGTCGTGCGCAATGTGTATGCGCCGTATTTCGATCCGAATGCCAGTGAAGCGAAGTATGTGCGCGTGGCGCGTGTGGCGGGTTTGATCGTGATTGTGGGCGCTTCCATCGTGGCCATGACGTTTGCCGATGTGTTTGCGCAGTTCAAAATGGCGGTGGAGATTCCGATCTTGTCATTCGCCGCGCCCTTCTGGGTGGGTTTGTACTGGCGCAAGGCTAACACACGCGCGGTCTGGGGCACCATGGGCATTGTGCTGTTTCTGTTTCTGGTTTTGCCGTATGCCATTCCGGTGTTGGCGCCGGGGCTTCGCACCGATGCGTCTTACACACTGACCACCCATCAAGTCACGACCACCACCACGCGAGCCGCCACTGTCGCCGATGTGGCGCGGCAGGAAGCATGGGAAAAGGCGGTCGCCACTGCGACCGAATCAGGCGACACCGCACGGCTGAAACGCTTGGGCGCGGCACCGCCCAAAGCGGCCGTGGGTGAGATGATCCAACTCACGGTACGCACCGGGGGGCAATCGATCTTCTGGTCGGATGGCGTGAAGCCGGTGGGTGAATCCCGTTATGAACCGGTGGGCGAAATCGTCACGCATGGCGCTCGCCGGATTGAGACGATGCGACCGGTGGGTCCGCAGCAAGGGTATGGCACATTCAATATCGATTTTCTGGTGTATCACTGGATGGGGATGGACCTGGGCGGCACATCCAAAGCCACACTCGAAACACTGCGTCTGCCGCCACGTCTGCTGACGCCGTTTGCCATTTTGATCCTGCTGAGTTTCTTCACGCGCCGCAATACGACTGAAGGGCTGGATCGTTATTTCGCCAAGATGAAAACCGAAGTCGATCCGGATCCTGTGCGCGATCAAGCCGCACTGGCCGCGGCCTATGCGGATCCGGCATCCTGGAAGGCCAAACGCCTTTGCCCGGTAGCGATCTGGAATTTTCGCGCCCCAGACTCAAAGACATTTTGGGTGTGGTGATTTCGATCGGTGCATGCTTTCTGATCGTGGGATTGCTGGTCTGGCTTGCAAGCCTCGGTACGTGATTCATGATGTCGTGCCGGCTTGGGTGATCTGATGGCGATAAACATGTTGTTCCGACCGAAGTCGGGTTATAATCGATGCGTCACTTCTGCATGGAGGTTCACGCATGGATTGTCCGCGTTGCAAACTAACGATGGAAGATGCGGTGTACGAACAGCAGCCGGTCAAGTTCTGCGGCAACTGCTGGGGATACTGGATGACGCGAGACCGTCTGGACAAGATTGTGGACGGTGTGACCTACGCTTTCAGTAAAAAAGAACAGAAAACCATCAGCCGGACGATGCGCACGCAAGGGGATGTCGACCGGGGTGGAGAAAGCGCGTACATTCAGTGCCCGGAATGTGATCAGTTCATGGAACGCAAGAAGTTCCATTACAAGTGTCCGGTCGAGATTGACGAATGCGCCCAGCACGGCATCTGGCTCGATACAGGTGAGATCAAAGAGCTTCAAGTCTTCATCGAGCGATTTATTGGTGAATAACCACTAGACTTGGTGAGACATGAAAAAGGTCGGCCGTACTCCGAGCGGTCGATCACTCAGACGGGCGCGAACGCGCCCGTTTTTTTATGTCTTATGGGTGGAGGTGAGATCAGGTTTCGTCGGGGTTGAGCATGGCCACCGACCAGTGATCCAGCGGCATCCATGCACTCGAATCCGGCGTGAAACCCAGTCCGAATGGCGAGCGATTCACCGAATCGAGTCGGAGTCTGCCCTGCTCCACGGTCAGTGCGGCAAATCCACGCCGATGTGCGTGATACAAATCGCCGTGTGCGGCGAGTGTCTGATCCTGAACGGTCTTCGGCCAGGCGCTTAATCCTCGGAAATAATGATGGCCGTTGCGCTCGGCGTGTTCCAGGCCGAGTGTGGCGACCACGGCCAGATCCTGCTGAAGGGCGATGGGGCCGACATTGGCCAGATCTTCTGCGGTCAGGATCAGTTCGCGTTCCGAATCTTCGCGCCGGCGATGTTCGATCAGGCAGGCATTGGCAATGCTCTTGAAGATGCCCTTGCAGTTTTTATGACTTGTGCCGTCGTAGCCGCGATCCAGGGCGCGCGGCAATGCATCGAGTGTGGCATCGGATTCGTCGATGATCAGCGGCGGACGATCCTCCCAGGCATGCCAGGCGTCACCGGTGCGTGACAGCAGGGCGATGTCACGCGTGAGCGGTTGTTCCACACAAAGCGTTCGCGCAATGATTTCTTTGAGATAGGGCGCCGCGCAGATCTTTTCCCAGGTTGCACGGAACGTCTCGACCGATTTGTACCGCTCGTTGGCGTCGATGGTGACGGCATAGCCGGTCGAGTTGCGACCGATGACCGCGGCGATGTCTTTCAGACGCTCAAGATCCTGATCCGGATCGCCGGCGAGTTTGATTTTGAATCGATTGACGCCATACGTGCGGATGACGTCATCGAGTGCTTCGGGCAAGCCATCCTGAAGGCCATTGGGTTGTTTCGTGAGTGGATCGCCCAGTCCGATGGTATGACGCACACGCAGAGACGAAGTCGGTTGTTCGGGCAGCAGGTGTTTCGGGGCATATTCAGCCAGTTCGCGATGGATGCGCGACAGGTCGATGCCGAGTGTGTTGCGATTCACAGCCTGATGGAACGGAATGCCCGAAGCGCGACAAAAAGCGTCAATGCATGCGCGTTCGATCAGACTCACGGCGTGCCCCGCCAGCAATGGAGGAATCTTTTGCGCCGCGGCCCAGGCGTGATGCGATTCATAAACCGACCACCAGAGATCAAACACGCTTGAGGCAATCCGCTTGGTGCAGGATTCATCGCAGGCTTGGCGAAGGGAGCCGATCATGAGGGCCAGTTCCTGTTCGTATCCCAGATCCGGATCTTTGATGAACCACATGGGCGGCAGGCCGTCGGCGGCAAATCCGCGGTGAGACTTTCCATTGATTTCGAGGTCGAGCGTCAGAATGACATGGGGCAGAGCGGTGAGTGCGGCCTGGCCATAGCGGAAGGGCATGCGCGTGTGCATGGTGAGCACACGCAGGTCGGTTTCGAGGATCCGAATCGGCAAGTGGAATTTCCGGATAGGTCAAATGATCCCAACATCTTATCGCAGGACACCGGGTGGGATTTTGAATCTCTCAGGCTGTCCAGATCTGCGGATCAGTCGGGACCTGCCCTCAAGCTGATTGGACGGCGTTTCCCGCGTGCGACGTCCATGACCGGGACGGGATCGCACTTCCCGTTCCTCATCAGGAGAATGGCATGGTTCGTGTGTTTGTCGGCGTGTGCGCGGTCCTGCTGGGGACAGCTGTTTTTGCTGCAACCGAGGTGGAGGAAGACCGCTTCGACGTCACGGTGTTGGCTTCGGACCTGAAACAGCCGCTTGAAGTGGATGTGGCACCCGATGGCCGCGTGTTCTTCATCGAATTGCAGGGGGCGCTGAAGATCTGGAAACCGGCCACACGGCAGGTGGTCCAGGCGGCGCAGTTCGAGCCGTTCACCGCGCAGGAAAACGGCCTGCTGGGGCTCGCGCTTGATCCGAACTTCGCCAAAACCGGCTGGGTGTATCTGCTTTATTCGCCCAAGGAGTTCGACGGTCAGCGCATCAGTCGCTTCACGCTCAAAGGCGACGAACTGGATCGCGCTTCCGAAAAAGTGCTGCTGACGTTTCCCGAACAGCGCAAGCAATGCTGCCATCATGCCGGCGCGCTGGAGTTCGGCCCCGATGGCACGCTGTACGCCTCGGCGGGTGATAACACGAATCCATTTGAATCCAAAGGCTATGCGCCCATCGACGAACGTGAAGGGCGCGATCCATGGGATGCGCAGAAATCCGCCGCGAACATGAACGACCTGCGCGGTGGCATCATCCGCATCAAGCCCGAACCGGACGGGACGTACTCGATTCCAGAAGGCAATCTCTTCAAGCCCGGCACGGCTGCCACGCGGCCTGAGATTTTCGTCAAGGGCTGTCGCAACCCTTGGCGTTTCTCGGTCGATGCCAAAACCGGCTATGTCTATTGGGGTGAAGTGGGGCCCGACGCCGGAGGCGAAGATGATCAGCGTGGGCCACGTGGTTATGACGAAATCAATCAGGCTCGCACCGCCGGCTTTTTCGGTTGGCCTTATTTCGTGGGTAACAACAAGCCCTATCGCGACTGGGATTTCATCAAGGATCAGGCCGGTGATCTTTACGACGCTGCTCGCGCGGTGAATCGCTCGCCGAACAATACAGGCATTGCGGATCTGCCGCCGGCGCAGCCGGCTTTCATCTGGTATCCCGGCGGCAAGAGCGAGGAGTTTCCGGTACTCGGCTCAGGCGGGCGCACGGCATGCGCCGGGCCGGTTTACCATCACGATCCGAAGGCGCACGGCGTGAGCGGATTTCCTGCCGCTTACGACAACACGTTGTTCATCTATGAATGGTCGCGCCACTGGATCATGGCGGTGCATCTGACCAGCGATTCGAAGATTGATCGCATCGAGCCGTTTATGCCCAAGACCTCGTTCAAGCGACCGGTCGACATGGTATTCGGAGCGGCCGGTGAAATGTATCTGTTGGAATACGGTGAGACATGGGGTGTGAATGCCGATGCGCGTCTGGTGCGCATTGATTACATGCGTGGTAATCGTGCGCCGGTCGCGCGGGCGAAGGTGGGTCAGGATGCAGGTCCGGCACCGCTCAAGGCTGTTTTTTCTGCCGAAGACAGCACCGACAAGGATGGCATTGAAGGTCTGACCTATGCCTGGCGCACCAAGCCCGGTGGGCCGATCGTGGCCAAGGGCGTGACGGCCACGATCGATTTCCCCATCCCCGGTGTGCATACGGTGGAACTGACGGTGACCGATCCGGCGGGAGCCGTCGGCACGGCGCAGATTCCGGTGATGGTCGGTAATGCCCGGCCGCTGGTTCATTTTTCAGAGCCGCGCGATGGCGATTTCTTTGAACCCGATCAGCCGATTCAACTGAGCGTCACGGTGGAGGATGATCAGCCTTTTGTCGGTCGATCGGCATCGATCACCACGTCTTACACGGGGGGTGAAGGCGGCGAACGCCTGGAGCCCGAAGGCTTGAGCCTGATGCGCAAAAGCGATTGTTTCAATTGCCATGCGATGGAACACAAGATCGTCGGTCCGCCGCTGGTGGAGATCGCGAAGCGCTACAACAAGGATCCCAAGTCGGCCGAGCAAGCGGCGCAGCGCGTGGTGCAGGGTTCGTCGGGCGTGTGGGGCACCGTGCCGATGTTGCCGCATCCGCAGCACAAGCTGGGTGATACGCAGCAGATGGTGGCGTGGATTTTCACGTTGACGGATCAGAAGAAAGACGCACTCGAAGCGCCGATCGGCTCTCAGGCCACACTGAACGTACCCAAGGCGCCGGAGGGTTCTCGTGTTCCGAATCTCGTGTTGTCGGCGGCGTATTCCGATCCGGGAGCGCCGTTGGTGGGGCCGCTCACCGGGATGACTGAAATACGACTGCGCCCCGCGCGGTTGGAAGCCGAAGATTTTGACGGCCACGAAAAATTGAGCGTCTTGGGCACCGGTGATGGTGGTCACGGCCAGCAGATGCTCGGCGCGATCGAATCCGAGTCTTTCGTGCGTTACGGCAATGTCTCGTTGCGTGGTATCCGAAAAGTTATTTGTCGTGTGGCTTCGGCAGGTCGCGGCGGAACGATCGAATTCCGAGCCGACAAGGCAGAGGG
This sequence comes from uncultured Phycisphaeraceae bacterium, assembly GCA_942491355.1. Lineage (GTDB taxonomy): Bacteria > Planctomycetota > Phycisphaerae > Phycisphaerales > Zrk34 > CALOAZ01. Next base: position 41,646 of record CALOAZ010000187.1, read on the forward strand.
TGAACTGCTCGGATCGGTGGCCATGACGCCCACCGGCGGTTGGGACAAATTCGTGGAAGTGACCGCTGAGTTGAAGGATCCCGGTCGCCGTGTGGATCTGCACGTGGTTTTTCGCCATCCCGAAGGCGGTGGCGGCCTGATGAACGTGAACTGGTTCCACTTTCGGAAGGAATAAAACCCGCCACGAACGGCGCATCGTCTGTTACCATCGGTTCTCCCCACTTGCCTGCAAAACCGGAGAACATCAATGAAGCTGTTCCACCTGACTCTGGTGGCCTGTCTGATGTGTGCCGCTGTCCCTGCGATGGCTCAGCGTCGCCCGGCGGCGGAGCGGCGTGATCAGCCCTCTGAGTTTGAGAATTTCGCGCGTGAAGCCGGGCGCTTGTTCGTTCGCGATGTGAAATCGCTCGCTGCGACGCCTCGATCCAAAACAGGCAACATGTCGTTTGCGTTGATCGGTCTTAACGACATGGCCAAAAAGGAATCTCAGACCGCATTGCGTTTGCGTTATCGGTGGACCGACCCAGCCGAACTCGCCCCTGTTGTTGATGCCGCCGATCCGGATGCGCCCAAGGCTGAGCCCGAGCAGCACATGGTGACGGCGCATATCGATGAATCCGATTTTGTCGAACTGGCCAAGGCACTCGATTACATGATCAAGAATCAGCCCAAGCTGGTGAAAGCCGCCGAGACGTATCGCGAAGTCAGCTACGGCGTGCGCGGCAACGTGACGATGGGATTCTTCGTGGACCCGCAGGACAAAACCGTGGGCTCATTCATTGAGATCGGCGATCAATTCATCGAGATGGGCACGCTCGAAGAGTTGCGTGATCTGATCAAAACCGCATCGACCGAAGCCCGCACGCTGGGCAAGTGATCGTTTGTGGTTAATCGCCCAATAAAAAACCCGCCGTTCGGCGGGTTTTTTAATGGGCGATACAGGACTCGAACCTGTGACATCCGCCTTGTAAGGGCGGCGCTCTAGCCAACTGAGCTAATCGCCCGCACTGCGCCCACAATAGTAGGGCGCGGCGGATGCCGGTCAAGCGGCTTGAATCAGTACGAGAAAAGCGTGGCCTTGAGGAACAGGGCGAAATTGGTCATGTCGGAGCGGCCAATTGATGCGGTCTGGCCACTGGCCGAAGGGTTGGTGATGGTGGGGACGTCTTTGAAATGGTCGACTTCGCCGATGACCGAGAAGCCGCAGTCGTCCTTTCCATGTGCGGTAAATCAAGCCGAGGCGCCCTTTGATGCGATAGCTTGAAAATGAGTCGTTGTCGGTCTGGCTCACGCGCCCGACGGAGGTGGATTTTCATCGAGCCATTTCGATCGTGTTGTGCCGCCGTCAAAGCCATCGGAAACATAATCCTGTTCGGCGCGCCAGTACGTCACACCCATGTACGCTGACTGATCACGCCGGTGGCGCTGATCATTATCGGTAGCGATACGCAGTGTGGTCTGTGCCCAGTATATGCGTGGTCGCTGTCGAAGGTCGGAATGCCGGTGCCGCCGCCGCCGGTGGGGAATTCGGTGGAGATATCGAAGCCTGCCGCGTTATCGATCGGGTAAAGCTCGTCGGCACCGGTCGTGCTGCGATCGGTTGTTTCGCTGTTCGTGCGTATATAGGTCGTTTCGGTTTCCAGGCGTGTGGTGGTACCGAGCCAGGCGGGGACGATGGATTCGGGCGCGACGTAACCTGCTGAGAATCGTGTGAAGAGGCCGGTGCCATCTTCGTCGGTATGGCCGGTGGGTGATCCACCGGGTGTGCCTGAGGCATTGGTGGTTTTGGGGGCATTTGTCCATGTGCCACCGACTTCGGCGTCGGCATAGACCGCGCCGGCCGTCTGTCGCACATTATCCCAGTCGATTCGGAGTTTTGATTTTTTCGGCGCGTTGGCGGCCGCATCGTCGGCGGCGGGATCAGCATCCTGCGCGATGAGCGGTGCTGTGATGATGAGCAGGCAGAACCATATGGCTTTGCGACGGATAAACATCCGGGTAACCCTCGGACGCGGGCACTCAGCGTCGTGTGATGAAGTGGGCGCTGTGGCCCAGATAAAGTTCGGCAGCCTCCATGAGTGTTTCACTCATGGTGGGATGGGGATGAATGGTCATCGCGAGATCTTCGGCCGTGGCGCCCATTTCAATGGCGAGCGCCGTTTCGGCGATCAGATCGCCGGCACCCACGCCGACGATGCCGCACCCGATCAGTCGATCGGTGCGCGGGTCGAAGATCATTTTCGTGACACCTTCGGGACGATCGAGTGAGATCGCGCGCCCTGAAGCCGCCCACGGAAACTTGCTGACTTTGTGGGCCACGCCTTTGGTCTTGCAATCGTTTTCGGTCAGGCCGACCCAGGCGACTTCCGGATCGGTGAAGACGACGGCAGGGATGCAGGCTGGTTCCCAGGCAACGGGTTCGCCCGCGATGGCTTTGACCGCGACGGAACCTTCGTGCGTGGCTTTGTGCGCGAGGCCCGGTTCGCCCGCCACATCACCGATCGCCGAGATGTGGCCGACCGAGGTGCGACGCTGCGCATCGACCACAATGTGGCCGCGGTCGGTGGTTTTCACGCCGATTTCTTCCAAGCCCAGGCCGCGCGAATTGGGTACGCGACCGACTGAGATCAGAACTTTGTCATATGTGCGTATTTCACTCAGATCCAAACCCAGTAGTTTGACGGCGATGCCGCCCTTGGTTTCGGTGAGTTCAGTCACGCGTGTGTCGGTGAGAATGGATTCGAATCGACCTGTGATTTTCTTGGTCAACACTTCGGAAAGATCCTGATCGGCGCCCGGCAGCAGTTGCTTGGCCATTTCGACCACGCTGACTTTCGAGCCGAGCGCGACATAGACCGATCCCATCTCCAGGCCGATGTATCCGCCGCCGAGGACGAGCAGTGTTTTGGGAATGTCCTTGAGTTCGAGCGCGCCGGTCGAATCCATCACGCGGTCGGAGCCGATGTCGAAAATCTTCGGCATCGCCGGTGTGAATCCGGTGGCGATGATGGCGTGGTCAAAGGTGATCTTGTCACCATTGACTTCGAGGGTATGGGCGTCGGTGAATTTGCCGCGACCTTGCACATACGTGATTTTGTGCTGCTTGGACATGGCGCCAAGACCGCCGGTCAATCGCTTGACGATCTTGTCCTTGAAGGCGCGCAGCTTATCGAGATCGATCTTCGGCTTGGCGAATTTTACGCCCCATGCTTCGGATTCGTGTGATTCGTTGATCAGTTTCGCCACGTGCAGCAGCGCCTTGGAGGGAATGCATCCCACGTGCAGGCATACGCCGCCTGGGTTCGCGTTCTCATCGATCAGCGTGACTTTGTAGCCCAGATGCGCGCAGAAATGCAGCGGGGTAACCGCCGGGGCCACCGCCGAGAACAACCAGATGCTTGTCGGAGAAGTTATCGCTCACAGTAGACATCTCACTGATGGAATGCTGGAAAGCTCGGATCCTAGACGAAGGATTGGACGAGTACCAATCGGCGATGGAGCATCGGTTGCTGCTTCATCTCAGCTTCGTACCGCAAATTCATGGAGATCAAAACGAAAGCCCTGGCCGTCGGTGACGAAAAGAGGCTGAATCGGAGTCGGAGTCGTAAGTCAGTGTCGGCAGGTTCACGGTTTCAGGCAGAATGCTGATGATCAGGCGGCTGTCGTTCATGCCGTAGATGCGTGTACGCAGGCTTTGCCGCCGCACCCATTGGCGGGTGGAATCGTGATAAACAAACAGATGACCGGTGGCTCGGAAGCACGAAGCCTCGACGGCATCGACTCGGCCGATGAAGTGGCGGCGGACATCCTGATCGAAGGCGCGTCTTTCAATGACCAGCACGCGCTCGCCGGCTTCAAGTAAGGCCGCCGGCTTGGTTTTGTCGAAACCGGTGAAATTCGAGTCGGGCATGGGCCTGTCGTCCCTTCGTGCGATCGCATGATTCGCAGGTCAGCCTTCCAGCGACAGCAGCAGCGGATTCTCGACGGCGTCGACCAGCCACTTGAGGAATCGTGCGCCGTCAGCGCCATCGACGATGCGGTGATCGAAACTCAGCGACAGCGGCAGCATGAGCTTGGGCGCGAATTCCTTACCGTTCCAGACGGGTTTGTTTTCGGCGCGACCCATACCGAGAATGGCGGCTTCGGGTGAATTGACGATCGGCGTGAAGAAGCCGATGCCCATGCCGCCAAGATTGGTCACGGTGAACGTGCCACCGGACATATCTTCAAGTGTGAGTTTGCCGTCGCGAGCCTTGGATGAAAGTTCGGTCAGTTCACGTGCGATTTGAAGAATGTTCTTCTGATCCACATCGCGGATGACCGGGACCACCAGGCCGCGCGGCGTGTCAGCCGCGCAGCCGATGTTGTAACGATTCTTGAGGTGGAACTCGCCTTTTTCAAGATCCATGCTCGCGTTCATGCGCGGATAGACCTTGAGCGCCGCCGAAACGATTTTGATGAACATGGCGGTGACGGTGAGTTTGGCACCGGTGGATTCGGCCTTCTTCTTGAAGGCTTGGCGCATCTCTTCGAGTTCGGTCACATCGCATTCGGCTTGCAGGGTGACGTGCGGCGCTGCCCATGAGGTGGTCAGGCGCGTCGCAGAAACCTTGCGCAGTTTGCTCATGGCCTCGACGGTGATTTCGGGTTTGGCATCGGAAGATCGGTCACTGCTTCGTGCGCCACCGCCTGAAGGTTTGTTGCGTGAGTGGGCTTTCACATCATCGATGGTGATGCGACCCCCGGCACCCGATCCGGCGACGGTCTGGATATCGACGCCGATTTCACGCGCGAATTTTCGCACGGAGGGAGCGGCTGCGATCGGCCCGTCCCCCAAAGGTGCGGCGGCTGCTTTGGGCGACGTGGGGGCTTCGCTGGGTGCAGTTTTCGAGCCCGCGGTTGCGGCGGGCGCTGTGGCTTTCGGCGCAGCAGTCGGTGCCGCCGCGCCGCTGGATTCGACCATGATCAGCACTTCGCCGGGTTTGACCGACTGTCCTTTTTTGACGAGGACTTCTTTGACCGTGCCACTGAGTGTGGACGGGATTTCCATGGTGGCTTTGTCGGTTTCGGCTTCGACGACGCCCTGATTTTTCTTGAGGCTGTCGCCTACTTTCACCAGCACTTCGAGAATGCCGGCGCTGGCGATGCCGTCACCGAGTTCGGGCACTTTGAAGGGCACGACCGATCCGCCTGCGGCAGGCGCGGCGGCAGGCGCTGCAGCAGGTGCCGGGGCGGGGGCATTCTTTTTAGCGGGAGCCGGTGATGCCGCGCCGTTGCCGGCGGCGTCGACGACGATCAACACCTGGCCGACTTTGACCGAATCACCTTTTTTGATTTTGACGTCGGTGACTTTGCCGGCCACGTTGGAAGGGATTTCCATGGTGGCTTTGTCGGTTTCGACTTCGATGACGCCCTGATTTTTCTTGATGACGTCGCCGGGTTTGACGAGCACTTCGAGGATGTCGGCACTGTTGATACCGTCGCCGAGTTCCGGCACTTTGAATTCGACAGCCATGTTCCGTTCCTTCGGCAGTCCGCCGTCCCTGGTTTGCTTTTATGCGTAAAGCGGGTCGACCTTTGCAGGGTCGATGTCGAGTTCTTCGATGGCCTTCGCGACCACTTTCTTGTCGATCTTGCCTTCGTGGGCCAGGCCGTGCAGTGTGGCGAGGACGACAAAAGCCGCGTCGACTTCGAAGTGACGACGCAACACTTCACGTTCTTCACTGCGCTCGAAGCCATCGGTGCCCAAGCCGTAAAGGCGTTTGGGTGACCATTTTTCAAGCGCGTCGGGCAGGATCTTCATGTAGTCGCTTGAGGCGACGATGACATCCGCGTTGTCGGCTTCGAGGCATTGTGTGAAATAAGGTTTGGCCGATTTTTGGTCGGGATGCAGAAGATTCTGGCGTTCGATGCCCAGGGCTTCGCGCCGCAGTTCGGTGAAGCTGGTCACGCCCCATACCGTGGCGGCGATGTCGTACTTCTCGGCGAGAATAGCTTGCGCCTCGACCACGCAATTCATGATGGATCCGGCGCCCATCAGCGTGGCAGTGCCTTTGGCCTTACCTTTGGTTTTCGGAGCATCGGCGAATTTGTACATGCCCTTGATGATGCCTTCGTCGGCACCCGCGGGTTTGGCCGGATGTTTGTATTCCTCGTTGCCCACGCTCAGGTAGTAGAAGACGTCTTCGCTTTCGTGATACATCTTCTGGATGCCGTGTTTCACGAGTACCGGCAATTCGTACGCGTAGGCAATGTCGTAAGCACGGCACGTGGGGACGGTCGACAGCAGCAGGTGCGCATGGCCATCCTGGTGTTGCAGGCCTTCGCCGTTGAGTGTGGTGCGCCCGGCGGTGCCGCCGATGAGGAAGCCCTTGCATCGCTGATCGCCGGCAAGCCAGCATAGATCGCCGATGCGCTGCGGGCCGAACATCGAGTAATAGATGTAGAAGGGGATCATCGCCTGGCCGTGGCTTGCATGTGACGTGCCGGCGGCGATGAACGAGCACATCGAGCCTGCTTCGTTGATGCCTTCTTCGAGAATCTGGCCGTCGGTGGCTTCGCGGTAATAGGCAAGCTGATCGGAATCGACCGGGTCGTACAACTGGCCGACGTGCGAGTAAATGCCGATTTCCCGGAACATGCCGTCCATGCCGAAGGTGCGTGCTTCGTCCGGAATGATCGGCACGATGTACTGGCCGACGTTTTTGTCTTTGACGAGTTTTCGGATCATGCGCACGTAGGCGCTGGTGGTCGAGAGTGTGCGATCGCCACTGCCTTGATCGAATTGCGCGAACTGATCGGCTTCTGGCGCTTCGAAATTCACCGGCACCACGCGGCGCTGCGGTACGGGGCCGCCGAGTGCGGCGCGACGCTCACGCAGATACTGCATTTCGATGCTGTCTTCGGCGGGGCGGTAGAACGGGTCGGTGCGGACTTTTTCGTCGGTGATCGGAATGCCGAACCGATCGCGGAAGGCCAGCATTTCCTCTTCGCTGAGCTTCTTGAGGTTGTGCGTGACGTTCTTGCCTTCACCGGCTTCGCCCAGGCCGTAGCCCTTGATGGTCTTGGCGAGAATGACGGTCGGGCCTTCGGTGTAATCCTGCGCCGCTTTGTAGGCCGCATAAACCTTGCCTGGATCGTGGCCACCCAGGCGCAGCTTCCAAAGTTCGTCGTCGGAGTAGTTGGCGACCATGTTCAGCAGGCGTTCGTCGCCGCCGAAAACCTTCTCGCGGATGTACGCGCCGCTTTCGGTACGCAGTTTCTGATATTCACCGTCGACCATCGCTTCGAGGCGATGGGCCAGCAGGCCATCGGTGTCGGCGGCAAACAGCGGATCCCAGTCCGACCCCCAGAGCACCTTGATCACATTCCAGCCGGCACCGCGGAAAATCGCTTCGAGTTCCTGCACGATTTTGCTGTTGCCGCGCACGGGGCCGTCGAGGCGCTGCAGATTGCAGTTGATCACCCAGTTGAGGTTGTCGAGTTTTTCGCGGCTGGCAAGTGTGATGGCGCCGAGTGATTCGGGCTCATCGCATTCACCGTCGCCCAGGAAGGCCCAGACTTGTGCGCCTTCGTGTTTGCGGATGCCGCGATCATCCAGATAGCGCATGAACCGGGCGCGATAAATCGAGGCAATCGGCCCGAGGCCCATCGATACCGTGGGATATTCCC